>NZ_LKBR01000004.1:0-197882 GCF_002723595.1 Pseudomonas sp. ICMP 460
CCAGATTGCGGTGTGTGAAGACGATAGAACCGAAAGTTCGATCTCGCAAAACACCGAAAGCTGTCACATACCCAATTTGCTGAAACGAGGCCATCAGGCCACGACTCAGTACCCGAATTTCTTGACGACCATAGAGCATTGGAACCACCTGATCCCATCCCGAACTCAGTAGTGAAACGATGCATCGCCGATGGTAGTGTGGGGTTTCCCCATGTGAGAGTAGGTCATCGTCAAGATTAAATTCCAGANCCCCTGTTTGCTAACGCAAACAGGGGTTTTGTTTTGGGCGGTCGGAAACCCTGGAAACCTTGCTTGCCCACGGCTGGGCCGAGATAAATTCGTACAGTTATTTATGAACCACACCACTAGAATAGGCGCCTAACCTTTTTTAGAGCTTGAGCCCTATTTATGCCCGATCCGGTTGATACCTTCGAGGTGTCGGACTTGCCGCTGGACGAACTGGTGGCATGCCACGAATGTGACTTGCTGATGCGCAAGCCAGCGCTTGTACGTGGTGAAAAGGCCCAATGCCCACGCTGTGGTTATGAGTTGTACGCTCACCGGCACAACGTCGTTGACCGAAGCTTGGCGCTGGTGCTTGCTGCACTGTTGCTGTACGTCCCCGCGAACTTTTTACCCATCATGCAGCTCAATCTACTCGGGCAGTCCTCGCAGGACACCGTATGGACCGGCGTTGTCGGCCTGTTCGACAGCGGCATGCAAGGCGTCGCGCTGGTGGTGTTCTTCTGCAGCATGGGCATTCCGCTGCTCAAGTTGCTGTGCCAACTGGCGGTGTTGCTCAGTATTCGTTGGAACATTGGCCGCAGCTACGGCCTGCTGTTTTATCGCATTTACCACCACCTCAAGGATTGGGGCATGCTCGAGGTCTACCTGATGGGCGTGCTGGTAGCGATTGTGAAGCTCGCCGATATGGCCACGATCAGCATAGGCCTGGGGCTGGGCTGCTTTATCAGCCTGTTAATGGTTCAAGTGCTGTTGGAGGTGGTGATGTCACCTCACCAAATATGGGAAGCGCTGGCAGAAGAGGATGCGTATGCGGGCGATTGATGCGGGCATTCTGATCTGTACCGAATGCCACGAGTTAAACCAGCAAGACCCGGACGCCGACGAGCAAACCTGCACCCGTTGCGGCGCGGTTGTGCATGCTCGCCGTCCGAACAGCTTGACGCGCACCTGGGCGCTGCTGATCACGGCGGCCATCTTGTACATCCCGGCCAACCTGCTGCCGATCATGACCGTCAGTTCCCTGGGCCAAGGTGATCCAAGCACGATCATGTCGGGTGTGATTCAGCTGGTGCAGCACGGCATGTTTCCAATCGCCGCAGTGGTGTTTATCGCCAGTATCCTGGTCCCCACCTTCAAGCTGGTGGGCATTGGCTTGTTGCTGTTCTCGGTGCAGCGTCACCAACCGCTGTCCGCGCAGCAGCGCATTATCATGTACCGCTTCATCGAATTCATTGGTCGCTGGTCGATGCTGGATATTTTCGTGATCGCCATCCTGGTGGCGGTTGTCAACTTTGGGCGACTTGCCAGTGTCGAGGCCAATCTCGGCGCTGCAGCGTTCGCCAGTGTGGTGATCTTGACGATGCTTGCCGCAGTAACTTTTGATCCCCGACTGATTTGGGACAACACGGAGTCGGACGACGACCATGAGTGATTTGCCAAAAGCTAAAACCCGCCCAGCGTCCAACTGGTCGGCCATCTGGGTGTTGCCGTTGGTTGCCCTGATCATCGGTGGTTGGTTGGGGTGGCGCGCCTATTCCCAGTTAGGCATTGAAGTGCAGGTTCGCTTTGAGAGCGGCGAAGGCATTCAGGTCAACAAAACCGAAGTGGTCTACAAAGGCATGCCCGTGGGCAAGGTCAAGGCGTTGGCCCTGGACGACGAGGGCAACAATCGCGGGGTCATCGCCACCATCGAGATGGGCAAGGATGTCGAGCAGTACCTTCGGACCAACACGCGTTTCTGGCTGGTCAAACCCAGCGTCAGCCTCGCCGGTATCACCGGCCTTGAAACCCTGGTCTCGGGTAACTACATCGCGGCCAGCCCTGGCGACGGCGAGCCCACGCGCAAATTCAAGGCGCTCTCTGAAGAGCCGCCTTTGTCGGATGCCAAGCCGGGCTTGCACCTGACCCTCAAGGCCGATCGTCTTGGTTCGCTGAACCGTGGCAGTCCGGTGTTCTACAAACAGATCCAGGTCGGTCAGGTCAAAAGTTACCTGCTGTCCGAGGACCAGAGCACCGTCGAGATCAAGGTCTACATTGAGCCGACTTACGCCAATCTGGTGCGCAAACACACGCGGTTCTGGAACGCCAGTGGCATCAGCATCGACGCCAACCTCTCCGGTGTGAAAGTGCGCAGCGAATCGCTGTCCAGTATCGTCGCCGGCGGCATCGCCTTCGCCACACCCGAGAATCGTCAAGACAGCCCGCCGACTGACCCGAGCCTGCCGTTTCGCTTGTATGAAGACTTCGATGCCGCTGCGGCAGGCCTCAAGGTCAAGGTCAAACTCACCGACTTCGAAGGCTTGCAGGCCGGGCGTACGCCGGTGATGTACAAAGGTATCCAGGTCGGCAGCCTGAAAACCTTGAAGATCGACCCGGATCTGACCAGCGCCAATGCCGAGCTGACCCTCGACCCGCTGGCCGAGGATTACCTGGTGCAGGACACTCAGTTCTGGGTGGTCAAACCGTCTATTTCCTTGGCGGGTATCACCGGGCTTGAGGCGTTGGTCAAAGGTAATTACATCGCCATTCGCCCCGGTGACAAAGGCACCGCGCCGCAACGCGAGTATGTCGCTCGCGCCAAGGCGCCGCCGCTGGACCTGCGGTCTCCCGGCCTGCACATGGTGCTTTTGACCGATAGCCTGGGCTCATTGGACGTTGGCAGCCCGATCCTCTACAAACAGGTCAAGGTTGGCTCGGTGCAGAGCTACCAGTTCTCGCGCAAGAACAAACAACTGGTGATCGGCGTACACATCGAGAAGGAATACGAAAACCTGGTGAATGGCTCGACGCGCTTCTGGAATGCCAGCGGTGTCACGCTCACCGGTGGCCTCACCGGCGGCGTGCAAGTGAAAGCTGAATCGCTGGCGAGCCTGATGGCCGGCGGTATCGCTTTCGAGACCCCGCAGCCGAACGTACCTCTGAAAAAGCGTATCCCGCGGTTCCGCCTGTTTGCTGACCGCGACGCCGCCAATCAGCACGGCACGCTGGTGACAATCAAAGTTGATCGCGCTGATGGCCTGAGCGTTGGCTCGCCGATACGCTTTAAGGGTCTGGACGTGGGCAAGATCGAAAGTGTCGACCTGAGCGCCGATATGCAATCGGTGCTGCTCAGCGCGCGCATCACTCAAGTGGCGGACCGTGTTGCTCGCGCCGGCACGCAGTTTTGGGTGGTCAAGCCCGAACTGGGCCTGATGAAGACCGCTAACTTGCAAACGCTGGTCACCGGCCAGTACCTCGAAGTGCTGCCCGCGGCAAAAAATGCCGGCCCGCAGAAGAGTTTTGTGGCCTTGAATCAGCCGCCTGAAGCAGTGCACCAAGAGGCTGGCCTGCGCCTGGTGCTAAGCGCCGCCCGCCGTGGTTCGTTGAAGGAAGGCGTTCCGGTGACTTACCGCGAAGTCACCGTCGGCAAAGTCACGGGTTATGAGCTGGGCCAGACCGCTGACCGGGTGCTGGTTCACATTCTGATCGAGCCCAAGTACGCGCCGCTGGTGCGCAGTGGCAGCCGCTTCTGGAACACCAGCGGTTTCGGTCTCGACTTTGGGCTGTTCAAAGGCGCGACGGTACGCACCGAGTCGCTGGAAACCCTGGTGGCAGGCGGTATCGCCTTCGCCACGCCAGACGGTGAGCGCATGGGTAATCCGGCACGCCCTCAACAAACCTTTGCGCTGTTCGACAAGTTTGAAGATGAGTGGCTGACGTGGGCGCCGAAGATTCCACTCGGTAAATAGAGCGAGGTGCGGCCATCGGGAGCAAGCCCCCTCCCACACTTTAAAGGTGCTCACACATCAGAATGTGGGAGGGAGCAAGCCCCCTCCCACACTTTAAAGGTGCTCCCACATCAGAGTGTGGGAGGGAGCAAGCCCCTTCCCACACTTTAAAGGTGCTCACACATCAGGATGTGGGAGGGGGCTTGCTCCCGATGAGGCCCTCAAACCAAAGCCCAAACAAAAGGCCGCGATCCCTATGATCGCGGCCTTTTGCGTATCAGCGAATAAACTCAGACTTCATCCAGCTCCGGTTCGTCCGCCTGCACATTCACCGTCGCCTTCACGGCATCATGACGACGGATGTACTTCCAGTCCGCCTCATCGATATAAATGCCATTCGGCCCGCTGCCGCCTTCCAGGTCGATTGCCACCTGGGCCGACACCTGCGGTTTCACACTGGCCAGAATCGGCACAAAGCCCAACTGCAAACTGGTCTCCAGCAGCGCCGCCTGGTTTTTCTCGTCGATGTCCGCCGCCTCATCCAGGTAGTACGGCAAGCGCACGCGCCCGGCCTGGTCGCGGTCCATCAAGTGCAGCAACAAGTACATGTTGGTCAGCGCCTTGATGGTCATGGTGGTGCCGTTGGACGCGGCGCCATCAATGTCGGTGTGAATCACTGGCTGGCCGTGCACCTTGGTGATTTCGAAGGCCAGTTCAAACAAATCCTTGAGGCCCAGCTGGTTGTGGTTGGCGGCCACCAGGCGCGCCAGGTATTCCTTGGCCTCTTCGTTCTTGTTGTCTTGCTCGGCGCTCTGGCTCAGGTCGAACACCGACAGCGTTTCGCCTTCTTCATATTGACCGGCACTGTGGATGATCTGGTCGATATGCTTGAGGGCTTCCTTGTTCGGCGCGAGCACGATGCGAAAGCTCTGCAGGTTGGACACCTGGCGCTTGTTGATCTCGCGGTTGAACAGGGCCAGTTGGTGTTCCAGGCTGTCATAGTCGCTGCGGATATTGCGCAGGGTCCGCGCGATGTCGGTGACGGCCGCACGGCGCGCCTTGCCGAGGGTCAGCGCTTCATCGGTGCGGTGTGCATAGGCGTTGATCAACAGGTGCAGGCGGCGCTCAACGTCATCCTCGCTGTCGAACTTGGCCACGCCCTTGAGGCGCACCTGCGCATACAGCGCTTCAATTTGCCCATCGGCGCGCAGCAAACCTTGCCAACTGTCCTGATAGTCATTGAGCAGTGGCAGCAGGTTGTCCATCGAGTCATCGACCGGGTCCATGAACGGCGTGCCGAACGGCAAGTCTGCCGGCAACAACTGGCGACGGCGCAGCGCGTCGTCCAGGGTTCGCTGCTTGGCTTCCATATCGGCGATCTGGCGGCCGACCAGTTGCAGCTTGGCCGACAGTTGTTGGACGCGCTCGGTAAAGGCATCGCTGGAACGCTTCAACTCGTCCTGAGCCGCTTCCATCTGCGCCAGGTGTTCGAGCTTCTCGCCTTCTTCGGCACTCAACGTTTGCGCGCGACGGAAGTCTTCCAGGGCCTTTTGCGCGTCCAGCACTTGCTGGTACAGCGCTTCGGTTTGGGTTTTGCTCGCCGCGCGGTCGGAGGCCACGGCTTGCTGGGTTTTCAGTTGCTTGAGTTCTTTTTCCAGGCGTTCTTTCTGGTCGCGCAACGCCGCGCGGTCGGCCAAGGCTTGCAAGGCCGGCGGCTCGATGTGGGAGAGGTCGATAGACAACCCTGGCACTTCAAAACGCTCGCCCTTGAAGCTATCAAGAATCTGCTCCAGGGATTTAACCCACTGGCCGTCTTCATCCAGCGTGATGCCATGCTCGCCCAAGGGCAGGCTGAACAACGAACTGTTGAACAACCGCATCAGGCGCTCGACATCCGGCTGCGAAAATTCTTCGCGCAGTTTGGCGTAGCTGTTGTTGTCGGCGTGATCGAGCTGTTGCTTGACCGACTTGAAGCGTTTTTCCAGGTCGCGCAAACGCTCGTCCAAGTCCTCGGCGCTGAACTGCCGGGACTGCGCCAGCGCACCGGCCAATTCGTCGTGGGCATCCTTGGCCGCCAGCAGTTGCTGCTCCAGCACCTTGACGTTATCGACCAGCGCAAAACGATGCTTGAGCACCGAGAGTTCACCGAGCCAGCGCTGGATGCCGCTGATTTCGCGCTCCAGGCGCATCAGCTCTTGGGTGCCACCGCGTTGATTGTTTTGCAGCGCGTCCTGCTCGTTGCGGTAATGCTCGGCCTGAATGGTCAGCTCTTCCTTGCGCGCGCCGGCGTAGTCCGACCACGTGCCCAGCAACGAATCCAAAAGTGGCGACAGGCGATGCAACTTGCCGCGTAACACGTCGCGCTGGCGAACGCCATTCGCCAGTGCCTCGACCAGCGGCCCGGCGGCTACCAGAGCGTTGTAATCCTGCTCCATGCGTCGCACATCGCGGAAGGCTTCTTCGCACGCCGCGATGTAATCAACACTGCCGGAACGCAGGCTGTGTTCGAAGGCATCGAGGAACAATTGCTTGAGCTTGGCCGCGGTGATTTCGCGCATGTGCAGTAGGTTGATAAACAGCGCGCGGAAGGTCTTCAGGCTCTGTTCGCTGGTGGAGCGCAGCGGAATCAACGTCAGGTCGAGCGGGATCGACGTGTGCCCGCCCACCAGCAAACGACGCAGCTCATCCGGCTTCAGTTCGTAGGCTTTCAGGCCTTCGCGCTCAAGGTTGGTGAACAGCTCTTTCTGGCGCAGGCAGGTGTCGTTTTTCTGGTAGTGGGCCAGGTCCAGCTTGCCGGCGTAGGCAAAAAACTGGTGACCGAAACCACCGCCCGGGCCACGGCCGACCACGCCGATGACGTGCGGGCCGTGGGGCAGCGAGACTTCCACGAGGATGTAGCTGGTGTCGGTGGCAAAGTAGAAGCGCCGTGATTGCTCCAGCGTGTACTTGCCGAAACTCATGTCCGACATGCGCGCCAGAATCGGGAACTGCAAGGCGTTGATCGACGCGGATTTACCCAGGTTGTTCGCGCCGTACACCGACAGCGGCTCTTCCAGCGGGAATAAACCCAAGCTGTAACCGGCGGTGTTCAATAGGGCGAAGCGGCGGATGCCGTAGCGTTCCTTGCTCATGCGTCGGTCTCCTGTTCTTCGGCGATGGCGCGGGCCATGGCGTCTTCTTCGCTCTCAAATTCAGTCAGGTCGAGCGGATCATCGGTCTTCAGCAGCTTTTCATCGCTGTCTTCGTCGATGATCACCGGCGCCGGCAATGGCAACACGCTGTGCACGCTGGCCGCGAGGTCGCGGTCTTGCTGCACCGACAAGCACACGTCGAGGAAGCGGTGCATCGGCGGCAGGAAGCGGTACACGCCGTTGTCTTCGCTGGCAAAACCCAGTTGGGTCATGCGGCGCATGATTTTTTCTTCGAGTTCTTCCTGGGTTTGCACTTCGGCCTGGATAAACAGGTCGCGGTACTTCTCCAGCAGCGACGGCAATTCATCGCGGCCCAGGCTGCCACCGTCGAGCACGGCAATCGGGTCGCGGCCCTGGTCGGCCAGGTGCTCGACGATGATGAAGGTGAACAGCGCCAGGCGCTGCGCGGTCTTGTTGACCTGCGCGCTGGCGATGGCCGAGTCCGGCACGAAGTAGTAGAAACCGCGCGTATCGCAGACCAGCTCAAAGCCCAGGGCCTTGAACAGTGTGCGGTACTGGTCCTGGAAGTTTGACAGTTGTGCGTACAGCTCCGGGTCGCGGCGGCTGACGTGGTAACCCTTGAACAGCTCGCGAAAGATCGGCGCCAGCTGGGACAGTTCGGATAGATCAAGTTGCATTGGGTGTACTCGCGGAATTCTCGGCCGCATCAGCGTTGGCCGGGAGCAGGGCGAATGAGCGCAGGCTGACCTGGTGCTCGTGTGTGTGGTAATCGCGGCGTTCCAGGCGTTCGCGCTTGAAGCGTTTTTCACGCGAGAGTCGCGAGAACCAGTACAGCAATTCGTCGGTGGCGCCGTCGGGTTCCTGCGCAAGCAGCCAGGTCATCAGGTCTGGCATCGGCAGCGCGTCTTCGCAGCGCTCGAGCATTTCCTTGACCGTGCGCGGTGCGCGTTGAGCTTCGCCCTTGTGGGATTTGTGCGCCTTGGGGAAACGCGCCGGTTTGGGCTCAAAATTGGCCAGCGCATACACATACGCCTCTACCTGGCTGGCACTGCCGAGGAAGGTGCTTTGCGGCCGGCTGAACATCGGCATCGCCGCTTGCGGCACCGCGTCCAGACCTTTACGGCGGATGGCCGACAATGCCAGCGCAGCGCCGCGCGTCACGGCGTTATGCCTGCGCGCTTCTTCACGCAGCGGCAGCAGCAGCTCGCGCGCGTGACGCAAGGTCAACTGGGCGCTGGTTTGCATTTCGAGGATGCGCGCGTGGGTGCGCAGCAGCATGTCGTCGTCCACCAGGTGGCCGAGGCGCTGTTGCTCGGTGAGCATGCGCAGCAACACGTTCTCAACCTTGCGCACGCCTTGTTCAAAGGCGCCGTCGGCGTTCACCAGTTGGATCATCG
Organism: Pseudomonas sp. ICMP 460; assembly: GCF_002723595.1. Classification (NCBI taxonomy): domain Bacteria; kingdom Pseudomonadati; phylum Pseudomonadota; class Gammaproteobacteria; order Pseudomonadales; family Pseudomonadaceae; genus Pseudomonas; species Pseudomonas sp. ICMP 460. The sequence goes on from NZ_LKBR01000004.1 coordinate 8,503, forward strand.
GTTCAACGTATTCGTCCCACGTCGCCAATACTTCGGCGTAACGCTGGCGCAACGGGATCTGCCGGTCGCTGGTCTTGGCGCGGTCGGCCACGGCGGCGAGGGCTTGTTCGTCGTTGGCGAGTTTTTTCAGCACATCGCGCACGCGCATATCCAGCAGGCGCAGTTGCCGGGCCAGGTCGTGGCCATCACGGATGTCGAAGGCGTCCTGAATGTAGCCGGCCAAACGCTCGAGGTGGCGCAGGTAGGCTTCGATTTCCAGGCACAGGCCGAGGCGGTGCTCTTTGCGCAGGTAGGCGAGGAAGTCGTGGATCTGCGCGTTCAGCTCGAAGCGGTTCGGGCTTTTGGCGACAGGCACCAGAATATCCAGGCGAATCCACACGTCCAGCAAGCCGGTGATGTCTTGGGGCGTGCTGTCCAGTTGTTGGGCGGCCAGTTGCGCGCGCAGTTCGCTCAGGCTCAAGGTGCCTTGGTCGAAATGTTCGCACAGTGGCTCAAGTAAGGCCCAGTGTTCGGCGAGGGCGCGCAGGACGCGCTTGGGTTCGATCATGGGAATGGCCGGCTGGTTGGCGATTAAAAGTCGCGATTGTACTGCATCAGGCGCGGGATTTATCCACAGCCGGTCAGTGCACAGTGGGCGATTGTTACCGAACAGCGGTAGAATCCCCGCTCTTTACTTATCCACAAGTGGCCGAGCTGTGCTTATCGAGTCCCGACGTCGCGCTTACTTGACCGCCATGCAGGTGGTCAACTGGCTGCCCCGCACCGAACTGCCGTTCGCCGCCCCGTCGCGGCCGCAGTTGCTGGACGCGCCCGAGCCTTTTGAGGCACTTGAGGTGTCGGGTGAGGAGGCCGCAGCGCCCGTGGCGGTGGTCAAGCCCGAGCCGCAGGCGCGGCCTGTTGTAGAGCGCGCGAAGGTCGAAGTACCGCGCCCATCTCCCGTCGCAAAACCTGCCGTCGCCGAAAAAGCGCCCCCGGTGGCTAAAGCCGCTGTGGTGCCGCCGCCACGCTTTGCCCTGCAATTGCTGCGGGCCGGACGTTGCCTGCTGCTGGTGGAACTGCCCACCGGCGAACGCTTCCAAACCCGCGACCCGGCCTACATGCTGCTTAAAGACATGCTGCGCGCCGCCGGCCTGCCCGACAGCCCGCAAATCATCGGCGACCCGGTGCGTTGGCCATTGTTGGTGCGCGGCACCATGGATCAAGGCCCGGAAGCTGCGCGTGATTTTGTGCAAGGTTTTGTCTCGGCGCGCTTGGAGGACGAACCCTGCGTGTGCCTTTGGCTGATCGGTTTGCCCGCCGTGCGCTTTGCCGGCGAGGCGAATGCCGAAGCCTGGTATCGCGAACTGCAGGTCGACGGCCTGGGGTCTGTATGGGCCTTGCCGGGCCTGGAATTATTAATGGAAGAGCCACAGCGTAAGGCTGATGTATGGCAAGCCATGCGCCAGCTGATGGCGCGCTGGAAAAGTACCGATGAGTGACGCTTTATCCTTCCGCCCGATGACCGAGGCGGACCTCGACGCCGTACTCAAGATCGAATACGCGGCGTTCAGCCATCCCTGGACGCGCGGAATTTTTCTCGATGGGCTGGGCAAGTACCAGATCTGGCTGATGTTTGAAGGCGAACAGCAGGTAGGCCACGGCGTGGTGCAAATCATCCTGGATGAAGCGCATTTGCTGAACATCACCGTCAAGCCGGAAAGCCAGGGCCGAGGCCTGGGTTTGAGCTTGCTGGAGCACCTGATGTCCCGAGCCTATGAGGCCAAGGCCCGCGAGTGCTTCCTGGAAGTGCGCGACAGCAATACCGGGGCGTTCCGCCTGTATGAGCGCTACGGGTTCAACGAGATCGGGCGCCGACGCGATTACTACCCCGCCGTCGGTGGGCGCGAAGATGCCGTCGTGATGGCCTGCACGCTGGTCGACTGATCACAAAAACCACTGCGGGAGGAAGCAATGTCTCTCCCACAGTTGGCCCTGTGGTATCTCAGCGGTTGCCGTCTACCGGGTCCAGGTCGGCCAGGTCGGCCAGTTCGGCCTCGTCCAGCCCATTGCCGCCGCCTATCTCGTCTTCATTGACGATGCTCAAATCGTAATCCGCCGGCTGATCTTCGCCTGCCTCGCGGGCATCGCGCGCGCCGTCTTCATGGATCAGCGTTTCGGGGCTCATGTCATCATCGGTGGGCTCATGATCGTCCGTCGAAGCACCGGTCATACCGGCCTCGCGCACCCGCTCGTCGGGCATCAACTGCTCGCGCTCACCCGGCGGAATTTCATCGCCGATTTCTGCCGTCGGTGCCTGCTCGTCAAAGTCCAGCTCACGCATTGAGCCCATGCGATCTTCGTTGTCATCAATCGGTTCGGGCTGCGTAGCGCCGTAGGGACGTCGTGATTCAGTCATGGCTTATCCTCATACTGTGGGGCTTATAGTGTGTGGACAGGCATGGCCGCCTAAAGATTCAAGCTAATTTAGCCTGGCTATTCTCGCGCCGCGCGTGACCCGCACCAGCGGTGGTGTGTCAAAGCTGGGCATCATTCCTGAGGCTTTCCCTGATGAACGAACTACAAGACTTGCTTGATAACAACGAACGCTGGGCGGATGCGATCAAACAGGAAGATCCCGAATTCTTCGCCAAGCTCGCCCGCCAGCAAACCCCGGAATACCTGTGGATCGGCTGCTCCGACGCGCGGGTGCCGGCGAACGAGATCGTCGGCATGCTGCCAGGCGATCTGTTTGTGCACCGTAACGTGGCCAATGTGGTGCTGCATACCGACCTTAATTGCCTGTCGGTGATCCAGTACGCAGTCGATGTGCTTAAGGTCAAACATATCCTCGTCACCGGCCACTATGGCTGTGGCGGTGTGCGTGCCTCGATGCAGGACCGCCAGTTTGGCTTGATCGATGGCTGGCTGCGCACGATTCGCGACCTCTACTATGAAAACCGCGAGTTGCTCGCCCAACTGCCGACGGAAGAAGAGCAAGTTGACCGCCTCTGCGAGCTGAACGTGATTCAGCAGGTGGCCAACGTCGGCCACACCAGCATTGTGCAGAACGCCTGGCACCGTGGGCAAAACCTGTCGATTCATGGCTGCATCTACGGCATCAAGGATGGCCGCTGGAAGAGCTTGAACACCACCATCAGTGGCTTCGAGCAATTGCCGCCGCAATATCGCCTGCGCCCGTTGGGTGACGCTTAAACAGGTTTGTGACGGTCGCGCTGCTCCAGGAACAACTGGCCTTCTGCGCTGAGTTGTTCCTGCGCGCCTTTGATCCAGCCCCGGCAGTTGGGCCCGGCGCATTCGCAGGCAAACTGGCGGTGCAAGACGTCGCCGGCGTTGGCGAAATCAATGGTCAGCCAGGTGTTGGCGGCGATCGGCAACACTGACCAAAGCTCCAGGTAGGCCGTGTCGAAATACACATTCGGGTCGCAGGCGTGACGCAGTTGGCCGCAGACCCAAGGGTCATACAGCTGGATACGTGCCGAGATCTGGAAGGAATGCTGGCGCCGTTCACTCAAGGCATAGCCGAATACCCTGGCGATGAGCGTGCGGTTGTCGAACGCTACGCGCGATTTGATCCCGGCGGCATCGCCGTTTGGGGCGCGCACGATCTCAAACTGGCGGGTGGTCGGATAGCCGTCCTCCGCTGATGTTGTCGCAAACGGGTACAGACCCTCATTGTCAGCGTCACTAGCCTTATCCATGGCTGGGGTTTTCATGGCTCTCCTGAAGTGGGCTGCATCGACCTGCCAATGGTGTCGAGTGCCAGTCTTGCAGCGAATGGGTCCGGCTTAAGACTCGCTGAACAGGCTGCCGATGACTACTGTCAATGTTGACAGTAGGCATCGGTTTTTTTTTGTGCGGCCTAAAGCACTGGCGCGGTGATGGCCGTGGGCGGAGTGGCATTCTTCAGTTGTTTCAACTGAGCCTTGATGACCGGAGTGGCGCACTTGGCGTTGGCTTGCTGCGGGGTGAGCTTGCGCACCGAGGTGTAGAACAGCTCACACGTCTGCTCTTTGCGGGTGACCTGCCAAGTGTTCATGCAGGCCTTGAGCAGCACATTGGCATCGCTGGCGGGTTTCTGGCCCATCCCGGCTTGCCAGCACGCCGCGCTCAAATCTTGCCCCATCACTTTCAAACCGGCGTCGTCGGCCTTATGTTCATCCCCGGCATAGGTTGCAGGGTCTGCCGCATACCAGATGTAACTCGGGTGGTTGGCGCCGAGTACCGCCACGCTTTTGCCGGCTTGCGGGCTGATCTGCGCCAAGCCCAGCACGCCTACGGTCTGGCCGTATTGTTGCTTGACCCAACTGCGCACCGGCGCGCCGAACGCGACCATCGGCAGTGAAACGTCGCCGTGCTGGCTCAGCTCCTTGACCATGCGCGTCTGATAGTCGGTGAAATAGCCGTAGACGTTTTCCAGGTCCTTGCCCGCGTTCGAGGGCGCGGCGATGGGCGCAATATCAATGATGGTCTGATAAGCCGGCGTTTCGGTGGCCGCGATGCCATTGTCGGTGAGCAAGGTAGCCCAGCGGTCGGTGGTGGCCGATTCCAGGTAGTCCTGGGCCTGGGTCAGCGAGTAATCCGGCGGGAAGTGCAGCAATTCGATGCTTTTGCGGTTTTCCAGGGCCATGCCCAGCGGCAGAAACAAGTACCAGTTATAGGCCCACTTGCCGTCGCTGTTGAGTTTGCTCGCGCCTTGATACGCCAGGTCGGCGGTATCAAGCAGCGTCTTCAGCGGCTGGCCGTACTGGTCGGGCACGCCGCTGAAGGTTGCCGTTACCTCGCCGTCATGGGTTTTTACGCTGACCTTGGCGCGGCTGTAGCCGTCACGCTGCAGGCTCTGGTTCAAGTAATGCTCGGCAGTCTGCTCCAGCGTCCAGGGCCGAAAGCAGATCACATTGCAGTTATTCGGGAAGGCGAACAGTTGCGTGACACGTTGCGTGCTGCCCAGTGGCACGTCGATGTCGGCCTGTACGGCCGCACTGGCCAGCAGTGCGGCCAGGGTAAAGGACAGCCTGGTCGGTTTGAACATAGTTGGTTCCTTGTCAGCGAAAGCCCGTCTGCGCGGGGTGAAAGCCCACCCACACACAGTAGCGGTTGCTCAGGAAAACCGCGTGTTAAATCGCCAGGCGTGTCGTTATTGGATAAGCCAACTCACACGTTGAACTGCAAGGCATTGCTCAAGTCACCCATGGGTTTCTGGCCGCGGGCGGTCATCGCGTCATCACGCTGCTTGAGGCCCTCCAATGCCTCCAGCTGGAACACCCGAGTAATCAAACGCAGGATCGACGCCGTGTCGTAAACCGTATGGTCCACCGTGCCTTTGCGCGCGAACGGCGACACCACCAGGGCCGGAATTCGCGTGCCTGGGCCCCAGCGGTCGCCTTTGGGCGGTGCGACGTGGTCCCACCAGCCACCGTTTTCATCGACCGTCACCACCACCACCATGTTTTTCCACTGCGGGCTTTCTTGCAGCACCTTCAACGCGCGGGCGATATGCCGGTCGCCCGAGGCCACGTCGGCGTAACCTGCGTGCATGTTCAGGTTGCCTTGCGGTTTGTAGAAACTCACGGCGGGCAGCTTGCCGGCCTGGGCATCGGCGAAGAACTTATTGGTGCTTGATTCATCACCCAAACCGCCATCGCGCAGGCGTTTGTCACGTTCGGCGCGGTTCTCGGGGCCTTGTTGCTTGAAGTAGTTGAATGGCTGGTGGTGGTACTGGAAGTTCGGAATCTTGGGGATGCCGCCTGAATCCTTGAACTGGTCCAGGGTGGCTTGCCACGCCCCGGCGTACCAGGCCCAGTCGACGTTCTTCTTCGACAGCTTGTCGCCGATGTGTTCGTGGGTTTGTGGCACGAGTACGTTGGGCAGGTCCGGTTTGGCGTAATCCGGGTTCTGCGGGTCGCGAATCCAGGTCGGCCAGTAGGGCGGGGCCAGCGTGTTCACGCCGTAACCGTCCGGCGTCAGGGCGCTGGGGCCGAACTGCGGTGGGCCAGTCATGGCGCTGGCCGGGGACGTGCCCAACGGCTTGAGGCGTGGGTCGGTGGGGTCATCGCTTTGCAGCGTGGCGATTTGTGCCTTGGCCACGGACTGCGCGGCATTCGGATAAAACGGCGCAGTGGCGCTGATCAGGTACTGGTGGTTAAGGAACGAGCCACCGAAGGCGCCCTGAAAAAAGTTATCGCAGAGCACAAACTCCTTGGCCACGTCCCACAGGCGCAGGGAATAACGGCTCTGGGCGTAATGGCCCATGACCAAACCACCCGAATCCGCCCAGGCGACAAAGTTGTCGTTCTTGCCACCGTTGATTTGCATCTGGTTCTGGTAGAACACGTGCCACAAATCGCGGGTGACCAGGCTCAAGGGCAAGTCCTCAGCGTTCGGGCCTTTGAGGGCGAATGGCGCGTTGGGCAGGTTTTCCTGGAATTGCACTTCACTGGGGTAGGTCACGCCGTCCACGCTTTGCGGGCCGACTTGCAACACACCGCCCCACGCGGGCGGCAAAGTGGCCAACAGGCTACCGTCGCGGTCGCGTTGCTGGAACTCGGCAGCCGTCAGCGCCGCGAGTGGCTTCTCAACGCCCGGGAAATCGGCGAACAGGTTGTTGAAGCTGCGGTTCTCGGCATAAATCACCACCACGGTTTTCACCTGATCGTGCAAGACCTTGTCCAGTTCTTGCGGGGTCAGTGGCCGAGGCGCCGGTTTGCCGGGTGCCTCACTGGCATTGCCACAGGCAGCCAACGTCGCACCGACCCCCAGCACCGCCGCGCCTCCCAAGAAGCGCCGCCGGCTGGTGTCCAGCGGCGTTTGAGCTACGGAATCGGGAGCGGGGCGGTCGTTGTGCTCGTCACTCATTGCGGGAAGTCCCTGATGCGTGGTTGTTTCAAGATATTTCGCAGGACGGTAGCAACGCAATGTGACGGAACGAAGACAGCCTGGCTAACGCCGCCAATCGACCTGTGGCGAGCGGGCTTGCTCGCGTTGGGCTGCGTAGCAACCCTGGAAATGAGGAATGCGATGTGTCAGGCATTACCAGCGTCTGGTTTTGGGGCCGCTTCGCGGCCCAACGCGAGCAAGCCCGCTCGCCACAATCTTGGCAAGCCCGTCTCCCACGCTGAGCGTATCAATCAGGACTAAGGCATCACCGGCGGTAAATACTTCAGCGTCGTCCCCAACGCCCACAGCAAGAACAACACCAGCGGCGTGTGCACCAGCAACTGCACAAAAGAAAACCCGATCAAATCCCGCGCCTTCAACCCTAATACCCCGAGCAGCGGCAACATATAGAACGGGTTGATCAGGTTTGGCAGTGCCTCGGCGGCGTTATAAATCTGCACCGCCCAGCCGAGGTGGTATTGCAGGTCATTGGCGACTTGCATCACGTAAGGCGCTTCGATAATCCACTTGCCGCCCCCCGACGGAATAAAGAAGCCCAGCACCGCCGAATAAACGCCCATCAGCAGCGCGTAGGTGTCGTGCGAGGCAATGGAGGTGAAGAAGGTCGAGATATGGTGCGCCAGGGTCTGGCCGTCGCCGCCTTTTACCACGGTCATCAGCGCAGCAATCGAGCCATACAGCGGGAACTGGATCAGCACGCCGGTGGTGGTCGGCACGGCGCGGGCCACGGCATCAAGGAAGCTGCGCGGGCGCCAGTGCAGCAGCGCGCCGAGCATGATGAACAGGAAGTTATAAGTGTTCAGCCCCGAGATCGCGCTTATAGCAGGCTTGGTCGAAAACTCATGGAGCAGCCAACCGGCCGCCAACAATGCCAGCAAAATAGTCAGCAATGGGCTGTGTTCCAGCCATTCGCCAGGGCGGGTGGGCGGTTGGATTTTTGGCAGGTTGAACGCCGGGTCGACGCCGCAGGCCTTGGCATCACGGGCACTGTTCGGGCCAGGCGCGGTGGCGTAGGCAATGATCAGCGAGACCACGATCAGCGCCAGCAACAACACACCGGATTGCCACAGGAAGATCGTGTCGGTAAACGGGATCACCCCGGTGATCGACAGAATCGACGGCGGCAAGCTGGCCGGATTGGCCTGCAACTGCGCAGCCGACGACGACAGGCCCAGTGCCCATACCGCGCCTAGGCCCAAGTAGGCCGCAGCACCGGCAGCGCGGTAGTCCATGCGCAAATCCGTACGCCGCGCGAGTGCGCGCACCAGCAAACCGCCGAACACCAGGGACAACCCCCAGTTCAGCAGCGAGGCAACCATGGAAATCAGCGCCACCCACGCCACCGCCGAGCGGCCGTTCTTGGGGATGCGCGCCAAGCGGTCAATCAGCTTCACCGCAGGCGGCGAACTGGCCACCACATAACCGCCGATCACCACAAAGGCCATCTGCATGGTGAACGGGATCAGGCTCCAGAACCCATCACCAAAGGCCTTGGCGGCCTCTGTTGGCGCCGCGCCCATGCCCAAGGTCGCCACGGCAACGATGATCACGGCGAGGGCGGCAAATACCCACGAGTCTGGAAACCAGCGTTCGGCGAAGTTGGAACAGCGCAGGGCAAATCGGGCATAGCGGCTTTCTTCGATAGCATCGGCCACGAGTCTTTCCTCTTTTAATTATTATGGTGTTGGCAGTTTTACGGCATGTTCCGCTACGGCCATTGATATGGGAATGCAGTTATCTTCATCGATCCATGAGTAAAACAAATATATCTGTCGTGATTGCCATGATTGGGTTCAGCTCATAACCTGCACGCCATTTTGTTTGTCTGCCGAGCCTTCACATGACTGCCACCTTTTCTCCACAGGCGCAGCGCTTTTCCCGCTCCGACTACAAAACCCTGGGCCTGGCCGCCCTCGGCGGTGCCTTGGAGATCTACGACTTCATCATCTTCGTGTTCTTTGCGCTGACCCTCAGCCAACTGTTCTTCCCGCCCGAAATGCCCGAATGGCTGCGCCTGCTGCAGAGCTTCGGCATTTTTGTTACCGGCTACCTGGCGCGCCCGCTGGGCGGCATCCTGATGGCGCACTTCGCCGATCACTTGGGGCGCAAACGCGTGTTCAGCCTCAGCATTCTGATGATGGCCTTGCCCTGCCTGCTGATCGGGATCATGCCGACCTACGCGCAAATCGGCTATTTCGCGCCGCTGATCCTGTTGGTGCTGCGTGTGCTGCAAGGCGCTGCGGTGGGCGGCGAAGTCCCGAGTGCCTGGACCTTCGTCGCCGAGCACGCGCCGCCCGGTCACCGTGGCTACGCCTTGGGCTTCCTGCAAGCCGGCCTGACCTTCGGCTACCTGCTCGGCGCACTCACCGCCACGCTGCTGGCGCAGGTGTTCACGCCTGCCGAAATTCTCGACTATGCCTGGCGCTTTCCCTTCCTGTTGGGCGGCGTATTCGGCGTGATCGGCGTGTGGCTGCGCCGCTGGCTCAGCGAAACCCCGGTGTTCCTGGAAATACAGGCGCGCCGCCAAGCCGCCGCTGAAATGCCACTGCGCACCGTCCTGCGTGACCATCGCGCGGTGCTGCTGCCAGCGATGATCCTCACTTGCGTACTCACCTCGGCCGTGGTGGTGCTGGTGGTCATCACCCCGACCCTGATGCAAAAAACCTTCGGCATGAGCCCCAGCCATACATTCGCGTTGAGCGCGTTGGGTATCGTCTTCCTGAATATCGGCTGTGTACTCGCAGGCCTGCTGGTCGACCGCATCGGCGCCTGGCGTGCGGTGCTGGTCTACAGCCTGTTGCTGCCCGTCGGCATTGCGATTCTGTACGCCAGCCTGATCAACGGCGGCCTCTGGCTGGGCGCGGCGTATGCCGTGGCGGGCTTGAGTTGCGGAGTCGTCGGCGCGGTGCCGTCGGTGATGGTCGGCCTGTTTCCGGCGCCGGTGCGGGTGTCGGGAATTTCCTTCACCTACAACATTGCCTACGCGCTGTGGGCGAGCACCACGCCACTGCTATTGATAGCGCTGATGCCGACCCGCCCGTGGATTTGCGTGGGCTATTGCGTGGTGATGGGCGCGGTTGGGGTGGCGAGCGTGGCGCTGTTCAGCAAACGCCACGTGGTAGACGCTGTTACAAAAGGGCTCTGAGGCCATCAATTGACGCGTAGGGTCGTCACTTCTATAGTCACGGCCACTTCTGATTAATACCTGTAAACCATGACTCAGACCGCCTTTATCAATCCCGCAATCCTGTCCTGGTCTCGCCAGCGGGCGGGGCTGTCTGAGCAACAGATTGCCAAAAGCCTTACGGTCAAAATGGAAAGGGTAAAGGAGTGGGAGGATGGTAAGAGCCTTCCTACCTTTAATCAGGCGCAAAAGTGGGCAGTTAGTGCGCACGTCCCTTTTGGCTTTCTATTTCTCAAGGCTCCTCCACAGGAACATCTTCCGCTTCCAGACTTGCGTACCGTGGGCGGGGCGTTCCCCGACAAGCCCAGCCTGAACTTGATGGATACCGTAAGAGACGTGCTCCGCAAGCAAGACTGGTACTTGGAATACCTGCAGGATCACGAGCGCCCCCCGCTGGCCTTTGTTGGAAGTTTTAACAGCTATTCGCCAATCAAAGATGTTGTCGCAGATATTCGTCGCGTTCTCGGCGTTACGAGTGACTTTGTCCGCATGGGTTATGAAGAGTATGTGAGGGCATTGGTGAGTGGTGCGGAGGACGCCGGTATTCTTGTGATGCGCAGTGGAGTTGCCTTGGGTAATACCCACAGGAAGCTTGATGTCAGCGAGTTTCGAGGCTTTGCAATCAGTCATGCGATGGCCCCCGTCGTATTTATCAACAGCGCGGATGCGCCCACTGCGCGGCTTTTTACGCTTATGCATGAGCTTGCGCATATCTGGATCGGCAGCACTGGTGTGTCTGACGGCGGCGCTCAAAGTGCTCGCAAGGAAGAGGCTTTTTGCAATGCGGTGGCGGGGGAGTTCCTCGCTCCAGAGCTTGTCTTTCGAGCGCATTGGGACCCTGATGTCTACTGGGAAGATAACGTTATGCCATTGGCCGGACGCTTTCGTGTCAGTGCATTGGTCATTGCGCGCCGCGCCCGTGATCTTGGTTTCATCACGAGTGATCAATACGGTGCTTACTACCATAGGGTTTTACAGGAATATCGCGACAAGGAAGGCAACGGAGGCGATTACTACCGCACAGCTGCTATCAGAAACAGTGCTCGGTTGAGCAGGGCTGTTCTGGCAGAAGCGCAGAGTGGTCGTATCCTGCTACGCGACGCAGGGAAGTTGTTGGGCGTACAACCTGCGAAGCTGAAGGCTTATGCGATGAAATTATCCGCATGAAGCATTTATTGGATTCGAACACATTGATCGAAGCCAAAAATCGTTATTACGCGATGACGATTTGCCCAGGTTATTGGGCGTGGATACTTCAGCAGCATCAGGCTCTGGAAATTGCCAGTATCTTTCCTGTCCGTGACGAACTGGCGAAGGGTAACGACGAGTTGACGCAGTGGGTAAAGAGCAATGCTCAGCTGTTTGAAGACTCAAGTGATCAGCAGACTCAAGCGGCCTTTGGGGATATTGTTTCAAGAATCGCGGAGCAGGTGCCGGTAATGAAGGCAGGTGCATTGGAAGAGTTTCTTGAAGGAGCAGACGCTTGGCTAATAGCCAAAGCGATGACGACAGGGGCTGTGGTTGTGACACATGAGGCCTATAACCCTGACATCAAGCGTAAATACACCATTCCCAATGTGTGCTCTCTGTTTGGTGTTCCCTACATGAACACGTTCGAGTTGCTCGGCAAACTCGACGCGCGCTTCGTTTTGCATCACTGACCTATCGAGGAGAGCAGCGCTTCCCCTCAATGCGTGATCTTCAGGTCAAAAAGTACCAAAGCAACAGCGTGCCCACCAGGCCGACCACCGAGACAATGGTTTGCAACACCGACCACACCCAGATCGTCTGCTTCAGTTGCAAGCCAAAGTACTCACGCACCATCCAGAACCCGGCGTCGTTGACGTGGCAAAAGAACACTGAGCCTGCGCCAATCGCCAGCGCCACCAATGAACTCTGCGTAGCCGCCAGCCCGGCCATCATCGGCGCGAGGATGCCCGCGGTTGTGGTGGTGGCAACTGTTGCCGAACCGGTGGCCTGGCGCAGGGCCACGGCGATCAACCATGCGAGTAATAAGTACGGCATGTGCGCGCCTTCGGCGACTTTGCTGATGGTTTGGCTGACACCTGCGTCCAGCAAGGTTTGCTTGAGGCCACCGCCAGCGCCGATGGTCAGCAGCAACACTGCAATCGGCGCCAGGGCTTTGCGCAGGGTGTTGCCGACTTCTGCACGTGGCATGCCGGCGGCCCAGCCCAGGCAGACCACCGCAGCGATCACCGCCAGGCCGAGGGCGATCAGCGGTTCACCGAGGAATTTCAAGGTCAGGGCCACCGGGCTTTCCGGTGCCATGGCGACCTTGGCCAAGGTGCTGCCGAGCATCAGGATGACCGGTAGCAAGATGATCAGCAGCGACACCCCAAAGCTTGGCTGGCGCGGTGCCTTGGGCGGCGCGCTGAACAGCGCACCGATCTCGGCCGGTGCTTCCACGTGCATGCGTTTGGACAGCCAATTGCCGTAGAGCGGCCCGGCGAGGATCACCGCAGGCACCGCCAGGCAAAAGCCCAGCAACATGGTCAGGCCCAAGTCGGCGTGCAGCGCGCCCACTGCAATCAGCGGGCCCGGATGCGGCGGCATCAGGGCGTGCAGGGTGGTCATGCCGGCAAGCGCAGGGATGGCGATTTTCAGCAGCGGCTGGTTCGAACGCTTGGCCATTACAAAGATGATTGGCACCATCATCACCAGGCCCACTTCGAAGAACAGCGGCAAGCCAATCACCATGGCCACCAGCGCCATTACCCACGGCAGTGATTTGCCCTTGCCCAGCCCGAGCAGCGTGGTGGCGATGCGGTCGGCCGCGCCGGATTCCGCCATCAACGCGCCGAGCATTGAGCCCAGCGCGATGATGATCCCGGCTTCACCGAGAATCGCCCCCGCGCCTTTGCTGAACGCCTTGGCGACGTCTTCGGGCGGCAAGCCGGCGCCAACACCGGCGATAAAGGTGCCGATCAAAATCGACAGGAACGGTGGCAGTTTGGTCGCGCTGATCAACACAATGATGCTGGCAATGGCCAGTAGCACGCAGAACATCAGGCGGGTGTCGTGAACCATCCACGCAGCAGTCGATAACGCCAAAACGGAGCTCCTTAGCGAACAGGTCGGGAAATATGTTTCTTTTTGTTTCCTGCTCGAAAAGCATACCTGATACCACGATGGCCAAGTGCGGTTGTGCTGTTTTGGTGCGATCAGTGGTGGCGGGCCAAAAAGGCCGCAGCAGAGCCGTTACTGTCGGATTTGTAATCTTTCCTCCACCGGCCTGATAAGTCCCGAAAGCTACATTGCCCCCGCTGGGAAACCTCAGCGACTTTATCGGCGTGGAACTCTCGATATGGCAATTTCGGTAAACATACGGGTGGCGGCGATGGCGTTGTGGGTGGCCGCCAGTGCCGCTCATGCGCAAACCCTCACCCTTGATGCAGCCCTGCAAACCGCCTTCGCCAACAACCCCGACCTGGCCGCCGCGCAATGGGAAATCGACATCGCCCAAGGCGCTCGCCAGCAGGCGGGCTTGATCCCCAACCCGGTGGCCTCGTGGGATGCCGAAGACACTCGGCGCAGCACGCGCACCACCACCGTCAAACTCAGCCAAACCCTGGAGCTGGGCGGCAAACGCGGTGCGCGTATTGACGTGGCGACAGGCGCCCAGGACGCCGCTGCGCTGACGTTGCAGCAGCGTCGCAACGGCCTGCGCGCCGAGGTGATCGACAGCTACTACGGCGCCTTGCGTGCCCAAGAGCGCCTCGACCTGGCGCAACGCTCGATGGCCGTTGCCGAGCGTGGCCTGTTGGTCGCCAAGGGGCGCGTGACTGCCGGCAAATCATCGCCGGTGGAAGCCACCCGCGCGCAGGTGCAGCTGTCGCAAATTCGCCTGGAGCTGAATCGCGCGCAGATCGGCCTAAGCGATGCCTACCGCCGCCTCGCCGCCAGCACCGGCAGCGCCGCGCCTGAGTTTCAGGCCGTGGCTACACAACGCCAGTCTGCGCCGCCGTTGCCGGCCTCCGCAGCATTGCTCGCGCGACTTGAGCAAACCACAGAGGTGCGCTTGGCCGAGCTGCATATCCGCCAGAGCGAGGCCAGCGTCGGCCTGGAAAAAGCCCAGCGTATTCCCGACCTCGACGTTTCCATCGGCAGCCAATATGACGCCAGCGTGCGTGAGCGGGTGAACCTGGTGGGCGTGTCGATGCCAATCCCGTTGTTCAACCGCAACCAGGGCAACGTGCTGGCCGCCAGCCGCCGCGCCGATCAGGCCCGCGACCAGCGTAACGCCGTCGAACTGCGCCTGCGCACCGAAACGCGCCAGGCCCTGGACCTGTGGAAAACCGCAGAGACCGAAGTGCGCACCTTCAACGAACAGATCCTGCCCGCCGCACAACACGCGCTGGACAGTGCCACGCGCGGTTTCGAAATGGGCAAATTCAACTTTATCGACGTGCTCGACGCCCAGCGCACCTTGATCGCTGCACGCACCGAATACCTCACGGCGACCGCTCAGGCCACCGAAGCGTGGGTGCGCATAGAACGGATTTACGGCGACCTTGCCCGGTTTTGATTTTTTCTGGAGCCACTTATGAATACAAAGTACGCCACGGCGCTGGCCGTGGCCCTGGGCCTGATGCTGTGCGGTTTTGCCAGCGCCGACGAAGAAGAAGGCGAGCTCGAACTCACCGAACAGCAGATCCAGGCTGCAGGTATTCAACTCGCCGAGGCCCAGCCCCGCGCGCTCAGTACGCTGCTGACGCTGCCGGGGGAAGTGCGCTTTGATGAAGACCGCACCTCGCACATCGTGCCACGTGCGGCCGGCGTGGTGGAGTCGGTGCAGGTCAACCTCGGGCAGTCGGTGAAAAAAGGTCAGTTATTGGCCGTGATCGCCAGCCAGCAGGTGTCCGACCAGCGCAGCGAACTGGCCGCCAGCGCGCGTCGGGTTGAACTGGCGCGCACCACCTTTCAGCGCGAGCGCCAACTGTGGAAGGACGAAATCTCTGCCGAGCAGGATTACCTGCTGGCGCGCCAGACCTTGCAGGAAGCCGAGATAGCCCTGAACAACGCCCGCCAAAAGATGACCGCCCTCAGTGGCAGCGCAGTGTTGGTGGGCGGCAATCGCTATGAACTGCGTGCGCCGTTCGCCGGCGTGGTGGTCGAAAAACACTTGGGCGTGGGCGAGGTCGTCAGTGAAACCAGCAACGCCTTCATCCTCTCGGACCTGTCTCAGGTGTGGGTCACCTTCGGTGTGTTCCCCAAGGACCTGAACAAGGTGCGCGTGGGCAAATCGGTGAACGTCAGCTCTACCGAAATGGGCACCGAGGTGCGCGGCACCGTGGCGTACGTTGGCAATTTGCTGGGTGAGCAAACGCGTACGGCTACCGTGCGCGTGGCGGTGCCCAACCCCGACGACACGTGGCGCCCGGGGCTGTTTGTGACCGTGCAAGTGGCCACCGACACCTACCAGGCGAAAGTCACCGTCCCGCAAAGCGCGATCCAGACCGTTGAGGACAAACCCTCGGTGTTCGAACGCACGGAGCACGGTTTTATTACCCGTCACCTTGAGCTGGGCGTGAGTGAAAACGGCTACGTCGAAGTACGCAAAGGCCTGGATGCCGGCGCGCAGGTGGCCAGCGTTGGCAGCTTCGTTCTCAAGTCCGAACTGGGCAAAGGCTCGGCCGAGCACGCCCATTGATCCTGCGAGTGATTCCCCATGTTTGAGCGCCTTATTCAATTTGCCATCGAGCAGCGCATCATCGTGCTGTTGGCGGTGCTGTTAATGGCCGGTGTCGGTATCGCCAGCTATCAGAAGTTGCCCATCGACGCGGTGCCCGACATCACCAATGTGCAGGTGCAGATCAACTCGGCAGCGGCCGGGTTTTCGCCGCTGGAAACCGAACAGCGCATTACCTTTCCAATCGAAACCGCGATGGCCGGGTTACCTGGGTTGCAGCAGACACGCTCGTTGTCGCGCTCCGGTCTGTCGCAGGTGACGGTGATTTTCAAAGACGGCACCGACCTGTTTTTCGCCCGCCAGTTGGTCAACGAGCGCCTGCAAGTTGCTCGCGAACAATTACCCACCGGCATCGAAACGGCGATGGGGCCTATTTCCACCGGGCTCGGGGAGATTTTCCTGTGGACGGTTGAGGCCGAAGACGGCGCGCGCAAAGAGGACGGCACGCCGTACACGCCGACCGACCTGCGGGTGATTCAGGACTGGATCATCAAGCCGCAACTGCGCAACGTGCCGGGTGTGGCCGAGATCAACACCATCGGCGGCTTCGCCAAGGAATACCAGATCGCCCCGGACCCCAAGCGTCTGGCGGCGTACAACCTGACGCTGGGCGATTTGGTCACGGCGCTTGAGCGCAACAACGCGAATGTCGGCGCCGGTTACATCGAGCGCAGCGGCGAACAGTTGTTGATCCGCGCACCGGGGCAGGTGGCGTCGATTGATGACATCGCCAACATCGTCATCACCACCTCGGGCGGCACGCCGATTCGCGTGCGTAATGTGGCTGAAGTTGAAATCGGCCGCGAGCTGCGCACCGGCGCCGCCACCGAAAATGGCCGCGAAGTGGTGCTGGGCACGGTGTTCATGTTGATCGGCGAGAACAGCCGCACCGTGTCCCTGGCGGTGGCGAAAAAGCTCGAAGAAATCAACCGTTCGCTGCCTGAAGGCGTGGTGGCGGTTACCGTCTACGACCGCACCAATCTGGTCGAAAAAGCCATTGCCACGGTGAAGAAAAACCTCTTCGAAGGTGCACTCTTGGTCGTCGCCGTACTGTTCCTGTTTTTGGGCAATATCCGCGCGGCGCTGATTACCGCGATGGTGATTCCGCTGGCAATGTTGTTCACCTTTACCGGGATGTTCACCCACAAAGTCAGCGCCAACCTGATGAGCCTCGGCGCGTTGGACTTCGGCATTATCGTCGACGGCGCGGTGGTAATTGTCGAGAACGCCATCCGCCGCCTGGCCCACGCGCAGCAGCGCCACGGGCGGTTGTTGACGCGCAGCGAGCGCCTGCACGAAGTGTTCGCGGCGGCCAAAGAGGCGCGACGCGCGTTGATCTTCGGGCAACTGATTATCATGGTGGTGTACCTGCCGATCTTTGCCCTCACCGGCGTGGCCGGGAAGATGTTCCACCCTATGGCCTTCACCGTGGTGATCGCGCTGTTGGGCGCGATGATTTTGTCGGTGACCTTTGTGCCGGCGGCGATTGCGTTGTTCGTCACCGGCAAGGTCAAGGAACAAGAAAACCTGGTGATGCGCACGGCACGCCGGGCCTACGCGCCGGTGCTGGATTGGGTGATGACGCGCCGCCCGCTGGTGTTCGGCATGGCGGTGCTGACCATCGTGGTCTCGGGCGCAGTGGCCAGCCGCATGGGCAGCGAATTTATCCCCAGCCTCAGTGAGGGCGACTTCGCCCAGCAGGCGCTGCGCGTGCCGGGCACCAGCCTGACGCAATCGGTGCAGATGCAGCAGCAACTGGAAAAAACCTTGATGGCGCAAGTGCCGGAAATCGAGCGCGTGTTCGCGCGTACCGGCACCGCAGAAATCGCCTCCGACCCGATGCCGCCGAATATTTCCGACAGCTACCTGATGCTTAAACCCAAGGAGCAATGGCCTGACCCGAACAAGTCTCGCGAGGTGCTGATCGCTGACATTCAGCGCGCGAGCGCGATAGTGCCGGGCAGCGCGTATGAACTGTCGCAACCGATCCAACTCAGGTTTAACGAGTTGATTTCCGGGGTGCGCAGTGACGTCGCGGTCAAGGTGTTTGGTGACGACATGGCGGTGCTGAACAAGACCGCCGCGGAAATCGCCGAGACCTTGCAAAAGCTTGAGGGCGCCTCGGAAGTAAAAGTGGAACAAACCTCCGGCCTGCCGGTGCTGACCATCAATATCGACCGCGACAAGGCCGCGCGTTTTGGCCTGAACGTCGGCGATGTGCAGGACACCATTGCCGTCGCGGTGGGTGGGCGCCAGGCCGGTACGTTGTATGAAGGTGACCGGCGTTTCGACATGGTCGTGCGGTTGTCCGACGCGCTGCGCACCGACATCGAAGGGCTCTCGCGGTTGTTGATCCCGGTGCCGGCGTTGGTCAGCAATGCGTCAGGCCAATTGGGCTTTATCGCCTTGTCGCAAGTCGCCAGCCTGGACCTGGTACTCGGCCCCAACCAGATCAGCCGCGAGAACGGCAAGCGTCTGGTGATTGTCAGCGCCAACGTGCGCGGGCGCGACATCGGCTCGTTTGTCGAAGAGGCCGAGTCCGCCATCAGCCGCGAGGTAAAAGTGCCCGCAGGTTACTGGACCACGTGGGGCGGCCAGTTCGAACAGTTGAAGGAAGCGTCCGAGCGCTTGCGCGTGGTGGTGCCGGTAGCATTGCTGCTGGTGTTCGGGTTGCTGTTCATGATGTTTAACAGCCTCAAGGACGGCTTGCTGGTGTTTACCGGCATTCCTTTCGCGTTGACCGGCGGCATCATGGCGTTGTGGTTGCGCGATATTCCGCTGTCGATTTCGGCAGGGGTCGGGTTTATCGCGCTGTCGGGCGTCGCCGTGCTTAACGGTTTGGTGATGATCGCGTTCATCCGCAACCTGCGCGAGGAAGGGCGTTCGTTATCCGTGGCGATCAACGAAGGCGCGCTGACCCGCTTGCGCCCGGTGTTGATGACCGCGCTGGTGGCGTCCCTCGGGTTTATCCCGATGGCGTTGGCCACCGGCACCGGCGCTGAAGTGCAGCGGCCATTGGCGACGGTGGTAATCGGCGGGATTATTTCTTCTACGTTGCTGACCCTGCTGGTGCTGCCGGCGCTGTACCAGTGGGCGCATCGCAAGGAAGAGGAAACACCAGGCGAAACTGCGTAACACCACCGGGCGGGCTGCGTACCTCAGCCTGCCCCTGGTGCAAGGTCATGATCGACCGCACGATGGCCAGGCCCAGGCCGGTGCCGCCCTCGGTGCGTGCGCGGCTGCTGTCGACGCGGTAGAAACGTTCGAACAGGAGTGGCAAGTGTTGCGCCTTGATCCCGGGGCCAGGGTTACTCACCGACACAGACACCTCGTTCGCATAGGTCTCCACCCACAGCGAAATATGCGCGCCCGCCGGGCTGTGGCGGATCGCATTCGACAGCAGGTTCGAGAGCGCACGTTGAATCATCAAGCGGTCGCCCTGCACTTGGGCATCGCCGCTGAGTGTGACGGTGAGTTGTTTATCTTCGGCGCTCAGGGCGAACAAATCCATCACCCTATTCGCCTCAACCGCCAGCGACACGGCGGTGAATGAAGCCCGCGCCGCCGGGTGGCTGACCTGCGCCAAAAACAGCATATCGGAGACAATGCGCGCCAGGCGCTCCAACTCCTCGCTGTTGGATTCCAGCACTGCTTTGTACTCGTCCGGCGGGCGCTGGCGCGAGAGTGTCACCTGCACCTTGCCCATCAGGTTGGTCAGCGGCGCGCGTAATTCGTGGGCGAGGTCATCAGAGAATTGCGACAGTTGCTGCACGCCCGCGTCCAGTCGGTTGAGCATCACGTTAAAGCCTTGCGCCAATTCGCCCAGCTCATGCGGCAGGTTGTCGACGGCCAAGCGATGGGTCAGGTTTTGCGTGGTGACTTTGGCCGCCACATGGCTGAACTGTTTCAACGGCGCGAGCCCGCGTTGCACCAGCCACCAGGCACCCATGCCGATCAGCAGCAGCAGCAGCGGCAGCGCGATTACCGTGGCGCGCAGGTAAGCACTGAGCAGCGCCTGGTCGTCCATGCGGTCCAGCGACAACAGCACGCGCACGCGCTCGCCGCTGGCCAGGCGCATCAGGCTGGAGGCCGTCAGCACTTGGTTGTCATTGTTGTCGGCCCAATTGCGGTAGCCGAGGGTTTCGCGCGGCGAGAAGTCTGTCAGCAACGGCTCTTGAGGCTTGGCGCCGATGCTCAGCAGCACGCTTTCGTCGGGTGCGGTGCCGACGATGGTCAGGTAGAAATTGTCATGCCCGATGACCAGGTCCAGCAGTGAATGCGGGCGGGCGCGGATGGCGCGCGCATCCATGCCTTGGGACAGGCTGTGCTGGATCTGTTCCATCTTGCTTTCGAGGCCCTTGCGCGCGAGTTTTTCCAGCTCGTGTGTCAGGGCCAGGTACGCCAGGGTCGCGAGCAACAGCACCAGGCCTGCGCCCATCAAGCTGACCGTCAACCCGAGGCGCATCGACAAACTGCCGGGTTTCATGCGCGCACCTCCAGCACATAACCCACGCCGCGAATGGTGTGTATCAGCTTGACCTCGCTCTGGTCATCGACCTTGCCGCGCAGGCGGCTGATGGAGACTTCCACCACGTTGGTGTCGCAGTCGAAATTCATGTCCCACACCAGCGAAATAATCTGTGTGCGGGTCAGCACTTCGCCGGTCTGGCGCATCAACACCTGCAGCAGGGCGAATTCCTTGGTGGTCAGGTCGATACGCCGGGTGCCGCGGTACGCGCGATGGCGGCGGGGGTCGAGTTCCAGGTCTGCGACACGGAACACTTCCGGCTGCGGAATATGCTCGCTACGCCGCAACAGCGTGCGTACCCGCGCGAGCAATTCGGGAAACTCGAAGGGTTTTACCAGGTAATCATCGGCGCCCATGTCCAGGCCCTTGATCTTGTCGGCCAACCGGCCACGGGCGGTCAGCATCATCACGCGTTGGCTGCCAGTGCGGCGCAATTGCTCGAGCACTTCCCAGCCATCCTTGCCCGGCAGGTTAACGTCAAGAATCACCAGCTCGTAGGCGTGTTGCCCGGCGAGGTGCAGGCCGTCGATGCCATTGGCCGCGCAGTCGACCACATAGCCACTTTCATTCAAGCCTTGTTGCAGGTAGTCGGCGGTTTTTTGCTCGTCCTCAACCACAAGGATACGCATGGGGGAATTACCTTTTTCTGATGAGATGAGAGCGCCATTTCCCTATGGAGTCAGGTGTCTTTGGAGTAGGAGAATTCTGAATCGTGAAGTAGCTTCAGGGTCAACTGCGACCATTGGTCGCGACCCTTGCCGCAACGTGAAAAAAAAACGCCCCAGCGGGGCGTTAAAATTCATCTCTTTCCAAAGGAGCTACACAACCGCTTCAGAGATGAATGTGCTCGGTTAAAACAAAGTGTGTACGAGTATATAAAGTTCAACTTAACGGCAAGCTGGGGCGAATATTACAGTTTTGATAGTTAGCAGTTTGTGAACAGATGTTAGTTAATCGCGAACGACTGTAAGCGCTCACCGTTAGGCTTGCTCAAAGTGCCAGCAATGGGTACTCGGCGATCAATCGGATCTCTTCCAGGTCCGACTCGAAAGCACTTGAGCGCACGGTGGCCTGACGCAACCGCAGCGACAAATCCTTCAGGTTGCCGCTTTGCACCACGTACTTGGCCTCGACGTCGCGTTCCCAACGGCGTTGATCGGTCAGCGGGTTGCCCGCTGCATCACGGCGCATGTACACCGAGTTGGCATTGCTGTAATCGGCGCCGGTGCCTTTTGCGTAGCGGGTCATGAACGACAGGCCGGGAATGCCGAAGGTGTGCATGTCCAGGTCGTAGCGCAGCATCCACGAGCGCTCCTTGGGCGAGTTGAAGTCGCTGTACTGGATCGAGTTATTAAGAAAGATGGAGTCTGACTGGCGCAGGTAATCGAAGTCGTCGTCGCCGTTATTGCGCTGATGCGACAGCGCCACGCTGTGCGCGCCAGCCTTTACCCCGAGCCTGGCGCTCCAGATGGTGTTGTCGAATTTACCCAGCCGCTGTTTACCTTCGTCCACCGCCTTGTAGTAATTGACGTCGCCGAACAACGACACATCGTCGGTCAGCGGGTAACTGGCGGTGGTGCCGAAGTAATACTGATCCCACGCATCCTTCAAACGGCTGCTGTACAGGCTCACGCCGAGGTGTTTGTTGAGCTGGTAATCGCCGCCGAAATAGCCGACCCAAGGCGAGTCGACCTTGCCCGCATAGAACGTCGCAAAGCCATTGTTCATGCCGCTTTCGCTGGGTTGGCTCATGCCGCTCAGGTGTCCGCCTTGCAGGCTCAGCCGTTCAAGGCTGGTGTTCTGAACGGTGATGCCGCGAAAGCTTTGCGGCAATAAGCGCGAGTCGCCAGCAGCCACCACCGGAGTGGCGGGGAATACATCGCCGGCTTTGATAACGGTGTCGAGTACGCGAAATTTCGCTGCGCCACCGACTTTGCCGTAGCTGCTCTCCGGGTGATTGTTGCTGTCTACCGGTAGCACGCCGAACGAGCCCTTGCCGCCGCTGCGGCCGGTGCCGGCGTCGAGTTTGAGGCCGTACATCAAAAATGCATCCAGGCCAAAACCCACGGTGCCCTGGGTAAAGCCGGATTCGAATTTTCCGATCAAGCCTTGCGCCCACGCCTCGGAATAACCATTGCCGGTGGGGCTGGACTGGCCCTTGCGGTCATCGCGGTTGAAGTAAAAATTGCGTGCCAGCACGTTGGTGCTGCTGCCTTCGATGAAACCTTCGGGCTTGTCTTCCACCGCTGCGGCTGCCAGGGGCAGTACGGCTAACAGTGAAAGGGGAAGTGTGTAGGAAATAATGCGCATGTTTCGCTCCTGGGTATTGGCAGTTATCGGCTTCTTATTTGAGTGGGCGTTCTTATTGATTTGGCCCGGGCTGATAGTTGCAAACAGCGCATAACGGTTTGGTTGCGCGAACATTACAATTCTGGAAGCTCGCGGCCTCATAACAAATACGTAATGTTCTGGTGAACTTGGCGACAGGGTGGGTTGATTAATCTCGTTACTTAACTTTTCAGTCGAGGAACCTGTCATGAATGTTTATAAAGTTGGCCTGGGTGTATTAGCAGCAGTCTTGTCCTTTGGTGCAGTGGCCGAAGGTGGCGGCGACCGTACCTTTGCCCTGATGATGGAGCGCAACCAAGCGGCCATGGCGGCTTACGCCGAGAGAAAGGGCAAGCCCGCACCTGAGGTGCAGGCGTATCGCTACGGCATGACGCTGGACATTGCCAAGGTGGTCAACGTCACGCCGCCGATCCGTTCGTGTGATCCGGTGCCGTCGCGCATGACCTATGAAGACTCCAGCGGCAAGCTCAATACGCTTGAATATCAAGTGATGGGTGTGTGCCGAAACAACGGCAGTTAATGGATCCAAAAAAACAATGCGGCTTGGCGTGAATGAGTTCTTCAGAAAACCCCGGCAGCGCCGATGCAGGTCAGGTCTCTCTCCCAATACGGCCATCGGTGCACCATGTTCAACACCCGTTTGAAACAGGAGCTGTCGGCTCTTCGTGAAGAGTTGTCCAGCTTGCATCAGGTTAAGGAGAGCCTGGAAAATGAAATGTTGTGCCTGACGCTGGACGCGGAAGGCCGGGTGGAGTGGGCGAATGCCAACTTCCTGCAAGAACTGGCCTATCAGGCGACGAACATCGTGGGGCGCCGCATTGATGACTTGGTGCCGCCACACGTGCGTCAAGACCCCTTTCAACTGCGCTTCACGAATGCCTTGCTACGCGGTGAACATTTCGCCGGCACCGTGCGCTTGCTGCGGGGTAACGGCAAGGAGGCGTGGTTGCGCTCTATCGTGCAACCGCTGCGTGGCTCGGACGGGCGCGTCAAACGCTTTTCGATTTACTCAAGCGACCTCACCCGCACCATTGAAGCGTCGCGCGATCATCAAAACCTGATTACCGCGCTGGTGCGTTCCACGGCGGTCATCGAGTTCGACCTCGGCGGCCATGTGCTCACTGCCAACGACCGGTTTCTCGGGGGCATGGGCTACAGCCTGGCGCAAATCGTCGGCAAACATCACCGTCTGTTCTGCGAGCCTGCGGAATACAACAGCGCTGAATACCAGCATTTCTGGAGCCGCTTGAATGCGGGTGAGTTTGTTGCCGCGCGCTTCAAACGCCTCGACAGCCGTGGTCGCGTGGTGTGGCTGGAGGCAACCTACAACCCGGTGCTGGACGCGAATGACCGGCTGTATAAAGTGGTCAAGTTCGCCACGGTAATCACCGACCAGGTCAA
Source organism: Pseudomonas sp. ICMP 460 (assembly GCF_002723595.1). NCBI lineage: Bacteria > Pseudomonadati > Pseudomonadota > Gammaproteobacteria > Pseudomonadales > Pseudomonadaceae > Pseudomonas > Pseudomonas sp. ICMP 460. The sequence continues at coordinate 32,569 of NZ_LKBR01000004.1, forward strand.
CCAGGAACAGGCCGTGGCCGAGGCTGCCAATATGGCCTACAGCACCTCGCGGCAGACTGACAGCAGTGCCCAGCGCGGCACCAGCGTGGTGACGCAGGCGGTGGACGTGATGCGTGATTTGGCCCGGCACATGCAGCAGGCCAGTGATGGTATCGAGGCGCTGAACGCCCAGTCGCAAGTGATCGGCACCATTGTCAAGACCATCAGCGGCATCGCTGAACAGACCAACTTGCTCGCGCTCAATGCGGCCATCGAAGCGGCGCGTGCCGGTGAGCAGGGCCGCGGTTTTGCGGTGGTGGCCGATGAGGTGCGTCAATTGGCCTCGCGTACCAGCAAGGCCACCGAGGAAATCGTCGGGGTGGTGCGTCAAAACCAGGACATGGTTCGCGATGCGGTGAGCTTGATGACCGAAGGCCGCCTGCAAGCCGAGCACGGCCTGGCGCTGGCGACCGAGGCTGGCACGGTGATCGTCGAAATCCAGGACGGTGCGCAAAAAGTGGTCAGCGCGGTCGAGCAGTTTGCCAATCAGCTGTCGAGCTGACCCGCAGGCTCATGCTTGAGGTATCGTAGGGGTTTTCTTGCTTAGAGAGCCTGCCCTCCATGAGCCCTACTCACCGTCGCCCCGTTCCGCTGTCCAAGGCCTACCGCTTGCTCAACCACGGGCCGACCGTGTTGGTGAGCGCGGCCCATGATGGCCGACGCAATATCATGGCCGCGGCCTGGGCCATGCCAGTGGATTTCGAACCGCCCAAAGTTGCCGTGGTGCTCGACAAGGCCACCTGGACCCGCCACCTTCTGGAAGGCGCAGGCACCTTCGTGCTTCAGGTGCCCTGCGTGGCCCAGGCTGACCTTGTGCAGACGGTCGGTAACATCAGCGGCCGCGACACCGACAAATTCGCCACCTACGACCTGCACACGTTCAGCGGCGAACACACCGCAGCGCCGCTGCTGGAAGGGTGCGTGGCGTGGCTGGAGTGTCGCGTGCTGCCCGAGCCGCACAACCAGCAAACCTACGATTTGTTCCTCGGTGAAGTGCTCGCAGCCTATGCCGATGTGCGGGTGTTCAGCGAAGGGCATTGGCACTTCGACGGCCATGATGAGTTGCGCACCTTGCACCATGTGGCGGGCGGGAATTTCATGTCAATCGGCGAGCCGGTGATCGGGCGCCAGTTGTAAGCCTTGCCTGCGCGCGGTTTAGCGCCCGAGCATCTTCACCCAACGCGACGGCGGCATGCCGTAGGTGCTGCGAAATTGCCGGGTCATATGGCTCTGGTCGGTAAAACCTGCAGTCATCGCCGCGTCCACCAACGGTTGGCCTTGCGCCAGCAGGCTGCGCACCAGGTCCAACCGCCGCATGGTCAAGTAGCGGTAGGGGCTGGTGCCGAATAACAAACGAAAGTCGCGCGATAACGCCCAGCGATCACGGCCGCAATGGTCGGCCATTTGATCCAGGCTGATGCTGCGGCCTAACGCGCTGTGGATAAATTCCCTGGCGCGTTCGGCGGCCACGTAATCGAAGGATTTGCGGCTGATGATCGCGCCCGCAGATGCGCTCAGCGCCTGGGCCAGGTCGTACAGCGCGTCTTGCTCCTGCAGCGGGTCAATCGGGCAGTCCAGGCTTTGCAGTAACACGTCGCTGGCGCGAAACAACCTCGGGTCCGTCGACAAGCCGTTGTGGATAAACGGTAACGGCCTGCCGCCGAGGATCTGCTGGATCAGCGCCGGTTCCACATAAATCATGCGGTACTTGAAGCCTTCCACGCTGCTGGCGCGGCCGTCGTGGGTTTCGTCGGGGTGAATCACCATGGTCGTACCGGGCAAGCTGTGGGTCATGCAGCCGCGGTAATGAAAACTCTGCACGCCGAACAGCGTACGCCCGATGGCGTAGGTGTCATGGCGATGCGGGTCGAACGCGAACCCGGCAAAGTACGCCTCGATACGGTCTACGCCACTGGCGTGCGGAGCGCGGTGCAGCCAGTCCAGCGTGGAGTTCGGTTTGCCCATAATGGCTTGTCACACATAAATAGCGGTTAAAACACGTTAACCCAGTCTGCGCGGGTTGTGTGGCGAGGTCTTGAACGATTGTGCAGGTTGCCGGCAGTCGGGTTGGGCAGCATTTCGAGTGAGCGCATGGGCAGCCTTTACAGCCGTTCACGCCAGTGGCTCGACCGGTTTGCCGGTGGTTGTTACCTGTTGTTCGGCGCGCACCTGGTAGCGAATCGTTGAGCGCTTGTATGTCCAGGGTGCACTGCGCCGTAACGTCCAGCTTTCACGTCCGGTTTGTGCGAGCAATCCACGAGTAGATCAACGTCTTCGGCTCTTCCGGGTTATGCGTCCTTCTGCGGTAACTGGCAAACGCCGGGGATGTGCAATACGTACACACCGCACTGACATCGATCTGCTCGCGCTGAACCCCCGCCGCCTGCAACAGCATCAGCGCGTATGCGCTCAGGTCAAACCAGGCGCTGCCTGTTTGCCTGGCATGCGGTGGCGTAATCTGCGGTGGCAGTAACGGTGTCGGCTGCTCGAAATACCACGGCGCGAGTGTGCCTTGCCACACATGGCCCTGGTCTGCCTGAAACTGCGCGATAAAGCCTTCACTCACCTCATAACAGCACGGTTTGATCGAAGGGCCGATAGCCACCTGCAATTGGTCTGCAGTGAAGCCCTCGGCGGCGAAGCGCTGTATGGCCGTGGCGATGATGCCGCCTTGTAAACCCTTCCAGCCGCCATGCACCGCAGCGACTTGCTCGGCGTTTTTTGATGCAACAAGAATCGGCAGGCAATCGGCGGTAATCACCGCGATCGGTTGCTGCGTGCGGGTAAACACGCCGTCCGCTTCAAGCGTGTTAGTCGCCTGATCCGGCTGCCATTCAATCACCGACGCGCTGTGCACCTGCTTGCAGATGAACACCGCAGCCGGGCGCAGCGGATCATTGATCGAACAAAAACCGTGATCGATGCCGGGAAGGGCGCCGAGATTATTGGCGTGCTGCACGAGGACTTTCTCCGTTGATTAACTGGCTCAATCGCCGAGCGCCTCGCCTTCACGCCGAGGGTCGGCGCCGCCGCTCAGCGACACCTTGCCTTGGGCATCCCGCGTGCGCACGATGGCTTGAATGCCGCTGGTCATGTCGATTTCGCTCAACGCGTGGCCTCGGGCCCTGAGTGCTTGCTTTAACGCCGGGCTGAACAAACCGGCTTCGAGTTCGGTCGCGCCGTTGCGGCTGCCAAAGTTCGGCAGGCTGATGGCGGCTTGCGGATCGAGGTTCCAGTCGAGCATCGCGACCAGCGATTTGCTCACGTATTCGATGATCTGCGAGCCACCCGGTGAACCCACTGTGGCCAGCAACTCACCGCTCTTGCGGTCAAACACCAGGGTTGGCGCCATGGCTGAGCGCGGGCGTTTGCCGGGCTCGACGCGGTTGGCCACGGGCTGGCCGTTTTCTACGGGGATGAACGAGAAGTCGGTCATCTGGTTGTTCAGCAAAAAGCCCTGCACCATCACGTGGGAGCCGAACGCGGCTTCCACCGTGGTGGTCATCGACACCGCGCCGCCCTGATCATCGACGGCCACCACTTGCGAGGTGGAAATGCGCAGCGGCGAGCGGTCCGGCGCGTACGCCACCTGGATGCCGGCAGGCGTGCCCGGCGTGGCGGTGCCCATGCTGCGCTCGCCGATCAGCGCGGCGCGTTTGGCCAGGTAATCCGGCGCGACGAGGCCCGCGGTCGGCACCGGCACAAAGTCGGCATCGGCGACGTATAAACCACGGTCAGCGAAGGCCAGCCGGCCCGCCTCGGCAAGCAGGTGCACGGCCTCGGGTGTCGGTTCAAGGCCCGCGGGCGATGTGCTTTTCAGCGGTTTCATCGGTGCGATGGCCAGGCGCGGGTCGCGCGCCTCAACGGCCTGCAAGGTGCCGAGGATCTGCGCAACCGCAATCCCGCCCGACGACGGCGGTGGCATGCCGCACACTTGATACTGCTTGTAGTTGGTGCACAGCGGCGTGCGCTCTTTGGCGGTATAGGCCGTAAGGTCGGCCTGCGACAGGCTGCCCGCATTGCGGTTGCCCTGGACTTTGCGCGCGATTTCATCGGCAATCGGCCCACGGTACAGCGCGTCCGGGCCTTCCTTGGCGATACGCTTGAACACGGCCGCCAGCGCCGGGTTTTTCAGCAGTGTGCCGGTGGCTTTAGGCGTGCCGTCGGCGTTCAGGAAGTAGGCCGCCATCTCCGGTGACTGCGCGATGTAACGGTCGGCGGCGATCAGCGCGTGCAGGCGCGGGGAAATCGCAAAGCCTTGCTCCGACAAACGAATCGCCGGTTCAAACAGCGTGGCCCATGGCAAGTGCCCGGTCTGCTTGTGCGCCATCTCCAGGGCGCGTAAAACTCCCGGCGTGCCGACCGAACGGCCACCTATTTGCGCTTCGGTAAACGCCATCGGCGTGCCGTCGGCGTTCAGAAACAACCGCTCAGTGGCACCGGCCGGCGCCGTTTCGCGGCCATCATACGCGTGCACTTTTTTGCCGTCCCACAGCATGATGAACGCGCCGCCGCCGATGCCGGAAGACTGCGGCTCCACCAGGGTCAACACCGCCTGCATCGCAATCGCTGCATCAATGGCCGAGCCGCCCTGGCGCAACATCTCGCGCCCAGCCTCGGCCGCCAGCGGGTTGGCGGCGGCGGCCATATGGCGCTCGGCGTGGCGGGTGCTGAGGTCGGTGCGATAACCCGAACCCACCTCCGGTGCCGGCGGTTGTTCATTGGCCGGGGTGTGACAGCCGGCCAGGGCGAGGGCGGCGGCAATCATCGACAGTTGACGGCGGGAAATCGAAAACACGCGTTGAACTCCGTTCATTGTGAGAATGATCTGTTGTTCCTGGGGCCGTACTTTTTACACGTAAATGCAGCCTTGCAGGTAAAGCACCGCTGCGCCTGAAATAATCACGCGGTCGCCTTTAAGCTCGCAACGCAACTGCCCACGGCGTGTGCCGCCCTGTTCAGCGGTCAGCAACGACTTGCCCAGGCGCTCGGCCCAGAACGGTGCCAGCGAGGTGTGCGCGGAGCCGGTAACGGGGTCTTCATTGACGCCGACGTTGGGGCCAAACCAACGGGAAATAAAATCAAACCGCGTGCTTTTGGCCGTTACCGCGATCCCGCGTTTGGGCAAGCCTTTGAGGCGCGCGAAGTCCGGTGTCAGGGCTGCAACCTGTGCCTCATCGTCGACCAGAACGATGTAGTCATCGGCGGCAAATACTTGCGCGTGCTCAAGCCCCAACGCGCTCAACAGGCCGCTGGGAGGCTCGCACTGCTGAGGTTGCCTGGCCGGAAAATCCATCGCCAGTTCGTCGCCATTGCGCGTTACACGTAGCTCGCCGCTGCGGGTGGCAAAACGCAGCACCTCAGGCGCATTCGGCAACTGATGAATCAACACCCACGCCGCTGCCAGCGTGGCATGGCCGCACAGGTCGACTTCAACCTGAGGGGTGAACCAGCGCAATTCATAGCCTTCGCCCTGTGGCACGAAGAACGCGGTCTCCGACAGATTGTTTTCCTCCGCAATGTGCTGCAATAGCGCGTCAGGCAGCCATTCGGTCAGCGGGCAAACGGCCGCCGGGTTGCCGCCAAAAGGCTGTTGGCTGAAAGCATCGACTTGGTAGATGTCCAATTTCATCGGGGGCGCTCCTTGTAGGGGAGGCTGGACACTAACAGTGGGCCCGGAGGGCGTCAAAATACAGATACGCAGTTTTTTCGAGCGCATTAGCTGCGTTCAGCCCAGGCGCAACAGCATCGCCCCCGCTGCAATGACGCACGCTGCAACAATGCGCCCTCGCGTGAGATGTTCTTTCAGCACCCACGCCGAGATCACCACGCCAAACAGAATCGACGTTTCGCGCAGCGCCGAAACGCTGGCGATGGGGGCCATGGTCATCGCCCACAGGGCCAAACCGTATGACGCCAGCGTGCCAACCCCGCCGACCACGCCGAGCCGCCAGTGGCGAGTGGCGTAGTCGCAGAACACAGCACGCCGTGTGGCCAGCGCCCAAGCCGCCAGCGGGATGCCGGTCAGCAAAAAAATCCACAGTGTGTAGGCCGCAGGCGCGCCAGATTTACGCACGCCCACGCCGTCGATAAGTGTGTAGCCCGCGATCACACCCGCGTTGATCAGGGCCAGCACCACGCCTTTTCGTTGCTCGGCAGATGGCGCAGCGGCCATGCTCAAAATGCCGAGGGAGATCACCGCAATACCCAGCCAAGCGAACGTCGACAAGGCTTCGGACAACACACACACGCTCACCGTGGCCACCAGCAGCGGCGCGGTGCCGCGCATGATCGGGTAGGTTTGGCTCATGTCGGCAATGCGGTAAGTCGAGGCAACCAGCACAAAATACAGCACCTGAAAAATCACCGATGCGCCGATAAATGGCCAGCTCTGTTTGGCCGGCAATTCAACAAACGGAATAACCGCGAAGGCAATCAGGGACGCGATGGAGGTGATCATGCACGTGGTCAGCAACTTGTCGCCGCCACCTTTGACCACTGCATTCCAGGTGGCATGCAGCGCGGCGCCGAGCAGGATGATGGCAAATACATGGAGGCTCATACGGGGTGATTGGCGCGGTTGATCAGCGACGTCAACACGTGGTCGGCCCATGCGCCATTGATCTTGAGGCACGCCCGTTGTGTGCTGATGCCGTGGGTGGGGAATTGACGGTTCACGTTGCGCCTCCGTGGTTGAGGGCGAGTATGCCTCAGGGCTTTTCCCGAGGCATAAAAATCCGCTTGCCGTGGGGTTGCGCCCAGTTCCAGGCGTCCCGGTCTTGCAAAGGTGCATATGTCAAATGTGCAGGTCTTTGCAATTTTTTATTCTTTCCGTATCTACGTGCCCTTCATGCAGAGTCCGACCTTTAGCGATGAATTTTCATCGTTCCTTAACGGCAAGGCTCAATAGCCGTTTTCCGCACGGAGCACGCAATGAGTGTGAATCAGAACCTGCACTTCGGTCTGATTGGGCAGATGTTCAAGAGCGATTACAGCTGGTTATGCGCGCGCGTCAGCCGCGCAATGGACTGCCCGCACGGTGCGCAGGACATTGCGTCGGAAACGTTTTTGCGCGTATTGGCGTTGCCGGACCCGTCGGCCATTCGTGAGCCGCGGGCGTTATTGACAACTATTGCACGGCGGCTGATGTATGAGGGCTGGCGTCGACAAGACTTGGAAAGGGCGTATCTGGAGACACTGGCCCAGGCGCCGCAACTGGCGCATCCGTCGCCGGAGGAGCGCTTGTTGTTGATCGAGACGCTGCTGGAGGTTGATCGCTTGCTCAATGGTTTGTCGGCCAACGCCCGCGCGGCGTTTTTGTATCACCAGTTGGACGGGTTGACCTACGCGCAAATCGGCGAGCGCTTGCAGGTGTCGGTGAGCCGGGTGCAGCAGTACATGGCGGATGCATTCAAGCGCTGTTACTTGGCGATGGAGCACGCGTGAGCGGCGCGGCGCCGGATGAGGCGATGATCGATGAGGCGGCGCAGTGGATGGCGCTGTTGCAGTCGGGGCATGCCAGTGCGCAGGAGCAATTGGCGTTCAGCCGCTGGCGCGAGTCGGACCCACGGCGCGAGGAAGTGTTGAGTCGCATGGGGGCGGGCATGGCGGTGCTGGGCAATGAGGACCTGCGGCGCATGCCCAGGGACAGCTTGTTGCACACCTTGAGTGCGCCCTCGGGGCGGCGGCAGTTTTTGCGCAATACCCTGGCGCTGGCGGGCTTTGTATCGTTGGCCGGGTTGGTCACGCGGTTGTCGGACCGTTGGACGCCGGCGGGTACCTTGAGCACCGCCACCGGCGAGCGCTTGAACGTGACGCTGGGTGACGGCAGTGCGTTGTCGCTGGCGGCGCGCAGCCGGGTGGTGGCGTTATTTGATCCTCAGCAGCGGCTGTTGAAATTGCTCGAAGGGCAGTTGCTGGTGGATGTGGCCAGGGACAGCGCGCGGCCGTTTGTGGTTGAAACCGCTGACGGGCGCATGCGCGCATTGGGCACGCGTTTTCTGGTGCAACAGCAACCGAACCAGACGCAAATCACCTTGCTGCATTCCCAAGTGGAAATCACCACCCGCGACGGCGCCAGGCAAATCATCCAGGCTGGCCAGCAGGCAACGTTCAATGCCCAAGGCATTCTGTCGCTGCACGCTGCGACGGGTGATGAAGCAGCCTGGACGCAAGGGCTGCTGGAAGTGCGCAACCGCACGCTGGGTGAGGTCGTGGAGGCGCTGCGCGACTATCGGCGCGGCATTATTCGGGTCAGCCCGCAGGCAGCGCGCTTGCGGTTGAGCGGTATTTTCCCGCTGGACGACACCGGCAGCGCTCTGCAATTACTGGCCAGCTCCTTGCCGGTGCAGGTCGACTATCACAGCGCGTATTGGGTCAGCATCGACCTGCGCTGAAAAAATAAATGCGCGGCCCTCTATAAAAACGCCGTGGTTGTTGCACAACCCTGCAGCAGTCACGGGTTTGCCCACTCACTGCCGTCGGCACGCAGCGTTATAAACTCATGCTTAAACGGCCTATCGCGGGCCTATAAAAACGCCCACTTGGTTGTTCAACCCATCAACTGAACAACAATGATGGGAGCCCCAACTATGTACACCCACTACCGTTTTCGCCGGTTGCTGGCGGCACTGTCCCTGGCCATTGGCGCGATGCTGTGCGCGCAGGGCACGGCGGCTGCGACGCCAGCGCCAGCGCCCGCCAGCCACATCCAAACCTTTGACTTTGACCTCGCCGCCGCGCCGCTGGACCGCACGCTGCTGAGTATTTCCCGGCAGAGCGGCTTGAGTATTTCGTTCCAGCAAGACCTTGTGCAGGGGCTCAACAGCGCAGCGGTGCGCGGGCGCTTGTCCACCGAGCAAGCCTTGCAGCAGGCGCTGCACGGCTCTGGCCTGGAAGCGCTGCCGAGCGAAGGCGGCTGGGTGGTGCGGCGCGCCACGGTGGTGCCGGTAAAACCGCTGTCGGCAGCCAAGGTGCCGGGCGACGTAGCGTTGCAGAAGGTCGTGGTCACGGGCTCGCGCATCGCCCGTGCGCAGGTTGAGGGGCCGTCGCCGGTCACGGTGATCAGCGCAGAGGAGATCGCTAACCGTGGCTACAAAAACGTGTACGACGCGGTCGCCTCGCAAACCCAAAACACCGGCATGACGCAGGGCGAAGACTACGGCAACACCTTCCAGCCCGCCGCCAGCGCCCTCAACCTGCGCGGCCTGGGGCCGAATCACACGCTGGTGTTGATCAACGGCCGGCGCGTCGCCGATTACCCCACGGCTTACGATGGCAGCGTGAACTTCACCAACCTTGCGAATATCCCGTCGGTGATGATCGAACGCATCGAGATCCTCAGCAGCGGCGCGTCGGCGGTGTATGGCTCGGATGCGATTGCCGGGGTGGTGAACATTATTCTCAAAGACAAAATCAGCGGCGTCGACGTCAACCTGCGCGGCGGTGGCACCGAGCGCGGTGGCGGTGACAACCAGCGTTTGCAGATCAGCGGCGGCGAAAGCTGGGGCGACTTCGACGGCGTGTTCGGCCTGGAGCTGACCAACCGCCAGCCGATCTGGGCCGACCAGCGCGGCTTTATGAACGACGGCCCGGCCAAGGACGTCGGCTACCGGCGCAACTCGACAGCGGCGAATACCTCGGCCCCGGCTGCGCTGCTTATGGCGGTATCTACAACGGCACGCTCGGTGGCAGTGGCCGCCGTTGCACCACTAACCAGTACTACAACGATTACTGGACCGTGCAGGCGCAAAAAGAAAACTACGACGGCTACACCCGTGGCACCTGGCACTTCAGCGATACCGGCAACGTGTTTGCCGACCTGATGTTCGGCTTCGATCACACCCAGAACAACACGCGCGGCCCCAGCTTTACCTCGCCGGACTTCATCAACCAGAGCACCGGCAACCTGGAGCGCTGGTCGCGCAATTTCGCCAGCGAAGAAATTGGCGGCAAGACCAGCAACAACAGCAAATGGCGTGAAATCTCCTGGACCGGCAGCCTGGGCCTGGAAGACAAGATTGGCGACAGCGGCTGGGGTTATCAGTTGGCGGCCAATCGCTCGGAATACACCAGCACCCGGAACACCCGCTACACCCCGCTCAGCGGTATTCGCGATTACTTCCTCGGCCCGCAACTGGGCACCCAGGACGGGCACCCGGTGTACGCGCCGGACCCTTCGCGGCTGGACCGGCCGCTGACCGAGGACGAGTGGCGGGCGTTCCGCGGCAACCTGGTGCAAAAGAGCAAGTCGGTGTCGCAAACCTTCAGCGCGAATATCAACGGTGACCTGTTCGAGCTGCCGGCGGGGCCGGTGTCATTTGCCGGGGTGACCGAAGTGGGGCGCCAGTCCTACAGCGTTGACGTCGATGACCAGCTCAATGACGGCACCTTCTACAACACCACGCCGGCGTCCAACTCCGGCGGTTCGCGCGACCGTTATGCGGCGGGCGGCGAGTTCAGCATTCCGCTGACCGACACACTGCTCGCATCTGCCGCCGGGCGCTGGGACCAATATAAATTCAGCGGCCGCACCGAGCAGCAGAAAACCTACAACCTGGCCCTGGAATGGCGCCCGGTCAGCAGCTTGTTGCTGCGCGGCAGTTACGGCACCAGCTTCCGTGCGCCGGACCTGAATTACCTCTACCAGGCGAATACCAACGGCTACACGCCTGACCAGATCGACTATTACGGTTGCAGCAAAGGCGTGGCAGGCGCCTGTGATCGGGGGCGGGTCGATTACACCCAAAGCGGCAATGCTGACCTTGCGTCCGAGCGCGGCAAATCCTGGACCTATGGGTTTGTCTGGTCGCCTTCGCGTCAGTTTGATTTCTCTGCGGACTTCTGGCGTGTCGAGATCAAGGACCTGCTCACCACTGTCGATATTAACCGCCTGCTGCAACAGGAAAACCAATGCCGCAACGGCCAACTCGACGCGGCGACCTGCGACGACGTGCTGGCGCGCATCCAGCGTAACGCGAGCAATGCGGCGGTCGACCCGAACGTGCTGCAACGTGTGCAAATCAATGCGATCAACGCCGCCAGCGAACGGGTCAGCGGCCTCGACTTGAAGAGCAATATCCGCTGGGGCGCCGGCCCATACGGCGCCTTTAGTTCGGCCCTCGGCTACAGCCTGGTGCTGTCGCATTACCTCAAGGAGTCGGACGACGCGCAAACCCAGGACCTGCGCACCAGCACCAACAATCACGACTGGCGCAGCAAGGTCAACGCCAGCCTGACGTGGGATTACCAGCGCCTCACCACCACCCTCACCGGCATTCGCTACGGCAGCGTCACCAATGGCGCCGGCGACGGGCGCCTGTCGCCCTGGACCACCTTCAATGCCAGCGCGCGCTACCGTGTGAATGAGCAAGCCAGCGTCGGCCTGACCGTCAACAACCTGCTCAACCAGGTCAAGCACGACGACTCCGCCGGCTGGCCTTACTACCCCACCGGCAACTATGACCCGTATGGCCGCCAGGTCTGGCTGGACGTGAGTTACCACTTCGGCAAGTGATTGTTAAACAACGCATAAGGACATGCGTTATCGGTCTAACTGCCGCCCTATAAAAAATCCGCTATCGGCGCACAACCCTGCATACCCAGACAAAAGGACAGGGAGCCCTCGACGCCATGATGAATGCCAGACCCACCCGATTTTTACTCACGCTTGCCGCGACGGTTGCCACCGGTTCGGTTGCGGCCAGCCCGCTGGATATTCCCGCCGGCGCCCTCGACCAAACGCTACTGAGCATTTCGCAGCAAAGCGGCAAGCGCATTTCGTTTGACCAGTCATTAGTCGACGGTTTGAATGCCCCCGCTATCAAGGGCGAATTAAGCGCCGGTGAGGCGTTGCAGATCGCCTTGCAGGGCACCGACCTGCGCGACAACGAAGGCGCCAGCGGCATCGTGGTGAGCGCCGCGCCGCGCCAACCCAGCGCTCAATCAAGCACTCAGGCCGGTGTCGAAACGCCCTCGGTGATCCCGCAACTGCAACGTATCGAAGTCACCGGCAGCGCGATCCGCCGGGTGGATGCCGAGACGGCGGTGCCGGTGACCATCCTGCGCACCGAAGAGCTGAAAAAACAGGGCGTGACCAGCACCGAACAATTGATCAACCGCATCTCCGCCAACCAGTCCTCGGTAGGCTCCGGCCGTTCGGTCGGCTCCAGCAGTGGCGGCGCGTCGTTTGCGGATTTGCGCGGTATCGGCCCGAATAAAACCCTAGTGCTGCTCAATGGCCGGCGCTTGAGCAACAACGCGACCACCGCCATCAACGGCTCGGGCGTCGACCTCAATACCATCCCGTTTGCCGCCATTGACCGCGTTGAAGTGCTGCGCGATGGCGCGTCGGCGCTGTACGGCACAGACGCCATCGGCGGCGTGATCAACTTCATCACCAAAAAAAGCGTGACCGAGGGCCAACTCACGGCGGGTGGCAGTTCACCGACGGCTGCTGGCGGCGGCGACACCAGCAACTTCAGCGGCAGTTGGGGCTTTGGTGATCTGGAGGCAGACCGCTTTAACGTGTTCGGCGTGGTCAGCCACGACAAGCAGCAAAGCCTCAAGGCGCGTGACCGCGACTACACCTACAACTACCAACCGGGCCGCGGCCTGGATTATTCCTCGGGCATCGCCTCACCGGCCAACTACAGCCAGGGCTCGAACGCCAGCAACCCATTGGCGGCGAGCGGTTGCAACGCGCCTGGCCTGATTTCGCGCAGTGGCATCTGCAGGCAATCGCTGTGGAGTTACCTGGACTTGGTGCCGGAAACCGAGAAGACCTCGTTTTTCGGCAAGGCCACCGGCAAATTGGCCGATGAGCATTCGGTGAGCCTTGAATATTTCTGGGCGCGTAACCAGAACCGCACCCAGATTGGCCCTGGTTTGCTGCAAGGCCTGCAAGTACAACCCGGCACGCCGTTCTACCCCGGCAACGGCATCACCCCAGGCCCGACCACCTTTGCGCTGGACCCGACCCAGCCGGTGGACGCCAACTGGCGCGAAAGCGAAGTAGGCCCGCGTCGCCACGAAGACGATAACGTCGGCCAGCGCCTGCTGTTGACCTTCGAAGGCACGCTGGCCGGCTGGGATTACAACGTTGGCGCCGCGTACAACCAGAACAAGGTCACCAACGCGATCCAGAGCGGCTACGTGGATGACCGTGCGGTGACCAGCGGCATCAACAGCGGCGTGATCAACCCGTTCGGCGCGCAGGCCCCCGCCGGCGCCGCGTTGCTGGCGGCGAATGCGGTGGACGGCGATTACGCCACCGGCGTCGGCCGCGTCAAAAGCCTTGATGGGCGCGTCAGCCGCGACATTGGCGACTGGTTCGGCGCAGGCCCGTCGGCTTTGGCACTCGGCGGCGAGTACCGCAAGGAAGACTTCCACCAGGACTTCGAAGACTTCGCCACCAACGTGCAAAGCCTCGGCATCGACCCGGCCGCCAGCGTGGCCGGCGACCGTTCGGTGTCGGCGCAATACGCCGAAGTCAACGTGCCGGTGCTTGAGAGCCTGGAGCTGTCGGCGGCGGTGCGGCACGACAAGTACAGCGATTTTGGCAGCACCACCAACCCGAAATATTCGTTCCGCTTTCAGCCTTTCCGCGAGCTGGTGGTGCGCGGCGCCTACAGCGAAGGCTTCCGTGCGCCGTCCCTGTACGAGCTGTACAACCCCACCGCGACCACCTTCACCGTGGCCAACTACAACGACCCGCGCCTGTGCGCCGGTGGCTCGCCGAGCAATGGCGGCCTGGCCAACCGCGATTGCGCGCAACAGTTTTTCAGCCGTAATGGCGGTAACCCGGACCTCAACCCCGAGACCGCGCGCAACGTGACGTTGGGGTTTGTTTACCAGCCGATCACCAACTTGTCGCTGGGCCTGGATTTCTGGTGGATCAAGATCGCCAACCAGATCGCTGAATTCCCCGAGTCGGCGGTGTTTGAACAGCCCGACCTGTACCCCGAGCGCATCGTGCGCAAGGCCGATGGCTCGATCGACCACATCGTTACCGGGCTCGCCAACCTCGGCAAGGTCCGCACCAATGGCGTAGATGTGAGCTTCGACTACCGCTTCCCGGAATCCAGATTGGGCCAGTTCGGCACCAACCTGCAGGGCACCTACGTCGACCGCTACGAGTACCAGCAGCAGCTCAAAGGCGCTTACATCGACAAAGCCGGCGATTATCGTGGCGGCGACTTCGCCTCGGCCGGCGCCGTGGCCCGCTGGCGTCATAGCTGGAACGGCACCTGGAACCAAGGCCCGCTCGGCGCCACGCTGACCAACCGTTACACCAGCGGCTACAACGACTACAACCGCGCGTACCACGACAAGGTCGGCGCCTGGAGTGTGTGGGACCTGGCCGGTACCTACACGTGGCGCGACACTGCGCAGGTCACGGTGGGCGTACAAAACCTGTTCGACAAGGAACCGCCGTTCAGCAACCAGACCTCGACGTTCCAGAGCGGTTACGACCCGCGTTACTCCGACCCCTTCGGCCGCACCCTGTACAGCCGGGTTTCCTACAATTTTTGACCAGGCCATGGCCGGCGCCCGCACCGGTGTCGGCCAGGCGTGCGAGGAGCTGCGTTTGTGATTCTGTTTCGTCCAACGGTATGCGCGCTGTTACTGAGCCTGTGGGCTCCGTCGCTGTTGGCCCAGCCGGTTCATGCACTTACGGTGTACGGCGAAGCGCCCAAGTACCCCGCGAGTTTCAAACACCTGAATTACGTCAACCCGCAGGCGCCCAAGGGCGGCAGTTTTCGGCGCGCGTCGATGGAGGACGGGGCGTTCGACCACCTGATTCCGTATGTCGACAAAGGCACCGGCGTCACCCAGATTCAGGGCTGGCTTTACAGCCCGTTGGCCTATCGCTCACAGGATGAGCCTTACACTGTCTACGGGCTGGTCGCGCAAAGCATGGAGCTGGCGGATGACCATTCGTGGCTGCGTTTTTACCTCAACCCCAAGGCGCGCTTCGCCGACGGCACACAGATCACCGCGCAAGACGTGGCCTACACCTTCAACCTGCTGCGCAGCCAAGGCAGCCTGGTGTATCGGCAGCGCTTTGCCGATGTCGATCAAGTGCTGATCGAGTCGCCAAGCCAAGTGCGCTTTACCTTCAAAAGCACTGCAGACCGCACCTTGCCGCTGGACCTCGCGTCACTGCCGGTGCTGCCGCAGCATTGGTGGCAAACGCGCAAATTCGCCAACGGTGGTGGCTTTGAAGCGCCGCTGGGCAGCGGCCCGTATCGCATCAGTGCGCTGGACAACGGCCGCAGCGTGACCTTTGAGCGGGTCAAGGACTGGTGGGGCAACGGTTTGCCGATCAATCAAGGCTTGTACAACTTCGACAGCGTGCGCCTGGAGTTTTTTGGCGACACCGACGTGGCCCGCCAGATTTTGCGGGCTCAGGGTTATGACTTTAATCGCGAGTTTTCGGCCACCAGTTACACCGTCGGCTACGACGGCGACGCCTTGCGCGATGGTCGCCTGCAACGCGAACACCTGGCGCCCAACGCGGTGCAGGGTACTCAGGGCTTTGTGTTCAACCTGCAAAAACCGCAGTTTCAGGATCGCCGTGTGCGTGAGGCACTGAGCCTGCTGTGGGATTTCGACTGGAGCAATCGGCAGATGATGCATGGCCTGTACATCCGCCAGCGCAGCTTCTTTTCGCGCAGCGAACTGGCGGCCAGCCAACTGCCGGATGCCGAGGAACTGAAGCTCCTCGAACCCTGGCGCGGGCAAATCCCCGATGAAGTGTTCGAACGTGTTTACCAGCCGCCGCACACCGACGGCAGCGGGCGCATCCGCCCACATCAGGCGCAGGCCTTGAAGCTGCTGGAGGCGGCTGGTTGGACGCCTAAAGGCGACCAGTTGGTGAACGCCCAAGGCGTGCCGTTGCAGTTCACTTTCCTGAGTAATCAAAAAGGCTTCGAGCGCTTGCTGTTGCCCTTCAAGCGCAACCTGGCGCAGATCGGCATCGGCTTTCATATCCGCATGATCGATTCGGCGCAGTACGCCAACCGCGTGCGTGCGCGCGATTACGACATGATCGTCAACGGCTATCCGGTCAGCCCTTCGCCGGGGCGTGAGCTGAGCAACTATTTCGGCTCGCAAAGTGCTGATGATCCGGGCTCCAACAACTACATGGTGTTGCGCAACCCGGCGGTCGATGCGTTGATTGATGGCCTGGTGCGCGCCAACGACCGGCCGAGCATGCTGCGTTACGCGCATGCCTTGGACCGTGTGCTGCAATGGGGCTTTTACTGGATTCCCAACTACTACCCGCCGGGCTCTTCATCGGTGTGGTGGAACCGCTTCGGCCGCCCGCACACCGCGCCGTTGAACGACGTGGGTATTGATACCTGGTGGGAAGTCAGCCCGACCGCGCTGACCGCCGCGCAGATGCGCCAACACAACGAGGAGCGCCAACATGCTGGCCTATAGCGCGCGCCGTTTGCTGCTGATCGTGCCGACCTTGCTGTGCATCTTGTTGGTGAATTTTTTTATCGTGCAGGCCGCGCCCGGCGGGCCGGTGGAGCAAGCCATCGCGCGCTTGCAAGGCATTGGCGGCCAGGCGTCGGCAGCGGGTGGCAGTGTGGAAAACGTCGGCAATCAACCGCGCACGATGCGCGGTCTGGACCCGGCGCTGGTGGCTGATATCGAGCGCCAGTATGGCTTTGACAAACCATTGGGCGCACGCCTGTGGCTGATGCTCAGCAGTTACGCGCGGCTGGATTTCGGCGACAGTTTTTTTCGCGGCGCCAAGGTCACCGACCTGATCCTGGAGAAGCTGCCGGTCACCTTGTCTTTGGGTTTTTGGGCCACATTGTTGAGTTACCTGGTGTCGATTCCGCTGGGCATTCGCAAGGCGGTGCGCCACGGCAGCCGCTTTGATGTGTGGAGCAGTGCGGCGATCATCATCGGGCATGCGATGCCGGCATTTTTATTCGCGTTGCTGCTGATCGTGGTGTTTGGCGGCGGCAGCCTGCTCAACTGGTTTCCGGTGCGCGGGCTGGTCTCGGAAAACTTCGCCGCGCTGTCGTGGGCGGGCAAGGTGGTGGATTACTTCTGGCACTTGGTGCTACCGGTGCTGGCGCTGGTGATCGGCGGGTTTGCCACGTTGACCATCCTCACCAAAAACAGCTTTCTCGACGAGATGAGCCGCCAGTACGTGGTCACCGCGCGAGCCAAGGGCTTCAGTGAAAAGCAGGTGCTGTACAAGCATGTGTTACGCAATGCAATGCTGTTGATTGTGGTCGGCTTGCCGCAAGCCCTGATCACAATGTTGTTCGGTGGCTCGCTGCTGATCGAGGTGATTTTTTCCCTCGATGGGTTGGGGCGATTGAGTTACGAGGCGGCGGTGGCGCGCGACTACCCGGTGGTGTTCGGCACGCTGTTTATCTTCACGGTGGTCGGGCTGGTGATCAAGCTGCTGGGCGACCTTTGCTACCGGCTGCTCGACCCGCGCCTGGACTTTGCCGGGAGGTCGCATTGATGCAGGTTTTTTCTCCCCTCACTCGGCGGCGTTGGCTGCACTTCAAGCGTAACCGTCGCGGCTGGTGGTCGCTGTGGATATTTGTCGTGCTGTTTGCGCTGTGCCTTGGCGGTGAACTGGTGGCCAACGACAAACCGCTGCTGGTGTCTTATCAGCACGCGCTGTATTTGCCGGCCTTCGAGCGCTACACCGAGCAAGACTTTGGCGGCACGCTGCCGTTTCAGCCGGATTACCGCGACCCTTACGTGCGTGAACTGATCGAAGGGCAGGGCGGCTGGCTGCTGTTCGCGCCGATTCCATTCAGTTATGACACAGTCAATTACGACCTCGCAACGCCGTCGCCTTCGCCGCCCTCCGCGCAGGACTGGCTGGGCACCGATGACCAGGCTCGGGACGTGTTGGCGCGGGTTATTTATGGCACTCGGGTGTCGTTGTTGTTCGCCTTGGCGTTGACCGTGGTGAGCACGCTGATCGGCATCGCTGCCGGTGCCTTGCAAGGTTATTACGCCGGCTGGATCGACCTGCTGGGGCAACGCTTGATCGAGATTTGGTCGGGGCTGCCGGTGTTGTATCTGTTGATCATCCTCTCCGGTTTTGTCGAGCCGAGTTTCTGGTGGCTGTTGGGGATCATGGCGCTGTTTTCCTGGCTGACTCTGGTGGATGTGGTGCGCGCCGAGTTCTTGCGCGGGCGCAACCTGGAGTATGTGAAAGCCGCGCGCGCACTGGGCGTGGGCGACTTCCAGGTGATGCTGCGCCACATCCTGCCGAATGCGCTCACGTCCACCTTGACCTACCTGCCGTTCATCCTGACCGGGGCAATATCGACCCTCACGGCGTTGGACTTTCTCGGCTTTGGCATGCCCACCGGTACTGCATCGCTGGGCGAGTTGATCGGCCAGGGCAAAAACAATCTGCAAGCCCCATGGCTGGCGTTGACGGCGTTTTTTACCTTGGCGCTGATCCTGTCCCTGCTGGTGTTTATCGGCGAAGCCTGCCGCGACGCCTTCGACCCTCGATCCTGATAAGCGAGCCTGTGTGTGAGCGATGCACTGATTCAAATCCGTAACTTGCAAGTGGCCTTCGAAGGGCATAAAGCCGTGCGCGGCATTGACCTGGATATTCAGGCGGGTGAGTGCCTGGCGCTGGTCGGGGAGTCGGGCTCGGGTAAATCGGTGACGGCCCATTCGATCCTGCAACTGTTGCCGGCGCATATCACCCAGACGCGTGGCAGCATTCGCTATCAGGGTGAAGAACTGCTCGGCGCCCGACCGGAACGTCTGCGCCAGATTCGCGGCGACCGTATCGCAATGATCTTCCAGGAGCCGATGACCTCGCTCAACCCGCTGTACACCGTGGAGCGCCAATTGGGCGAAACCCTGCTATTGCACAAAGGCCTCGGCGGCGCGGCGGCGCGTGAGCGGGTGCTGGAACTGCTCGAACTGGTGGGTATTCAACAGCCGCGCCAGCGCCTGAATGCTTACCCGCATCAGCTCTCCGGTGGGCAGCGCCAGCGCGTGATGATCGCCATGGCGCTGGCCTGCGAACCATTGCTGCTGATCGCCGATGAGCCGACCACCGCGCTCGACGTGACCGTGCAGCGGCGCATCCTCACGCTGCTCAAAGACGTGCAACAACGGCTGGGCATGGCGCTGCTGCTGATCAGCCACGACCTCAACGTGGTGCGCAGCATCGCCCAGCGTGTGGCGGTGATGCACGCCGGTAAAATCGTCGAGCAGGCCAGTTGCGATGCACTGTTCGCCGCGCCGCAGCACGCCTACAGCCAGCAACTGCTGCACGCCGAGCCCGAGGGCCACGCGGTCAGCCGTGCCCCAACCGCCAACCTGCTGGAAGTCGATGACCTGCGGGTGTGGTTCGCCCAAGGCAATTTGCTGCGCCGCCAGCCGCCGATTAAAGCCGTAGACGGTATCGACCTGCGCCTGCAACGTGGCAAAACCCTGGGGATTGTCGGCGAGTCCGGTTCGGGCAAATCGACCCTGGGCCAGGCGATCCTGCGCTTGATCGATGCTCAAGGCAGCATCCGCTTCAAGGGGCACGCCCTCGACGAACTCAAGGGCAAGGCACTGCGCCCGTGGCGCCGGCAACTGCAAGTGGTGTTTCAGGATCCCTTTGGCAGCCTCAGCCCGCGCATGAGCGTGCAACACATCATTGAGGAAGGCTTGCGCGTGCACACCGACCTCGACGCGGCGCAGCGCGAAGCTGAAGTGATTGCCGTGTTGCAGGATGTCGGCCTCGACCCCAAGACCCGACACCGCTTCCCCCACGAGTTTTCCGGTGGCCAGCGCCAACGCATCGCCATCGCCCGCGCGTTGGTGATCAAACCCGAACTGATCCTGCTCGACGAACCCACCTCAGCCCTCGACCGCACCGTGCAAAAACAAGTGGTAGCACTGCTGCGCCGCTTGCAGGAAGAACACGGCCTGACCTATCTGTTCATCAGCCACGACCTCGCCGTGGTACGCGCCCTTGCCCATGATTTGATCGTGATCAAGGACGGCGTGGTAGTGGAAGCGGGGAGTACCGAGCAGTTGTTCGACGCGCCGCAGCATCCGTATACGCGGGATTTATTGGTGGCGTCTTCGTTGAAGTGGGGGTGAGATTCGATACGTATGGGCGGTCATATCAACCCAAGCGCGGCGAAGCCGGCCCGCTTTCCAGTCTTGCAAAATCATCCAGTACACACGAAAATGAGATTGATTATCATATAAACCTCTTCAGGTTTGAGCCATGTCCTCCGTCGACCGCCCGTACCAACAGGCCGTACACACCCTTTACGCCGATCATCATCGCTGGCTGTGTGGCTGGCTGCGAAAACGCCTGGGCTGTGTCGATTACGCTGCGGACATGGCTCAAGATACCTTCATGCGGGTACTGACCCAACGCAAGGCGCCTGAACTGCGTGAGCCGCGTGCGTATTTGAGCACCATCGCGCGCAGCCTGATGATCGATATGCTGCGGCGCCGGACGGTGGAACAGGCGTATTTGGAAACCCTGGCATCCCGACCCGAAGCGCTGGATATCTCGCCGGAAGCACGCTTTCTGATCATTGAAACCTTGCTGGAGATCGACCGGATCTTGAATGGCCTGGGGGCTCGCACCCGGCAGATTTTCCTGATGGCCCAGCTGGATGGCTTGAGCTATGTGGAGATCGGCCGACAGCTGCACGTATCGGTTAACACCGTCAAGAAACACGCGGTGCGCGCGTTGATGCACTGCCTGCTGGCCACTGAGGAGTAAGGCGTGGCACTGGATCATGCGACCCTTGAAGCCGCCGCTCGCTGGTACGTCGACTTGCGATGTGATGACGCCGATGAAGCCACGCAGGAGGCGCATCGGCGCTGGCTTGAGGGTGCGCCTGGGCATCGTCAGGCCTGGGAACGGCTGATCCAACTGCAGGAACGCTTTGATCGGGTCGGCCCCGGCATCGCTCGGCCAACGCTCAACAGCGCACGGGTCAAGCGGCGTGAAGTGCTCAAGGTACTGTCGCTATTGCTTGCGGCCGGTGGTGCCGGCACGTTGGCCTGGCGCAACACTGCACTGCCGTCACTGGTGGCAGACCAGCGCACCGTCACAGGTGAAAGCAAAAGCCTGAGACTTGAAGATGGCAGCCAGGTGCGCCTCAATACCGCCACCGCGATGAATATTCACTTCAGCCCAAGCCTTCGCGAGCTGCAATTGCTTAGCGGGGAAATCCTTGTAGAAACCGCGCGTGATACCCAGGCTCGGCCCTTTGTGGTGCACACTCGCGAAGGCAGTATCCGCGCGCTGGGTACACGCTTTATCGTGCGTTGCGAAGACGTTCAAACCCGGGTCTGTGTGCTTGAACATGCCGTCGAAGTGCGCAGCGCAACCCACACGCCGTCAGTGCGGGTGGAGGCGGGCCAGCAGGTGTGGTTCAGCCAGGGCCAAGTGGGTAATGTGCAGCCTGCGAGCCCCGACGCCGATGCCTGGACTCACGGCATGTTGGTGGTCAACAACTGGCGCCTGGAGGATTTGATCCTTGAACTCCAACGCTACCGTCCCGGGCACCTGGGCTGCCAGGCGCAGGTCGCGGCGCTGCGTATCTCGGGGGCGTTTCATTTGAACAATATCGATATGATCCTGGAAAACCTGTCCTTTACCCTGCCTGTGCGCATCCGCCAATTCAGTCGCTATTGGACGCGTGTGGAGTCGGTCTGAACAAGCGCCAGAAAATAAATGCCCGCCAGGGGTTGTTGATTCAAGTTCTCATTCGACTTGGTAGATAGAGGCGCATCAGACGCCGCTCTCACTCTACTGCCACTGGGCGAAAGGAAACGGTATGTCCGTACGCAAGCCAACCACTCAACGACCGCCTTCACTGGCTCGCATCGTGCGCTGCACGCTGCTCGGCATGGCCCTGGGGGCCCCGCTGACCTCAATCATGGTTGCCGCGCCCGCCTGGGCGCAGACGGCCGCGACCCGCCAGTTCGATATCCCTTCCGGCTCGGTCAACACTGCACTGGCGCAGTTTGCAGCCACGGCGGGGGTCAATATTTCGTTCGACCCTGCCCAGGCGCAAGGGCAACGCTCGCCTGGTCTGCACGGTGCCTACACGGTGGACTCAGGCTTGCGCCAGTTGCTGGCCGGCAGCAAATTGCAGGGCGTGCTGCTGAGTAACGGTAGCTACTCGCTGATCCCTGTCGTCGACGCAACGTTGCAATTAGACCCCACAAGCATCACCGGCAAATCGGTTGAGCCCGCCGCCGGCCCAGTGGAGGGTTACGTGGCCACCCGCAGCAGCGCAGGTACCAAGACCGATACACCGATCATCGAAATCCCACAATCGATCTCGGTGATAACCCGCCAGCAAATGCAGGCCCAGGGCGCGCAGACTGTCACCGACGCTTTGCGCTACGTCCCCGGTGTCAAGGTGGAAGCCTTCGGCCTGGACCCCAAGGGTTTTGACTGGTTGTACATTCGCGGCTTCAACGGCCAGGCCAGCAGTGACTACCTCAATGGGCTGCGCCAGCAAAACAACAGCTACGCATTTTTCCGCAGCGAACCCTACTCACTGGACCGCATAGACGTCGTACGAGGCCCGGCCTCCAGCCTGTTCGGCCAAGGGGATGCGGGCGGCATCGTCAACCGGGTCAGCAAGAAACCCGAGGCCAATCACGTCAACGAAGTGCAGTTGACCGGCGGCAATCATGACCGCCTGCAAGGCCAGTTTGATATCGGCGGTGTGCTGAGTGACGATCAACACCTGCTCTACCGGGTGGTCGGCCTGGCCCGAGACGCCGATACTCAGGTGGATTATGCGGACGGCCACGCGCTGAAAGACGACCGCTTGTACATCGCGCCGTCCCTCACTTGGGCGCCGGATGAAGACACCAGCCTGACCCTGCTCAGTGACTTCATGCGCGATTCGAACGGCGGTTCGCTGTTCGCATACAGCACGCCGAACGGCCACACCACCAACACGCTGATGGGCGATCACAGCTTCAACCATTTGGACCAGGAACAATTCAGCCTGGGCTATGAGTTCCGCCATCGGCTGGACGACACCTGGGAGTTCCGCCAGAACGCCCGTTACGGGCAGGTCGACCTGATCTTCCAGAATCTGCTGCCTACCGCCGTCGACACCAACACCGGCAACGTGACGCGAATCGCCGACCGCTTCGACCAGCACATGGACACGTTCAACCTGGACAACCAATTGCAGGCCGACTTCACCACCGGCCCGCTCAGCCACACCCTGTTGATGGGCGTCGACTACACTTGGCAAGACGCCAGTATCTCGCGCTGGCGCACCCAAGCGCCGGGCCTGAACCTTAACGCGCCACAGTATGGCCTGGCGATCGCTCGTCCCAACGTCGCAAACAGCCTGAGCTCGATTGATTACGATCAGACCATCGAACAGGTTGGCGGTTATATTCAAGACCAGATCAAGTTCGACGACCACTGGATAGTCACGGCCGGCGGGCGCTATGACTATGTTCGCAACGCCTTGGACAACCATGTCGGCGCCTCCTCCAATCAGAAAGACAATGCCTTCACCGGCCGCCTGGGCCTGACCTATCTCACCGAGTTCGGCCTGGCCCCCTACGTCAGCTACGCCGAGTCGTTCACCCCCAACACCGGCACGGACCGCAACGGCAGTGCGTTCGACCCAAGCATGGCGCATCAATGGGAAGTGGGTGTGAAGTACCAGCCCACCGACGCCATCCTGATGACGCTGGCCGCTTACGACCTGACCAAGACTAACGTGCTGACGACGGAAATCGTCGGCGGCGTGAATACCGGCTTCACCGTTGCGTCGGGCGAACAACAATCGCGCGGCATCGAAGCCGAGATCAAGGCACGGCTGGATCAGCACTGGGATCTGATCGCGTCCTACACCTACACCCACGCCGAAATCACTAAGAGCAATCGCGGCGACGAAGGCAAACGCCCGGCCAACGTGCCCAGGCACATGGCGTCCACCTGGTTGAACTACACCTTCAGCGACAGCACTCTCAAAGGCCTGAGCCTGGGCGGCGGTGCCCGCTACACCGGCGTGCTGTATGGCGACAACGACAATACTTACCACATCGACAACTACACGCTGTTCGATGCGGGCGCCAGCTACCCGATCAACAAACACGTGACCGTCTCGGTCAATGCACAAAACCTGCTAGACACCGAGTATGTGGCCACCTGTGACGATTCTTATGAGTGCTACCCAGGGATGCGGCGTACGCTGCTAACCAGCGTTAAATACGCCTGGTGACCAGATGCACACCCTTGACTAAAAAGCGGCTTACCGAGAGGTAAGCCGCTTTTTTATGTACGCCAGGCAGGGCGCGTTGAAGCGCAGCTGGTTCCGTAGAGTCTCGACGGCCGCATCTGGCCGATTGCTGCCCTCCAATCGGTTGCGTTGGACGGCAAATGTAGCAATTAGCTACCATCGCCGAGCATCCATTGAGCGCCTGCACTTCCCCCAATACCCACGCAACAGGAGCACTTCTATACGTGGGCGTACACGGTGGGGAAGGATAGGGGTAGACAGAGGTGAACAGCCAGAAACAAGAAAGCCCGCACGAGGCGGGCTTCTTGTGATTCATAGAATGCTGTAGACATCTATGGATCGGTAC
This sequence comes from Pseudomonas sp. ICMP 460, assembly GCF_002723595.1. NCBI lineage: Bacteria > Pseudomonadati > Pseudomonadota > Gammaproteobacteria > Pseudomonadales > Pseudomonadaceae > Pseudomonas > Pseudomonas sp. ICMP 460. Next base: position 57,217 of record NZ_LKBR01000004.1, read on the forward strand.
TTGGTGGCTACACAGTCATTTGAACCAAAACCGTGACTTAATGTATTTAATATATTTTTTAGTTTTTAAATCGATTAGGCATACACATAGGCATACATACTGCCGGGGCATAAACGAATGCTCCCCTCATACCTGAGCTTGGCATGATGCCGTCCGTCTCCACAAACCGACGTTTCACACCCCAGACGGTGCCACCAAAAAACATGCCATCCATTGCATCTTACTGACATTACTAGCCCGATATACTGGAAAATCTGGTTTGCTGTTGGTGTTGGATTGGTTCCCTATTTCCCACGACGCACGACGCACGACGCATAAATGCGTGAAATCCGTCTCCGTGAGTTAAACCGGAAAACCGACATCGGTTTGGTAATAAAAAATAGCTCTAGCGAGCTTGGAATACATTTGGATATCAAACGAACGGCAGTCAATACTCCTTTGCTGAAACCAATTGTGCTGAAACCCTTGAATTTCCTGAAAAAAAGACGTCCTGGACGTCTTTTTTTTCGTTTAAGTGGTGAGCCATCGCCTATCGCGAGTGTCATTTCAGGTTCTTTGAAATGACATTAAAGTGTTACGAAATATGTATATGATCAGTTTTGATCCTGATTATTTGATCAGGATTTAACTATGAAGTCACTGCTCTAACTCTGGATTGCTAGGAGTGGCGTTTCTAGAGGGGGAGGTGTCTATACAGTTACTTATGCTTGCTCGTTAGAGGGAAACGCTATCTTAAATTAAGGTGGCGATAAACTTTATTATCTATGAGGAATGCTTATGAACACGGCTACGCAATTACACCCGTTCTTGAATCAAGAAGTGAGCCCGATGCCTAATGCAGAGGATATGCAGAAGGAACTAATTGAACGGCTGCTAAAGTCCACTGAGGAGCGTTGGCAGTCTGATCTGTCCCTTTCAGCCTGTTGCTGCAGTGAAGACCGTAACGCAAATAGTTAATAAAATCAGGCCGCTGGGTACAGTGGCCTGATTTAAAAAAGGAAAAATCCGAATGTAATGTACAGGAGTACTTGATTATGGCGAATGGTTTATATTCTCTGGATTCCACGCTTGAATATGAAAACTCAACTCTCGTGCACTATTTTTCTGTCGTTGAATCATTGTCGGTTGTGGAGTCCTTAGAGTTATTTGTTGATTTGAAAAAGTGGCTTTGGCTTTGCTCTAGGTTGGACGAACAATCTAGTACGGTATATCTCTTTGAGGAACAGCGCCTGATTGATAGTTATTGGCACTGTTTTTTACTATTCACGAAAGACTATATTTTTTTCTGTGAAAATTTTCTCGGAAGTATAGTTTATCATTCTCCGAATGTCGATATGCAACGGGCCACAACAAAGAAAACATCAGGAGAGTTGAAGTTAGAAGTTAAGGGGAATCTCAGCCTGTTAAGGCACAGCATGGAAGAGGTCAGTAGAGTGTTGGGGCAGGCGACAATGTTACGTTGGTATAGGGATATTCCGAATTGGAGCCGGGAGTCTAGGAAATGAGTGATCTTATTGGGTGGGAGCTAGACGAAAGGGCATTATTTAAAATATCAAAGAATGATAGATGGATCTTAAAATCATCAGTGCATAAAATTGTGTGCTACCACTCATCCGGCGGAAGTTATGAAGTAATAGATGACGAAGCGGGCAAGGTGGAGCATAAAATTCTTGTTTGGGCAATGGAAGGTGGGATTGCTTTACAGGATGCGGAAGCAAGTTTTGAAAATAATATACTAGCGTTGGGTACATTTCGCGAAGCGTTGAAAAGGCTCTGCTCAAAAAAAATAATTAAAATAACTCACGCTACTGATATGTCTGTTTTGTCGGATCGGGAAAAGACCAGATACAAATGGTTGTTGGAGCATTTTTGCTCTTTGGAGCAAGCCAATAGTAGTAGAGTAGATATATTTTTGAGATTGCGCCGAGCTAAAGTCTGTGTCATAGGGATGGGGGGGCTGGGATCTATGTTGACACAGTTGCTCGCTTCATCAGGCGTCTTGCACTTTACCTTGATCGATGGAGATTGCGTGGCCGCAGATAACCTTCCTCGGCAAATTCTCTACAAGAATTCGGATGAAGGGCAATCTAAGGTAGTTGTCATGAAGAGAGTATTGGAAGAATATGAGCCATTGGTCAAAGTTACGCCAGTCGAGTCTCATATTGATAGTCTGAGTTGCGCCCTGGAACGATTGAAAGGTTTCGATCTCGTCGTATTGTGTGGAGACCAGCCTCGTTTGCAGCTTCACACATGGGTGGGGGAAGCATCGCTGGTGAATAATGTGCCTTACATCGCTATGGGAGGTAATTGGGTAGGACCTATAAGCATTCCGTATAAATCACCTTGTTATATCTGTCAAGCGAGGTTTAACAGGGCTCATATACCCGATTATGAAGGCTTTGTGACTGCAACGTTGGCAACTGAGATTCCACCTAGAGCAGCCTTTGGCCCAGGCGTAGTGCTAATGGCTTCCTTGATGTCGACGATATGTGTTGAGTTTTTAGCCGAAGTAGCTCCCGAAAAATATAATTTCGAGCGGTTCAAGTGCGGTATTTGGAAGGAAAATACTGTTCAAAAACTTGTCAGGTATACAGATTGCCGGCGTTGCTCTTAAAAGGGGAGTCATATGCAGCAGAAAAGGATACTTGTAATAGGTAAGGTCTCTCCTGTGCAGGGTGGGGTCAGCATTAATACCTATGAAGTTTCGTTGGCTCTAGCAAAAGCCGGGTATCAAGTGGACTTGCTCTCCAATAGGCAAGAGGTAGCAGATGGATATAGGCAAGTTGGGGGAGGCGTCCAAGATTGTGCTGGTTTGAAATTTTTTGATATTGAACCTCTCGTAGGTTTTTTCCATATTCCATACTCTTCAATGTTTTTTGAGCGATTAGCAGGTAAATCTCTAGAATTACTGCAAGATCAGAGTTACTCGCTGATTGTAGGGTGGTATTTATTTCCTTACGGAGCCGTTGCATCTTATATTTCCACAATAAGTGGCATACCTTATGTTTTGTTGCATGCGGGATCTGATATAAATCGTCTGGCCAAACATCCGAACCTGAAAAATATCGTAGCACGTGACTTGCTAAACGCAAGCGCAATTATCACGCCACATAATAGTGTAGTTACTGACAGTCTCGTGAGCCTTGGGGCGAACCGTAAAAATATAAAACACTATGGGCGAGGTACGCGATTCTTGAAGCACCATCCTGCGTCCGTGAGGACATTAGGTCAGCTAGTTATTTTGCTGCGTAATTTGGTCGTCGAAGAAGCAACTTGGTTTGATTGGGGAATAATCAATTCTTCAGTAGAACTTGATTTTAATAACGAAAAAAAAATAGTCTGCGTCTATGGGAAGGTGTCGCAGTCAAAAAGAATCAAGGAAGTGATTGAGGAAATTAACAAGGTCCCTGCAGAAGTTTGTTTTTCTGTGGTAATGATATTGTCTGGGGCTCGTGAGGAACTTGAGAGTCTATATGCCTTTACGCGTACACTGACGTATTCAATGACGCGTATCTTTTTTCTGCCACCACTTTCAGTTGCACTTTTACATGAGGTGTTAGGGTTGTGTGATGGCGGGATTTGTGTGGAGGAGTCTTTTCAAGTGAAGAATCACTTGTCGCGGCGTCTCCGAGAAATGATGTGTTTTTCTATTGTCCCTATTGTCTCTAAAGATTTTTTAGAACTTCCGTATTATCGGGATACTTTGATAAGTGGGGAAAATTGTCTGGTCATCGAAGCTATCTCGGATTTGAGCCATGTCCTACACTTGCTGCTAACAGATCAGCAATTATTTTCTCATTTGAAGCGAGGTGTCGTTTTAACTTCTCAATATGTGGAAAGTAAAATGGCCGACTCTAATCCAATAGCTATTGCTATTGGCCAGTGCGCAGAAAGGGTGCGTTATGATTGAATTGTTCGATGTAGTTGTAGTGGGCGGTGGCTTCGCTGGGTGTTCTGCCGCGCTATCTCTGAGTAGAAGTTCGATGACCGTCAAGGTGGTTGACGCGGGTTACCAACGAAATAGATTGTCGAGCCGCGTGTACTCCTATCTGGGGATCGATGGGAAACATACTCCTGCAACTATTAGTGATTTTAAAGACGAATTGGAATTATATGGTGTGTCCATCATGAAGGATTCAATCAATAATGCCATATTTCAAGAAGATTTGTTTTGCTTAATGACCGCAAGTGGGATTTTAATAAAATGTCGATATTTGATTCTCGCTACTGGTGTTCAGGACCTTTTGCCGGCTTTACCCGGTATTCAGGCGTTATGGGGACGTAGCATATTTAACTGTTTATACTGTGGCGCTTATGAATATCGGGGGAGTAGGATTGCCGTCTATGGTGCTGGGCAGTCAGGTTACGAAGATGCCATTAAAGCCGCGTCGTGGTCTAAAGACGTCATTTTCTATAATGCTACGGAAAGCGCTATTACAATTCAGCAACTGACGCGACTAGAGCTGGCGGGTGTCGTGATCGAAGATTCAAAAATCTCTCATTTGATTGCTGCATCACAAGGAGGGTTTACAGTTTGTTCATTGTCGGGCAAAGACCACCATGTCGATGTGATGTTTCTGAGGTCTAGGATTGTACCGAGGTTAAGCTTAGCAAGCGACTTGGGGTGCGAGTTAGATTCGGCTGGCTATATTCAGCTTGATCGGTTTGGGCGAACTTTATGTCCGGGTTTATATGTATGTGGCGACGCCACAGGTCAGTTGTTTCAGGCTGTCGGGGCTGCCGCAGACGGTAATAAGGTTGCTCGCCAGCTTCACCATGATAGTTTGTTTTTGGTCAGGTGAGCTGAGGTGAAAGTGAAAATCCTCGAAAAGACGATAGTTCGTAATTTTGCTCGCAAGGCCGATGTTTTAAAGAAAATAATCAGTTCTGACGTAAGGTCTAGATTTTTTTACTTGTTGATACTGGTAGGCGTTGGAGCTCTTTTAAGCGTGGGCGGACCATTGTTGCTAAAGTTTTCGGTCGATCACTTGGGTGATACGTCAAGTGAAAATTCCCACCAGTCTGCCGCTATATTGGTAAGTGCTTACGTATGCGTAATTTGGATTGATAAAGTTCTCAAAGAATACAAGGCTGCGCTCTATATTCGAGTGGAGCAGGGCATTCAGCGAACACTTATTGATAATGTTCTCAGGGCCATCATGGCGTTCAAATTAGATCTAGACTCGTCGGTAACTACCCAATCGGTTCACGAAGAGTTATCTAATGGGTTGATTGGTTTTCGAATGCTTTTTAGTAACTATACTATGATTCTCATTCCTGTGTTTTTTCAATTTATTGTGATGCTCAACGTATTTTTTCTAGTTTATGGGGTTGCATACCTATTAATCATGGTTTTAGCGTTTTCGGTATATGCTATGTTGTTTTTTAGGTCTGCACGAAATTTACAAATTCTGCAGAGAAAAGCCTTGGCATATCGTACCTGTGCTGGATCGAAAATGACGGACGCGCTGCTCAATATAGAAGCCGTTGGTGCCTTCAGTTTAGAAAATGATGTTGTCAGTACCGTTGATGATCAAATGGCTAGAGCGGAAAAAATATGGGCGGAGTTTTCGACAAGACGTTTGTTTTATGGCGTAGCTCAGATTTCTGTGATTGTGGTAGCTCTAGCCGCGGTGCTGGGTATCGCCTTTATCCAAGTGAAGGACGGAGATGTGACTGCGGGTGGGTTGGTTCTGTTGATATTTTATTTGGCTTCGATAGTTCAACCCATGGAAAGCTTAAGTCTTGCTTATAAAGAGGTCAAGCAAGGTGAAGTACTTTTTTCAAAATTGTTTAAGTATATGGAGTTCGTTAAAAAGCCGCAGTCGTTGCCTGATATTAAACTTCAGGATTCATCCTCGCCCTCCTTGGAGTTTCGTAAGGTCTCTTTTCGTCAGTCAAATCGTCAACTGACTCTGAGTAACGCCAGCTTTAAAATTCCTGGTGGATCGCTCACTGCAATTGTGGGGGCGAGTGGTTCTGGAAAAACAACAGTCTCACGGTTATTGATGCGATTTTATAAGCCCTCCAGTGGCGAAATTTTAATAAACGGTTTTAATGTTTCAAGTTTCTCAACTGAGTCTTTGAGGAGGTTAATCACCTGGGTGCCTCAAAACGCTACCTTGTTTGATGAAAGCGTTTTTTTCAATGTTTGGGTCGGAAATGTTGATAGCTCAGCATCGGAGGTTCGTTCGGCAATGGAGGCGGCATATGCCTCTATATTCTTGATGAGATTTCCTGAAGGTAGTGAGTCTTATGCCGGAGGTCGAGTCGGCCAATTGTCTGGTGGAGAGAGGCAGCGGATAGCAATTGCCCGGGCTTACCTTAGAGGCTCCCGGGTTATAGTGTTTGACGAAGCAACATCCGCATTGGATACGGTGAACGAAAAATTATTTTTTTCTCGCTTGAAGAGCGATTTTAAGGCTCTTACGAGGATCATTATTACGCACAAGTTGGAGGCCGTCGTGGATGCAGAGCAAATAATTGTCATGGCAGGCGGGGAAGTAGTCGAAGTTGGTACCCATGTCGAGTTACTTTCTCAAGTTGGAGAATATGCACGACTCTGGAACAGCCGATCAGGGGTTAAAGAGGAGTTGATAACATGAGTATTATAATTCGCGCGATGGCCGATGGCGACTGGCCTATTTTGGCTGAAATTTTCGAGCAGCCTTTGTTTCGTTATTGGACGCTCCGCATGCCCTACCAATCAGCGAATGATGTCAAGAGGCTTGTTGAGAGCAGAGCCTCTTCGGGATTGTCCTTGGTAGCTGAGCTGGAGGGCGTGGTAGTAGGGTGTGCGATGCTCTATCGACTCCAAGGACGTAGGCAGCATGTAGCTGACTTCTGGATGGGTGTCGCCGATGGCCATCATCGCCAGGGAGTTGGTGACGCCATATTAAAAGAACTAACTACGACCGCTTCAAGGTGGATGAATATATCACGCTTGGAACTGACCGTTTTTATCGATAATGAGGCGGCTATATCACTTTATAAAAAACATGGATTTACGCAGGAAGGTACGCACAAAAACTTTGCTTATCGAGATGGTGAATATGTGGATGCGTTGAGTATGGCTGCTATTCTTAGTACGCTGATTGAGGTATGATGATGAACGGGTCAGCTATTGAAGATTTTCTTAACCGTACCATGCTCGGGATAGGACGAGAGGCAGTTCGGGGCCGACTGTCACTCGAGGCCATCAAGGAAACGCTCTCTTTTGTGACAGCTGATGAGCGCTTTGTTTCGGTGTTTTTAGGTGGTTCGTATGCCAATCACCGTGCACGAAACTATTCAGATGTCGACGTATACGCTTTCGTAGTAGATGAGAGTATTCGTTGGCGACGCCAGTTTGAAGTGGTTAAAGGGATTCCTGTTGAGCTGAATGTACTATCTATTTCATTTCTTGATCAGCTATTGACGCACGCTTGGAAAACACGGTATGCAGCTATTTTAAGAGCGCTCTCAGAAACTATGATTCTAAAGGGCGAGAAGCTATCGCTTTCTATCAGGAATCGCGTCAATGGCATTCTTGAAGATCATGCAGGCGGTACTCAAGGGGTGGAGCGGTTAAGTCGAAAGTTGAGGTTTTCGTTAACCACAAAGCTAACCGACTTTCATCAGGAGCCGGAATCACTAAAAGCGCATATTCTCTTGTGTTCAATGGTGGGGGATGTGACCTCCCTTCTCAACTTGGTTGCTCAGGGTTGGGTCAGTAACAGTAAACATATGGTTGCTGGCATCAATCAGGATCCTAGTTGCGTCAATCTGTTGAGTCAATTCATTGAATGCTACACTTCATATATTTGTGGAGGTGACAAAGATGCGGTAACTGATGCTATCCTCTTGATCATAAGCTCGTGTGGAGGCGGTATCTGGAGTGGATTTGAGGAGTCATTCTAGAATTCCTCTAGAGAGTTACTTGGATCAAAATTTTTTATGGTTCCGGCTACTCCAAAGCCTGCTCATTTATCTTTATATTCATTCTGCTTAATTTTTCGCAGGACGTTCAGCTATCCATGGAGCTGTTGGATGACGCTGCCGTGTTTTTCGATAAGGCATTCCGATATCTGTCGGGTATCCCAGCTCAGCGCGTTCATCAGCCGATCAATAAGTACTATGCAGTGCCTTCCATTGGATGCTGTTCGGATATCGGAACGCCCTCGGGCAATGAATTCGACCCGATGATTGAGGACGGTGTTCTTTGTACGCATAGTTGGCTTGACGGCTCATAACTACCACTCTAATGGCGCACTGGCGCAGAATCGAAAGTGACATCGCCCAGGTAATTGATCTATAGGATGCATTCGAAGCCGGTTTTTTGCAGCGGTTGCAGCAGACGCTGATTATGCGGCGTGTGAATCCGTCACTGCCCAGTCAAACAGCTTTGACTCTTTTGACTTTTGAGATTTTGCTTTTTCCGCCAAACCCTCCGATCAAGCGATCTTTGATCGCGCGGATCGGAGGGTTCACTCGCTTTTTTTCAAAGTCACCTCGTTCCATCACTCCGACTCATATTTGATTAGCACTATGCCTGCTTTTATCCATCGGTAATTACCCGTCATCTCTATTGAGTGTCCTGTAGTTTCAGCATCAGAGTGAGGCTTGCTTTGAGGGCATGGCTAGAGAAGTGGCGACACCGGCGACACTGGCGACAACCCACGTGGAACATGGCTTGGAGCATGGCGACAAAAGTGGCGACAGTCGCCACTTTCTGAGCTCTTTGGCCGTGACGCTTGACCGCCTTTTCGAGTGGGTATAACAATTGGCGCACGGATCGCCGTCGTTGACAGCACCTGCCCAGGTAGCCAGAACCTTTAAGGCTACGCCACTCGCGTGGTGGTTCTTCCCCAAGTGCGATTAGCGTCCGGCGGCTCGCACGGTCACTCCCCAGGAGTGATGGATGCCTACTCGACCAATCTGCCTACTGCGGCAGACGATGGACCTACCTCGCTGCATTGCAGCAACCTCACCTCTTGGCACACTTCGCTGCGCCAGACTTCGCCCGTCTCTTTTCCCTGGAAAGAGACGGGCGCTCATACCATTGCTGCAAGCCACGTCGTACATGGCATTGCCGCAACTCTACTCGTGACAATCGGACTGACAAATCCGATTTGTCGGCATCCGCAACGATACAGGCACCGGTGCCGCAGCCTACGGAAGGGCTGCACCTGACTGACAGTCAGGCATGCACTAGGTGTCCAGGTCTTTGCTTTCTCCCACCCAGGATCTCCAGGTGCCGAACTCGTCAGTCGGCATAGCCTTCACCCGCCCGCATTTTCGGATGCGCCAAGGAGGCCAGATTCATGGGGTCATGCCCTCGCTCCCGGTCATAAGGAGCCGTTCGGTCCGCGTCAGTGAACACCTCACAGGCCGCAGGGGCCTTGATCCCTGATAACACTCAACACCCGTGGCGGGGCTACGTGAGGACGACCAGCAATGAACGAGGAGAGGGCCCATGCAGCAGTTAGTTCCGAAGCTTGAACTACCACAACCACCTCGACCGCTGATTGAGTCGAATCCTGTGGCCCAGCCTTATCCGGTGCAGGCATTGGGAGGGATTCTTGGACCTGCGGTCGAGCGCATGGCCGAGGTGATCGGCGTGCCCCAGGCACTGGCCGCTCAATCGGTGTTGGCTGCCTCGGCGCTGGCCACTCAAGGACATGCGGGTTTACAGCTCGACGGGAGAAATTACCCTCTGTCGCTGTACCTGATTACGGTGGCCGCGTCCGGCGACCGCAAAACAGCGGCGGATCGATGTGCATTGCTGCCTGCCCGGCAGTGGGAGCGTGAACAGTGGCAGCGTTACCGAGAACAGCTTGCACGGCACCGTGTTGCACAGCGGGAAGCGCAGCGTATCAAGCCTGCCGATTCTGAGCCCGCGAACGGGGTGCCACGCGAAGCGGAGCCTTCAGCCCCGAGGTTGATCACCACGGACCCGACTATCGAGGCGCTGATCAAGGGGCTCTGTCATGACTTGCCCAGCATGGGTCTGTTCTGCGATGAAGGAGGACAATTCCTCGGTAGCAGCACCATGAGTCGGGATAACCGTTTGAAAGCGGTCACGACCTTGTCGTCACTCTGGGATGGCAGTCCGATTGATCGTGCGCGCTCTATGGCCGGGGAAAGCTTACGGGCCTATGACAGGCGTTTGAGTCTGCACTTGATGCTGCAACCGTACTTGGCGATGCAGTTGCTCAGCGATCCTTTGCTGCAGGGGCAAGGCATCCTTGGTCGCTGCCTGATGACCTGGCCCATCAGCCTTGCCGGACAACGTAGCTATCAGTCTGTCGACTTGTCCAAAGATCCTGCCCTGAAGCGATATCACCACCGCCTTTCGGCACTGTTTCATCAGTCATGGTCACTTTCGGCTGACGGTGCTCTGTTGCTTTCAACGCTGAGCCTCAGTGCATTGGCTCGTCGTCGCTGGATTGATCTGCATGACGCTATCGAAGCTCAACTGGGTGAGTTTGGCGAGCTGGCCAATGTGCGGCCCAGTGGATCAAAGGCAGCCGACAACCTGTTGCGCATCGCCGGCATCCTAGCAGTTGTAGAGGAGAGCAGTGTCGTGGAGGTTGATCATATCCAGCGGGCCTCGACCTTGATGGGCTACTACCTCACCGAGATTCAGCGTCTGAGCGAACACGAGCCGGTGTGCCAGATAAAGGAAGAGGCTGATCGGTTGCTGCGCTGGCTACAGGTCAAAGATTGGAAGCGCTTCAGTATTCGGGAACTAAATCGCAACGGCCCCCGTTTTGCCCGTAAGAGCAGCCGTCATGCCGCCAAGCTGCTGGTCGAGTTGATTGATCATCAGTGGTTGATCACCGATGGCCACACCTTCGAGGTGCGCCATGTTTAATCTTGATGAAGCGCTGCGCAACCATCTGGCTCAGCGTCAAAAGGAGCCCAAAGCGCGATTTGTCGCCGCTACTGTCGCCACTTTGTCGCCACGCTCAAAACCAGGCAGGACGAGGGTTGTCGCCGCTGTCGCCAGTGTCGCCACCACCCATAAAGCTATCGCCTCTACGACAGCCATTATTCAATGGTTGAAAGAGGAGGGTGCGCATCTTTACGTCACCGACAACACGCTGTGTTTTCGCCCGACTGATTGGGCTCAGTTCGCGATTGTAAGTGCGCACTGGCGAGCCCTTTTACATGATCTCGCGGCAGTCGATCAGGAACAGAAAAATGGCTCGCGTCGGTAAGCGAGCGGGGCGCAATTTCGGCTTCGGTCGCCAGCTTAGCTATGCTGGGCCGCAAGCACTGAAAGACCTGTTTGGCGACGGCCATTTTGCTACCGTCAAAGCCCATAGCGATCGCTGGCAGGCGTTCGTGCATTGGTGTCGATCCGATGAAGGGCCGAGGGTCAACGACGCGCGCCAGATAGGCCGCGAGATCCTCATGCTGTACGCCGCCCACGTGCGTGAGCAGGTTGATCAGGGCAACGTCGGTATTGCCACCGCGCAGAACCGCCTGTCCAGCGTCAGCCGAACGATGGCCGCGCTGCGCGGTGATCAGTACGTCAAAATCCCGAGTCCGAGTAAGGTGCTGGGCTTGCAGCGCTCAAGCGTGCGTAGTGAGGCTCCGCAAGGCCAAGACCGTGCGCAGGTCGAGTTGATCGCGTGGGCGCTGTCAGATCGTCAGCAATCGAGGGTGAGTGCCATTGTGCTCCTCGCCCGTGAGACTGGTATGCGACTGCGCGAAGCGATCCTGGCCGATCTGCCCCGACTGCAACGTGAGGCGCGGCAACTGGGCAAGATCAACATCCAGGATGGCACCAAAGGTGGTCGATCGGGGGCCTCGGCACCGCGCTGGATTACGTTCACGGATCAAGTCCGCGATGCCCTGGATTGGGCCAGCGCGACCTCACCCAATGGCAGCCGGAATTTGTTGGCGCCCGACGAAAGCTACAAAGACTTTATGCGGGCAGTTGTGCGACCGGCGCGGGACATTCTGCATGAGCATGGATTGAAAGGCTTTCATGAACTGCGAGCGGCTTACGCGTGTGAGCGCTATGAGCAACTGACTGACTTTCTTGCACCCGTGAATGGCGGTCGTGTTCATCGAGAAGATCGAGAGCTTGATCAGCGTGCACGACAGCAGATCAGCCATGAATTGGGACATAACCGCATCGATGTGGTGAGTGCCTACATCGGAGGTCGGCGATGACATCCGAGTTCGACATGGCGTTGTTTCTGCGCCCCGTGCTCAAAGGCTCGCATGCCACGCGGCAGCGGCACGTCAGGCAAGCAGAAAGGATGCACGAGGCGATTCGTGAGCGCTGGGGTTGTGCGACCCCCTGGTCCTGGAAGGAAAAGCACACCAGATGGTTTTTAGAGCACCATCTGCGTTGCTCAGCACCTGCGACCGTCTACTACTACGAATTAACAGCAGGGTTGATTCGTATGCGGCGTGAAAGTATTAAAGCTGACAGTCAGCTCACTTTGGATAAGTGCTCACCAAACTGTGGCATCACGCAACTCAAATGGTCGAATCCAAGCTAGCCTATCAGGACGCTCTGTGGACCTTCTTGGCTGGGCAAGAAACTCAGAGGCCATAGCTTTATACGGCTTTGGTATTTCCTGTTTCCAGTCCGTCAAGATGATCGGCGTACCACTGCATCATTGTGGTACGTTGTTCCAGATACTGAGCCTTGTTATAGATCCCTCGGACACCTGGCGGCTTGTGACTGAGCTGGGCTTCAATGTGGTCCGCTGGAAAGCCGTGCTCGTTGAGTACGGTGCTTGCAATATGACGGAAGCCATGTCCAGTCTGTCGTCCTTCGTAACCCAGGCGCCTTAGCGCCATCAGAAAAACGGTATCGCTGCGAGGCTTGGTTCGATCGCTTCGACCAGGGAATAGCAATGGGTACGCTCCCGTGATTTTCCGTAGCTCATTAAGAGCGCTTAAGGCCTGCTTGCAGAGTGGTACAAGGTGTTCGCGCCCTTTTTTGCGGCCTTTGCGTTCAACGGGGACGGTCCAAAGCCGTTTGTCGAGGTCGAACTCAGCCCAGTATGCCTCTCGAAGCTCGCTGGGGCGGACAGCCATGAGTGTAAGCAACTGGAGGCCAAGCTGAACATCTTTGGCGTGAGGGTATGATCGTATTGCTCTGAGAAGTGCGGGAAGTTCTTCCAGAGAGACATGGGCGTAGTTCTCGGCCTTTCCCGATGAAAGAAACTTATGAACACCCTCTAAGGGATTGTTCACCGCCCTGCCGGTTACGCGAGCCAGGTCATAGATGTCTTTGCAGTAAGCCCTCACACGACTCATCTGCTCCAAGATTCCCTGACGTTCGAGTCCTCTCAAAAGCTCCATCCATTCCATCGACATGATGGAGACATACGGACGTTTTCCGAAAAGGGGGAACACGTGGCGTTCCAAGGCTCCAAGTACTCTCTTCGCTGTGCCGACATCCCAGCCACCCAAGCGAGACGTATGCCATTCGCGAGCCAAGGCTTCAAAGGTTTCGTTTGCTGCTGCTGCCTCCGCAGCTTTTCTAGCTTTATTGGCGGCTAATGGATTTTTGCCTTCTGCTGCATCCGATTTCAATTCGGCTGCCTTTTGCCGGGCAAGGGCGCCGCTGACTTCTGGGTAACCGCCAAGCCCGAGCCACGACCATTTGCCGTCTGGCTTCTTATAGCGTAACTCCCACGATTTTTGCCCGTTAGGCTTTACTCTGAAATACAGCCCCGAGCCGTCTAGCTCGCGGTACGCACCCGTTTCAGGAGCGAGATTGCCTAGTGTGGTATCGGAGAGAGGACGGCGTTTAATATCGCTGCGCTTCATCCGTGTATGCCTCCAGTTCAATTTATAATACATGGAGGCATACAGGATGTGAAGGATGCGGGTGGATCAGCTTGGCCGTCCAGAAACAAGAAAGCCCGCACTAGGCGGGCTTCTTGAGGTGATTCATAGACTGCTGTAGACATCTATGGATCGGTACTTGGTGGCTACACAGGGACTTGAACCCCGGACCCCAGCATTATGAATGCTATGCTCTAACCAACTGAGCTATGTAGCCAAGTGGCGCGCATTATTCGCGTAGAACGGGAATGCGTCAAGCACTTTTATTGAAAATTTTTCTACGCTTTCAACTGTTTAACTGAAATCAGGCTGATCGGCGACGAGTGGTTAGGTGCGCACCGGTTTTGCAGCGGTCATGAGCCATTGTTGCTGCGGGCTTGCTCGCGAGGGCGGAGGGTCAGTCGGCAGAGGTGCTGGCTGACACCACGCTATCGCGAGCAAGCCCGCTCCCACATTGGGTGGATGGCGCTTTGCAGGCTGTGTTATTGGCGCGGGTGCAGGCTATCAATCGAGCCGTTAATCACGGTCTTGGCCATTTCCAGCAAGTGCCATACGGCGTGAATTTTGGCGCGGTCTTGGGGTTGCAGGTGGTCGCCGCAGTCCAGCACGGTGGCGCAGGCGCTGTGGATCAGGTGGGAGAGGTAGAGCTGAGCGTCTTCGAAGCTGAGGTTTTCGTTGACGACGAGGCAATCTGTGGGTGGAAGCGATGTGTTCATGGTGTAACTCCAGTTTAATGAACGAAGTTGGCACCTATTGATTTCTGGCTGCTAAACCCAGGCCGCTTGATCAGTGGCGGGGCGAGATTAATCAGCTAACTGAGTGAGAGCAAGCCCAAAAGGTTGTTCAGGAAACGTCCTGCAAATTAAACGGACACGCCCTACTGGCCCTTTACAAAACAGGGTGCGATGCGGGCGACTCTGTGTGTCAGGCCTTCCGAGTTGATCCTGTCGCGAGCAAGCCCGCTCCCACATAAGGCGCCCACATTCGATTTCGGCGGGGGCGTTGCGGGGTTGCCGGGGGACTTGTACAGGCGCTGATCGTTCTTGCTGTCACACACACAAAAGAGGTGATTCGGTTGGGCAGATATCCCTGCCGCCCAACGGTTTTGCCTTTACAAGGGCTTACGGTTGCAACGGGTTGTGCGTGATACGTTTAAGGTGCTCGCGTGCACGCGACAGGCGTGAGCGAACGGTGCCGATAGGAATGTCCAAGACGTCGGCAGTGTCCTGATAGCTGCCGTCGGTCTCCAGCGAGGCGTATAGCGTCTTGCGCATTTCCGGCGGCAAGTGGTCGATGGCCGTCAGGGTTTTTTCCAGGCGACGATTGATCTCGAATGCCCAATCCAGGTTGTTGTTTTCCTCTTGACCATGCCACAGCGACTCATCGAATTCGCAATGCACCGGTTTGGCATACATGCGCCGAAAATGGTTGCGGACCAGGTTCTGTGCGATGCCGCACATCCAGGTACTGAGGGTCGCCTGGCCACTGAAGCGTTCCCGGTTACGCCAGGCCTCCAGGTAGGTCAGTTGCAGGATGTCATCCGCATCTTCGGGGTTGAGTACGCGTTTATGAATAAAACGACGAAGCTTTTTCTGCTGGTCGTCGGTCAGTTGGAGCATGAATTGAGGCGAGCTGCCGACGAGGTGAGCCAGAGTTTCAATAGGAATATTCATATTTTTTCCTTAAGGAAGACGCAGTCGAACTGGTGTCGACGTCAAGCCTTTTGCACTGGCTGTGCCAAGCAGAAAAATAAGAGCAAGCTATTGATTTATATAGTTAATTTATTTTGTTAAGGGCGCTTTTTACGCAGTAATCTGCAAAATCAAGCTACGCTCTGTGCGGGTTTTTTCACTTTTTCGATCAGCGCTATTTCGATGGAACCAGCGACGTAGGTCTTGCCACATAGGGAAACATTCACCCCTGTAGTGGCATGCCCATGAAAGTCGAATCCATAAACGATGTGCACTCTATCCAGCGCTTGGATCAACCCACGGTCGCAGTTGCCCCCACGCCCACGCCGAAGATTGATGAGGTTGCTCATATCTTCAGTCAGGAAGTCGAAGCCAATAACCGAGTGCTGACGCAGCGATCGCTGGGCGTGCGTGTGCCCCCCACCGAGCAGCTCGCGCAACTCTATGAACAGTTGGGCCATCCGGCGCAGACGACGTTGTCGACGATTTCCCGGCAGATCAGGATGCAGTTGCTGCAGCTTCCCACTGTCGACAAGTTGATGGACCTCACCGGTGGCGATCCTGCGCGTGCGTTTGTGGTGCTCAAGCATGTGGCGGCACAGGCGGACAGTGAGGTGCGCCCGTCTGAAGCGGCCCTGGCGCGTGATGCCATCGCCAAGCTGGAGGTGCGTTTCCAGGGGGAGATCCAGGCGGGCCTCAATATCGCCGTGGCGTTGCAAGCGGCAGGTGTCGACCCGCAAGAGCGCCAAGCGTTACGCGTGCTCTATTACTCCAGCGTGGTCACACGGCAATCGTTGGCAACGATGATGCAGGCTTTGCTGGGCGTGTACGGCGGCGGGGAGTTTTCCAAAGGGCTCAATGTGATGAGTAAAGCCCTGGCGGACGACATTGCGGCGCATGTCTCTTCCGTGCCGTCGGCGCTGTTGCGCACCCTGTTGCTGGGCCTGCAAAGCTGCGGGCAGTTGAACTCGGTGTTGACCAATTGCAACGGTGTGATCCAGCGCCTGCATATCGAGCAAGACGCGGTGGGCCTGCTGCAACGCATGCTGGGTTATGCAGGCTCCGGGATTGCGGCGGCTGAAGTGCTGCGCTTGACGGAGGACCTTGGCGGCCGCGCGTCGCCGCGCAACTTGACGATCCTCAATGCGCTTTACCCGCTGATCCAGACGTTGCCCCAGGCGGTGTGGCCTGACAGCCGAATGCGTCAGGACGCACTGCACGCCTTTTTGGTGGTAATGGATGAGCTTGCCCGGATCGAACGCGGCCCTGCAAGCATTGCCGTTGCATTGAGGAACCTGGCGTGACCGCATTGTCGGCCATCAACAACGTCTTGCTCAAGGTCGCGCAGCGTGCCGAAGTGCTCGGCGCCGTGGTGGTCATGGGCATTGTGTTCATCTTTATTGTGCCGCTGCCCACCTGGCTGGTGGATATCCTGATTGCGATCAACATCTGCATATCGTGCCTGTTGATCGTATTGGCGCTGTACTTGCCGGGGCCATTGGCGTTCTCCTCGTTCCCGTCGATTCTGTTGTTGACCACCATGTTTCGCCTGGCGCTGTCGATCGCCACGACGCGCTTGATCCTGTTGGAACAGGACGCCGGCGACATCGTCGAGGCCTTCGGTAATTTCGTGGTGGGCGGCAACCTGGCGGTGGGCATGGTGATCTTCCTGATCCTCACGCTGGTCAACTTTCTGGTGATCACCAAGGGCTCGGAGCGCGTTGCCGAAGTGGCGGCACGCTTCAGCCTGGATGCGATGCCAGGCAAGCAAATGTCCATCGACAGCGACTTGCGTGCCGGCCTGATCGACGGCATTCAAGCGCGTGACAAGCGCGAGCAGTTGTCCCGCGAGAGCCAATTATTCGGTGCCATGGACGGGGCCATGAAGTTCGTCAAGGGTGACGCCATCGCCGGTTTGATCATCGTCGTGGTCAACCTGCTCGGTGGTTTTACCACGGGCATGTTCCAGCACGGCTTGAGCGCTGCCGATTCGATGGCGCTGTATTCGGTGCTGACCATTGGTGACGGCCTGATTGCACAAATTCCCGCACTGCTGATCTCACTGACCGCCGGCATGATCATCACCCGTGTGGCCCCGGAAGGGCGCAAAGGCGCGAGCAACATGGGCGCCGAGATTGCCCGGCAAATGACCAGCGAGCCCAAGAGCTGGATGATTGCCTCGGTCGGCATGCTCGCGTTCGCGTTGGTGCCCGGCATGCCTACCGTGGTGTTCGTGATGATCGCGATGGTGACCGGCGGCCTGGGTTATTACCTTGCGCGTGAGCGTCAGCGGGCAGAGCAACCCGTGGTTGAAGACCCCGAGGGCGTTCGCCCGGAAGATAATGGCAACGAAGACCTGCGCGGGTTCGACCCGTCGCGGCCTTACCTGTTGCAGTTCCCCCAGGCGTTGCGTGGCACGCCTGAAGTGACGGACCTGATTCGCGGGATTCGCCAGGCGCGTAACGCGATGGTCGCCAACATTGGTCTGACCTTACCGCCGTTCGAAGTCGAGCTGGATGATTCGCTGGACGATGATGAAATGCGCTTTTGCGTGCACGAAGTGCCGATGGTCAAGGCGTCTGTGGTGAGCTACCTGGCGGTGGCGCGTAAATCGTTTACGGTCGAGCCTGAGCACGCGCTGCCGGGGTTGGCCGAGCGTGATGAACAGAATTTAGTCTGGTTGGCGGCTGATGATCCGCTGCTTGATGATCCGCAGTTGGAGCGCTTCACCGCGACGGACCTGATCCTTGATCGCATGAAGCAGGCAATGATGCTCAGCGGGCCGCAGTTCCTCGGTATCCAGGAAAGCAAATCAATCCTCAGTTGGCTGGAGCATAACCAGCCCGAGCTGGTTCAAGAACTGTTACGAATCATGCCGCTTTCGCGGTTTTCCGCGGTATTGCAGCGCCTCGCCGGCGAAGGCGTGCCGTTGCGCGCCGTGCGACTGATTGTCGAGTCGCTGATCGAGTATGGCCAGCATGAACGCGAGCCGGACGCGTTGGCCGACTATGCACGCATTGCGCTCAAGGCGCAGATCTTCCACCAGTACAGCGAAGTCGATGGCTTGCATGCCTGGTTGTTGTCGCCGCAGACCGAGAACATCTTGCGCGAAGCGTTGCGTCAGACCCAGACCGGCGTGTTTTTTGCCCTCGACACTGAAAGCAGCGCGGCGCTGATCAACCTCCTCAACCAGGCCTTTACCTTACGCGCCAAGATCAAAAGCGTGATGTTGGTCGCGCAAGACCTGCGTAGCCCGCTGCGCGCGCTGTTGCTGGAAGAGTTCAACCATGTCCCGGTGCTGTCCTTCGCGGAGTTGGGCAGTACGTCGAAAGTGAAAGTGCTCGGGCGTTTTGACCTTGGCCAGGATGAACTGATGCGTGGTGCGGTGGCATGAATATTCAGCCAGTTTCAGCCTATGGGAGTGCTCGATGATGTTTGAGTTGAGAGTGCTGAGCGGTTTGCATCAAGGGGCTGCGCTGCCGCTTTTTGGTGAGCAATGGAGCATCGGTGCGCACCCTGACGCTGACTTGATGCTGAATGATCTGGGCATCGCCGAGCACCATGCGCGATTGCGCCTGGTTAACTCCAATTGGTCGGTGCAGGCCGAAGCCGGGCTGTTGCAAGGTGCCGAGGGTCAAGTGCTGGCCCAGATCGCGAGCTTGGCGCTGAACGTGCCGTTTTCGGTGGGGGCCATTCAACTCTGCGTCTCCCTGGCCGATCAGCCCTGGCCCCAGGCACCGGCGCCGGTTGATGCGCCTGCCGTTACGCCAAGGGCTCAGCCGCGTGAAGCGCCAGGCGCGCTGCGCTTATCGTCGATCACGCACTCGCAGCAAAAGCGTCTGATCAGCGTAGCGCTGGTGGTGGTGGCCATCCTCGTGTTGGTGGGCCTGACCTCCACCGGGGAGCGTGAGGCCCAAGCCTCGTTGATGCCGGCCGTGGCGACCAGACACGAACTGATCTCGCCGTCTGAAGTGCGCCAGCAGTTGTTAAAGATGCTCAGTGAGCGGGAGTTGGCCCAACGGGTCAGCTTGCAAGTGATCAATGGTCAGGTCGCGCTCAACGGCGACGTTTCCCAAGACGACGTTGAACTGGTAACGCGCATGCTCAACCGCTTCGGCGAACAGTTTGACAGCGCGGTGCCGGTGATCAGTCGTGTGCGCGTAAACGACGGCGAATTGCCGTTCAAAATTGTTCAGATCGTCGGTGGACCGAACGGCCACGTGGTTTTGGAAGAGGGTAGCCGATTGTTTGTAGGTGATGAAGTGGATGGCATACGCCTGGTGCTGATCGACAACAGCAAAGTGGTCTTCGATGGCGCGCGGCGGTTTGAGGTGCGCTGGTGAGCGAGGATCTGCAAGCACGTCTTGCTGCCTGGCAGCAACGCCAGGCCCAGTCGCTGGCAAATGTTATGCCGGTGACGATGCGCGGTCGAGTCCAGCGCGTCAACGGCATGCTGTTGCAATGTCGCCTGCCCAGCGCGCGTATCGGTGACCTGTGCCGGGTTGAAAAAACCAGCGACGATTACATGCTGGCGGAGATCATCGGTTTCGATCAGCAAGACGCCGTGCTCAGCGCCCTGGGCAACCTTGAAGGCATCCGTGTGGGCGCCAGCGTGCAGCGTCTGGGTGTGTCGCATCGGGTGCGCGTCAGTGATGAGTTGTTGGGCCAGGTGCTGGATGGTTTCGGGCGGCCGATTGCGGGCGACGGCCCGAGTGCCTTCGTGGAGGCTGACGGCCCGGACGCGAGCATGGTGTTGTGTGAAGCGCCGTTGCCGACCGAGCGCCCGAGGATTAATCGCGCACTGGCCACCGGCGTGCGCTCGATTGATGGCCTGTTGACGTTGGCCGAGGGCCAGCGCGTGGGCCTGTTTGCCGGTGCCGGCTGTGGCAAGACCACCTTGCTGGCGGAGATCGCCCGTAACGTTGATTGCGATGTGATTGTGTTCGGCCTGATCGGCGAGCGTGGCCGCGAATTACGCGAGTTCCTCGACCATGAGCTGGATGATCAGTTGCGCGCCAAGGCAGTGTTGGTGTGCGCGACGTCCGACCGTTCAAGCATGGAGCGCGCCCGCGCGGCATTCACCGCCACGGCACTGGCTGAAGGCTATCGACGCAAGGGCAAGCGGGTGTTGCTGCTGATCGATTCCTTGACCCGTTTCGCCCGCGCTCAGCGCGAAATTGGCCTGGCCGCCGGTGAACCATTGGGGCGCGGCGGTTTGCCGCCTTCGGTGTATAGCTTGCTGCCGCGTTTGGTCGAGCGCGCCGGTTTGACCCGCGACGGCGTGATCACCGCGATCTACACCGTACTGATCGAACAGGACTCCATGAATGACCCGGTGGCCGACGAGGTTCGCTCGTTGCTCGACGGCCATATTGTGCTGTCGCGCAAGCTGGCCGAGCGCGGTCACTACCCGGCAGTTGATGTACTGGGCAGCCTTTCACGAATTCTAAGCAACGTCGCCACGCCTGAGCATATCCAGGCTGGTACGGCATTGCGGCGCCTGTTGTCGGCGTACCAGCAGATCGAGCTGATGCTCAAGTTGGGCGAGTACCAGCCTGGCAGTGACGCCCTGACTGACATGGCGGTAGACAGCCGGCAGGCGGTGGATGGTTTTCTGCGCCAGGACTTGCGTGAGCCCGCGCCGATGCAGGCGACCCTGGATCAACTGATGGAGCTGACCGCGCATGTTCCTTTCTGAGTTGGAAACGCTGCGGCGTCTGCGCAAACACCGGGCAGACCGCGCTGAGCGCGCGTTGGGTGAGGCTAAAAGGCATCAGCGCGCGTTGCAGTTGCAAGTTGAGCAGGCCCAGCAAGCCCTTGAGCAAACTCGCCTGCAAGAGGCCCAGGAAGGGGCACAGTTATTGAGCCAGCACCAAGGGCAAGTGATCTCGTTCAAGCAGCTCAAATCGTGGAACACACAAGAGCGCTCGTTGTGCGCAAGTACGCAGCGCGAAGAAGCGCAATTGCATGAGTTACATGGCCAGCAGGAGCAGCAAGTGATCCACATCGACGGTGTACAGAGGCAGGTCACCCAACGTTTGCGCGAAGTTGAAAAGCTTTTGGAATTATCCCGTCTACTGGTACAGGAAGAAACATGAAGCAGGTGCCTGTGAGCAAGTCTGAACGGCCCCGTGTGCGCGAGCTATGGGAAGACGCTGAAGCGGGCAGTGGGGCGCCGGCGTCCTTGGAACAACGGCGCTTGTTTGTCCAACTGTTTGCTAAAAGTGATGATCAAGGCGGTTACGCTTCCACGTTGCCTGGCCTGATGGCGTCACCTGATCGGGTGATGCTTGAGGCATTGGCCGGGCAACTGACGGCGCGAATCCACGGCGCCACGCAATGGCCCTTGCTGGTGGCGCTTTACCTGCCGCGGCTGGGGCGAATCAACGCCAGTGTGCGTAAGGAACCCGGCAGTTGGAACGTCGAACTGGACGCTGAAGAAGAGCGCACCGCGCAGTGGCTCAGCCGTCAGCACAAACGCTGCCAGGACGCGCTGGGCGAGGCTTTGGGGCAGCCTGTCGACCTTCATATCAGGCACGCGAACCCAGCATGATCATGTCAGTTTTAACCTTGCCTTTGGTCGATGCCGGAAGGGTTGCCGCGTTACAGCAGTTGGGCCGCGGTTTACGCATGCCGTTCCAGGTGGCGGATCAGCCGGGTGAATTATTGCTTGAGCCCGGGCGTGCTCCCGCGAACGCGAAACCGTTGTGTTTCGAGAGCGCCATCGGTGTGCTGGCGTGCGCCGAGCCCGGGCCGATGTTCAGCCTGATGGGCGAATGCCCGGTCACCCTGGCAGAGGCCAGCAACTCCCCGACGTCCTGGTTCTGGGAACTGTTTCTACATCACCTAAGCCCGCAGTTGTTAGCGCTGTTTGGTTACCTGAGATTGCTGCCGGCCCCCACAAAGCTGAGCTTTGGGTGTCGCTTAACCGTGACGCTGGGCGCCTCCAGGGTCGCAGGTTACGTGTGGATGGCGCCCCAGACGTTGCTGGCGATGTGCACGGCCGGCCCTTGGCAGCGTACGGCCGGCCCGTTACCGCTGTCGTTTCCGTTGGCAATCGTCGTGACCTTGGGCCGCTTGAGCCTGCAGGTCGAGCAACTGCGCAGTTTGCGTGCCGGCGATGTAGTGATGCTTCAACAGTCTTTTTTCGACGCGCAGGGCCATGGCCATTTGCGTATCGCCAACCATCGCCTGCAAGGGCGCATTGACGATGAATCCGGGCCCTTGTGCCTGAACCTTATTTCGATCGAGGAAACCTCCGTGGACGAAGATTTTGTAATAGAAGAATACCCGGGGCCTGAGCTTGATCACCCGGTGGTGGATGCGTTCGGCCAAGAGCCCTTCGATGAGTTGAGCATGGCGCTGACCGTGCGCTGCGGTCTGATGAGCCTGACCCTTGGCGAGCTGCGCAACCTGGTGCCCGGTGCGGTGTTGGGTATCACGGGCTATGCCCCCGGCATGGCCGGCTTGTATTACGGTGAACGGCCGATTGGTCAGGGGCAGTTGGTGGAAGTGGATGGCCGACTCGGCCTGCAAATGTCTCGCGTGGTTTTCTCCCGATGATATTTCAGGGCATCGACCCGGTTATCCTGGCGCTGTTCTTCGGAGCAATGTCGTTGATGCCGATGCTGTTGATCATCTGCACGGCGTTCTTGAAGATCGTCATTGTGCTGATGATCACGCGCAACGCGATTGGCGTTCAGCAAGTGCCGCCGAGCATGGCGATCAACGGAATCGCACTGGCGGCAACGCTGTTTATCATGGCGCCGGTGGGTTACCAGACTGCCCAGCAGCTCAAGGTGTCGCCGCTGGACATGAGCAGTGTGCAAATGCTGCAAGAGACCGGGCTTGGGGCCATACAGCCGCTGCGCGCGTTCATGAAACGCAACACCGACCCGGACGTGTTGACCCACCTGCAGGAAAACAGCGCGCGTATGTGGCCGCCTGAAATGGCGCAAAGCACCCAGCGCGACGACCTGATCCTGTTGATCCCGGCCTTTGTGCTGTCGCAGTTGCAGGCGGGGTTCGAGATCGGCTTTTTGATCTACATTCCGTTCATCGTCATCGACTTGATTGTCTCCAACCTGCTCTTGGCCCTCGGTATGCAAATGGTCTCGCCAATGACCATTTCCCTGCCGCTAAAACTGCTCTTGTTCGTCATGGTCTCCGGATGGTCGCGGTTGCTCGACAGCCTTTTCCTCTCTTATCTCTGAGTGCCTTATGGAACCGATCGTACTGTTCAAACAGGGCATGCTGCTGGTCGTCGTATTGTCGGCACCGCCGCTGATCGTGGCGGTAATCGTCGGCGTGCTGACGTCCCTGGTTCAAGCCCTGATGCAGATACAGGACCAGACATTGCCCTTTGGCATCAAGCTGGTGGCGGTGGGTATCACCCTGATATTGACGGGGCGCTGGATCGGCGTGGAGTTGATTCAGTTGATCAACCTGATGTTCGACATGATTGCCCGTTCGGCGCTGAACTGAGGGCCTGCACGTGCTGCCTTATCTTGAGTTATTGCCGAGCCTGCTGATTGCCATGGCGCGTATTTATCCTTGTGCCATCCTGGTGCCGGCGTTCTGTTTCCAACATTTACGCGGCATGCCCAGGCACGTCATCGTGATCGTCATGGCCTTGATCCCGGCGCCAGGTATTCATGCAGTTCTGGTGGCGCAGAACTACTCCGCGCTGATGATAACCGGGCTGATGTTCAAGGAGGCGGCGCTGGGCTTATTGCTGGGCGTGTTGTTGGCCATGCCGTTCTGGATGTTCGAGTCAGTCGGCGCGCTACTGGATAACCAGCGTGGCGCCTTGGCGGGTGGCCAACTCAACCCGTCACTGGGGCCGGACGCGACGCCCATCGGGCACCTGTTCAAACAGTTGGTGATTTACTTGCTGATCGCTTTTCTGGGCCTGAGCGTGCTGACCCAAGTGATCTGGGACAGCTATGCAATCTGGCCTGCGACGGCCTGGATACCGCAGCCGGCAATCAATGGCTTCAGTATTTTCGTGGGCATCATTGGCGACACTTTTTCCCACATGATGCTTTACGCCGCGCCCTTTATTGCCGTGCTGTTGTTGCTGGAGTTCGGTGTCGCGCTACTCGGCGTCTACAGTCAGCAATTGCAGGTGAGTACGCTGGCGCCACCGCTCAAGTCGCTGGCGGGCATTGGTATTTTGCTGCTGTACTTTGCCTTGCTTCAAGATCTGATGGTCGGGCGTTTGAGCCTGTTGAGCGACCTTAAACACTCATTGGGGTTGATGTTCGAGGTCTCGACGCCATGAGTGACTCGGGCGAAAAAAAGCACCCGGCTTCCGCCAAAAAGCTGCGCGATCAACGCAAAAAAGGCCAGGTCTCGCAAAGCCAGGACGTGGGCAAATTGATGGTGCTGACGGCGATCAGTGAGATTGCGTTGTTTGCCGCCGAAACCAGTATGCAACGCTTCCAGCAACTGATGCTGTTGCCTATGTCAAGCATGGGCCTGCCCTTCGTACACGCACTGGAAACGGTGCTGTTTGAAGGCATGCTGGTGTTTTTCGCGTTCGCGCTGTTGATGGTTGGCGTCGCGATCATGATGAAACTGTTCAGCAGTTGGATGCAGATCGGGTTTCTGTTGGCCCCGGACACCTTGAAGCTCGACTTCAATCGCCTCAACCCGCTCAAGCAGCTCAAGCAGATGTTTTCCGTCCAATCAATAACGAATCTGTTGATGAGCGTGACCAAGGCGGTGCTCCTCGGCGTGGTGTTGTACGTGGTGATCAAGCCTGCGTTGAACGCACTGATCAACCTGGCCACCAGTGATTTGCAAACCTATGTTCTGGCGCTGATTGCCCTGTTCCGCCACTTGTTGCATGCCTGCCTCGGGCTGTTGCTGGTGCTGGCGCTGATTGACCTGGCGATGCAGAAGCACTTCTTCGCCAAGCGCATGCGCATGACCCAAGTCGAGGTCGTCAAAGAGTACAAGGACATGGAGGGCGACCCGCATGTGAAGGGCCAGCGCCGTGCCTTGGCGCAGCAATTGTCCCAGGAAGAACCGAAGGTCAAGCTGCCCAAGCTGGAGGAGTCCGACATGCTGGTGATCAACCCGACGCACTTTGCCGTCGCGCTGTATTACCGCCCTGGTGAGACGCCGCTGCCCATGCTGGTCAGCAAAGGCACGGACGCCGAGGCGCGCCAATTGATCGAACAGGCGAAGGCGGCCGACGTGCCGGTGATTCAGTGTGTATGGCTGGCCCGCACGCTGTACACACACGCGCTGGGCGCCGGTATCCCGCGTGAGACCTTGCAGGCTGTGGCGCTGATCTATCGCACCTTGCGCGAGCTGGATGACGAGGCCAAGCGCGAAACCCTGGAGTTGCCGGAGCTTGAGTTGCGCTGATCAGCGCCGTGCACGTACGTCCAGGGCTTCAAGACCTGCCAGCGAGAGCATTCGGCTGAGCGTCTTGTCGAGCGCCGCGTGCGATGCCGGCAGCGCCTGCCAGATCACCAGGCTGCCCAGGGCGTCGAGGTAGATAAAACTGCCGTCGAACAGCAAGGCCTGCTCGAAGCGTCGCTCAAGTATGCGCTGCAACTGCCCGGTGTGTAGGCGTTCACGCGCGATGTTCAAGGCCAGCCCCGAGCGCTTGCCCGCGTGCAGTGCGTGCACCTTGACCCCGTGAGCGAGGGACAGGTGAGCGGCAGTGCCGCTCACCAGGTTGTCCAGAAACACCCGACGTTGATCGTTGAACGTTTCTGGAAGACTCATTGTTCCAGGGATATCGTCTGGTAGTCCGCTCGCTCCCCGGTGGGGCCCGGCTCGACACGCGTTTGCGGCGGCCACCAGATCACCATGGTGTTTTTGCTCGATTGTGGGCGCGAGCAGGAGTCACCCTTGCACGTGGGGGTGCAGCCGGCGACGAGCATTACTGCGCTGATCAGGGTGACGCACAACACGCGGTGTTTCATGGCGTAGCCTTCTGAGCTGGAGTGATCAAGGAGGGGCGGGGCACGCCGATGTGTTCATCCTTTACCACCGGACGCATGGCGATAAATACCTCGGCTTCTTCACCCGGTTTGAGCCAGGCGCGCGGCCACACCGTCACCGCCAGGGTTTGCGAGTTGCTGCATTCCTTCTCGTCGACGCGCACATTGCGCTTGATCTGATTACGTACCACCACCACGGCCACATTGAACTGCGGGCCGGCATACCACTGGCTGCGTTCGGTGTTCATGGCGAGTATTTCGCGTGTGTTGCACAAGGTCTCAAGACCCAGTGGCATCGCTGCCATCTTGAATGCCGGAGGAATTTGCCCAGTCACCAGATGAGCCAGGGTGCTGGTGATGTCACTGCGTTTGATGACCGGCTGGTGTTCGGCATAACGCCTGGCCAGTGGCTTGAGTGCGGCCTGCAGCTCCAACTGATCTTCCTGCGGCAAATAGCGTGATGGGTCGGCTTGGTCGCCGATCACGCGCGGGGTCAGGATAAACAAGCGTTCGCGGCGATTGTTCTTGCGTTCGGTGGATGAGAACAACACCTTGCCCAGCAGCGGTATATCCCCGAGCAGTGGAATCTTGTTGCGCTTGTCGTTGCTTTCGGTGACATGGAACCCACCGACCACCAGCGAGCGGCTCTCCGCCATGACGGCCTGAGTACTGACGTTGCCACGGCGTACGTCGAGGCCCAGGCGATCCGGGTTGGACTCGTCGAAGTTACCGTCTTCAATATCCACCATCAGGTGAACTTGGTGAGTGCCACGGGTGGTAATCACCCTGGGCACCACTTGCAGGCTGGTGCCGACAGTGATGGGCAGAACGGTCGCGACCTCTGTGCCTGCGGTCAGGTATTGGGTGCGATTGAAGTCAATCACCGACGGCTGGTTTTCCAGGGTGAGTACCGAAGGGTTGGACACCATGGTTGCCAGGCCGCGTTGTTCCAGTGCGCGTATCTTGGCGAAAAAACGGTCACGGTTTCCGATCGACAATTGCGATGAACTGCCCGGTGCGATTCGCGCGTCGCTGCTGAAGCGACTGTTGCCCCAGTTGACCCCGAATTCGCGCAGTTCAGTGCGTTCTATATCGAGAATAATCGCGTCGATTTCCACCATCTTGCGTGCCACATCGAGCTGGGTAAGCAGCTCTCGGTACATCGCGTGCCGCTCCGGCAGGTCATAAATCAGTACGGCGTTATTGCGCACATCGGCTTCCACGCGAATTCGTCCCATGGACACCGGTGCTCGTGGGCTGAGGCTTGCGCCCGTTTCCAACTGCCCCTGGTTGGCTGTCTGGCCAAGCATCTGCCCCAACATCGGGTTGCTCAACCGCGGGAAATTAGGTGTGATGGGCGACGGCTGGGAGGCGGATGAGCGGTTCGGGCTCATGCTCGAGAGGGTGCTGGGTGAGCGCGGTTCCAACAACCCGCGCAGCATGCTCGCGACGCCTGGAATGGTTATTTTTTCGCCGCGGTAGTCGATCTGGCGATCGCCGGCGTTGGCGAATTTCAGTGGGTAACTGAGCACGCTCTGCTTTTCGTCGGGTGACTTGCGCTGGCTGCTGAACTGCTTGATCTGGTCGATATAGCGCTTGGGGCCAGACACCAGCACCACCCCGTCGTCAGGCAGCTCACCCCAGCCGAAACGGCTGTCGAGCAGGCCGATGTCGGTCAGGGCGCGCTTGAGGTCGGCGACGGTCTCGGAAGAGACCTCCAGGCGTGCGGACTCCTGCAGGTCCAGGGTGCTGATATACAGGGTGTTGTTGTACAAGTACCACTGGAAGCGGTGTTCCACCCCAAGCCTGTCGAGCAACGACTGCGGAGTATTCGCGCGTATTTTGCCATTGACCGTCCCGTCCAGCAGGCCGTCGACTTGCAGTTGTGTGCCAAAGGTCTGGGCGAAGTCCTCCAGTACATCTCGTAGCGGCTTATTATTGGCCTCATAAGCGTAGGCGGTGTTTTTCCATTCCGGGGGGATCGCGGCGAGGCTGCTGTGCAGCGGCGCCAACAATAACGGCAGGGCGAGCAGGCAACGCCAGTGCGCGCGTTTTACCAAAGCCGCGGGCGCGTTTATACGCAAGCGGGTGTGCTTGTTGATCTTGCTAGGCATGACAGGGTCTCTGTTTCAGTGCGGCAGCTGACGTAATGAAGTGGGCTGGAACTTGCGCCCAGCCTGTCTCAGGCGCGCCGTTACGCTGCGCCAGGTGTCACGTTGGTTAAGAAGCACTTCAAGGGATTTCAATAGGTGTTTCTGGCTGCATTGCCTTGGCAGGCATTGCACCAGCCAGAGGTGGCCTGTGGCTGGAGCCAAGGCCAGTGCGCCCTGGAAATGCGCCAGGCTGGACTGACCGAGAAGGCACCAGGACTGCAACGGAAATTCGAGGTCTGCAGGGGTCAGTTGCGCACGCAGCACGACGCGTTGTTCATCGCACTGCACGTTGACCTCATCCGCCTGTTCAAACAGCAGAACAGTCTGTTGCTGGCCACTCAAACAGTCCGTCAACTTTTGCTGCCAGTCACTAGACGACATTGATGGCGGATTTAACCGTTTCGTGTTTGTAGCTGAGGTAGGTCGAACTCACGGCAAAATTGTTGACCAGTTTGGACTTCTGTTCATTCAGAAACTCCAGGAACATCATTGTGTCTTCGCTGCGTTCGATGTTTGGAAGATCGGCACTGATTTGGTCGAGGTTTTTTTCGGAGCGGATTTGCTGCCGGTAGAGATTACTGAGTACGCGTGCGTCAGCATTCATCGCTTGTATCTCCAATGGGGTTCTACTGCCTGTGTGGCGGCTGGTGAATGACCAGTTCCATCGGCGACCTGTTTTTTTAAAAAAGATAGTTTTTTATTGAGCTAAGTTGTCACTTGATTTTCGCCGTGGGTGGCACCGCCACGAGCGTATTGATGGCGTCCGTCCAATTGATGTGAAAACCGCCATCTTCTGTTTCAAGCACCAGCGACTGCGTGGCCAGCCCGTTTTCAACCCGAAGCGTCCACGGCACTGCGCAGTGGAAGCTGAGCCATTGCTCGACAAGTTCGCGGTCCAGCGGGTTGCACAGTAAGTTCGCCTCGACCGCCGGCAGTTGGGCCGCCAGGAGTTTATTGAGCAATGCGGCGAGGCGCTGGGCGGGTATGGTCTCCTCCAGGATGCTTTGAATGGCCGTGTTAACAACGCAGGTGGCGGCATGCTCCAACTCATCGAACATCGCCAAGCGTTCCGCCTCCCAGCTATGCAGTTGGGCATTGGCGCGTTCCCAGAACTCCTCACGGGCAGTTTGCAACAGGCTCTCGCAACGCTCTTCGGCTTGGTGTATGAGCGCCTGCGCTTGGGTTTCGGCGAGTTCCAGCATTTGACGGGCCTGGGTGTAGTCAGCCAGCAGTTCCTTGGGAATCAGGGCCGTCGGCAGGTCGTGAGTGAGGGTGTGCAGCTCAATCTTGCGGGCGCAAAACATGATTGGAATTCTCGCGGGGGGCGCGCAGGGCATCATCGACAGGGGTAGAGGTTGCGCGCCAGATAGTGGCTTGCCACAGGGTGTCCAGCCGGCCATGCGTGTCTGCCAGCTTGGGTTTTTGCTCCAACTCAAGCACCCTTGGGCGAGCAAAGCTCAAGCGCAGCCGTTGCCAGATAACAGGGGGCACCCAGGCCCGTAGGTAGTGCAAGGGGTCGCCGACAGCCAGCGGTATTGGGCCTGTTGGAAGCGCCTTGGCCAAGCGCTGGCACCAAAGAAGCTGTTCTTGATTCAAGCGGCTGTCGGGGGGCGCGTTGTACACCTCATTGACGAGTTCGAGTACGAGTTCCTGTTGTTGCGCGCGACTCAGCACCAGTTTCAGCAAGGCCGCCGAGGTGGGCGGGGGAAGCTCGGGCTCGATCTCGAACATGCTGCCGACCCGGCCATGATGGCTGCGTGAAAGCGCCGTTGTCTCTACAAAGCCGGTTTGTGTGAGCCAGTCGACGTGGGCATTCTCCCAAGGGAAGGCCCACCATCTTGCCCAACTGAGGTCTTCACTCATCAGCGTCGGCTGTGGCAGGCGTTGCTGCAGAGGCGCGCATTTGCCTGCGGCGCCAGACTTGCCAGGCAATACCGCCCAGAATCAACGCAACCAGAGGCGCGAAAATGCTCATGCGCCAGAACCCGAGGTCTTGCTCCGGCACCAGAAACGGGCCGAGATGGATAAGTTGTTGCTGCTCTATATAGGCCGTGGCGGGTACGAACACCACGGTCAGTTTGGCAGTATTGTCGACCGCTGACGCCATTCCGGGGATGCTGCTGGCGACCATCCTGCGCACACGCGGATTGATCTTGTCAGGTTCCAGTCGCGGGTCATGCTTGATGAATACAGATGCCGACGCCGGCTGCACCGGCTCGCCTGGCGCTATTCGTTCGGGCAGCACCACATGCACGCGTGCGACGATCACGCCGTCGATGTTTGACAGGGTTGATTCAAGTTCCTGGGAAAGCGCGTAGATATAACGTGCGCGTTCTTCCAGCGGGGTGGAGATGACGCCTTCTTTGCGAAAGATATCGCCCAAGGTTGAGCGGGCCAGTCTGGGCAACCCCGCAGCGTCGAGAGTACGAACCGCTCGACTGATGTCACTGGCCTTGACCCGAACAGCGACGCCCTCTTTGCCGGGTATCTTCTGGGCACGGATTTGTTTGTCCGCCAGTTCCGCGATGACTTCGTTGGCTTCCGGCTCGGAAATATTGCGATGCAGCTCTACGCTGTCGCCACAGCCCGTGAGCATTAAGGTCGTTGAAATAAATAATAGGCTGATTAGACGGCGGTACATGCAACTACCCCATGCTTGAAATTTTATCGATGCCTTTTGTGAGTGCGCTGATTACCTTGACCCGTGACATGATGTCGATATGCGCCTCGGCAAGCGATTGGGCGAACTCGTTCGCATCCTTGGTATTTTTGTTCTGGCTGGAATCCCTGAACCCTTTGGATACGCGCCTGGATAACGAGTCCGACTCAGTAGAGCCCCACGACACGGGAGGCGATGCCATGGCGGGGGCGACGCCTTTACCGGGCTGTTCGGGGTTGCTTAGTTGGGCGTTGAAAAAGCTGATGTCCGCCGCCCGGTTGATCGCGCCAAAGGCATCGGTTTGGGTGCTGGTGTTTCTGAATTCTGCGAGCCCTGGGGTTGCGATGTACATATGAATCTCCATCGAACGTGTCGATTGTTGTGCGCGGGGTGACGCTGAAAACCTCCTCTGCCTGATGGGCTGAGGAGGTTGGTCTGGCTTAGGCGAATCGCAAAGATTTAATGCGGGCGGCTTTTGCGGTAGTCAGTTCTTGTTCAGCAGTCTTTTTAGCTTCTTCGACTACTTTCCTTTCTTTATCGGCGTTGATTGCATCCAGTTGCGCCTGGCTACCTGCGCTGGAACTACCTGGGCCCGAAATTGAGGACATAAGTCACCTATATAATTTAAATAAAGTCTGATAGCGAGCAGTGGCTATCGTGGGGTGTTGAGTGGCTGTGAAATCACTCGCTTTATAAGTGGCGGATGACAAACAAAGCGTTCCAAACTTTATAGGTATCTGTGTAAATTATTATTTCGTTTTGCCGTTTGGAGTAACGCTGGAGTTGCACGCCAGCGGAACATTCAGCGTGTCGCTCGCTGCCGGTTATATCTCGAGTTGCTTCATGCGGTAATAGAGTGTGCGTTTGGCGACGCCCAACTCAATTGCCGCGCTATCGACTGAATGGTCGTTGCGGCGCAGTGATTCTTCAATCAGTGCTTTTTCAATTTGTTGCAAGCGTGCCTTCAGGCTCATTTCACCGTCGTGCTGGTTGCTCAGGGGCAGCGAAAGCGCGGGTAATCCCAATACGAACCGCTTGGCCGTCGAGCGTAGTTCGCGCACATTGCCCAGCCACGAGTGGCACAGCAACTGTTGCAATAAGTCGCCGGGCGGGGTCGGAGCAAGGCATTTGAAAAGGTCCGCCTCTTGTTGCACCATCTCCAAAAACAAGGGGATGATCCTTTCTCGTTGGTCGCGCAGGGCCGGGAGTTGGAGGCTGACCACATTCAGTCGAAAATACAGGTCGCGCCGGAAGGTGCCTTGCTCGACCATTTGGTCCAGTGACTGCTGGGCGGAAGCAATAACCCGCATATCGACCGGGATAAAGCGGGTTGAACCAAGCCTTTCAACGCCACGCGACTCCAGCACCCGGAGCAGTTTGGCTTGCAGGTTCAAGGGCATGCTGTCGACCTCATCAAGGTACAAGGTGCCCAGATGAGCCGCCTCAACAAAGCCTGCCCGCGACTGCATTGCCCCGGTAAAGGCGCCGCTGTTGACGCCGAACAATTGGCTTTCTGCGAGGCTGTCCGGAATGGCGGCGCAATTGACCGCAATGAAGCTGCCGCGCCGTCCCGACAAACGATGAACCCGCTGGGCCAAGGTATCCTTGCCCGTACCGGTTTCTCCCAGTAACAGGATGTCTATATTAAGTGACGCAGTGCTGTTAAGTGTATTTTCAATGTCTGGACCCTCAATGAGTGAGGGGTCCGTTTCAATTTCCCTATTGTAGGAGTCCGACATCGCATGGGTGCTCCATTATCACGGTGTACTAGTTAGGCAGCGGTCTACAGGCACCGGTCAGCGGAATGGAAATTATAGATTTTTTGTTCTATTTTAAAAGTAGGAACTTACGCGAATGATGTAGGAGAAGTTAGATGTGTTGGGAGGTTAATGCGGCTCAATTGTTTTTCAGGTTAAAAAGGCCTGAGGTTAATCACTCGCCTACAAAAAAGCCGATGCAGTGCATCGGCTTTTTTGTAGGCGGCCAAAGCCGCAAGTAATGCTTACACGTTGAAACGGAAGTGCATCACATCGCCATCCTTGACGATGTATTCCTTGCCTTCCAGGCGCCATTTACCGGCTTCCTTGGTGCCGGCCTCACCCTTGTACTGGATGAAGTCGTCATAGGCGATCACTTCGGCGCGGATGAAGCCTTTCTCGAAGTCGGTGTGGATCACGCCAGCGGCCTGTGGGGCGGTAGCGCCGACTTTGACGGTCCAGGCGCGGACTTCTTCGACACCAGCGGTGAAGTAAGTCTGCAAGTGCAGCATTTCGTAGCCTGCGCGGATCACACGGTTCAAGCCAGGCTCTTCCAGGCCCAAGGCCTCAAGGAACATGTCTTTCTCTTCGCCATCGTCCAGCTCGGCGATTTCTGCTTCGATCTTGTTGCACACCGGCACCACGATCGCGCCTTCTTCGTCGGCGATGGCCTTGACCACGTCGAGCAGCGGGTTGTTCTCGAAGCCGTCTTCAGCGACGTTGGCGATGTACATCACCGGCTTGGTGGTTAGCAGATGGAAGCCTTTGACCACCGCTTTTTCGTCGGCGCTCATGCTCTTCATCAGGCTGCGTGCCGGTTTGCCGACGGTGAAATGAGCGATCAACTGCTCCAGCAGGCCTTTTTGGACCACGGCGTCCTTGTCACCACCCTTGGCGTTACGCGCAACTTTCTGCAGTTGCTTTTCGCAGCTGTCGAGGTCGGCGAAAATCAGCTCCAGGTCGATGATCTCGATGTCGCGTTTCGGGTCGACGCTGTTGGAGACGTGAATCACGTTCTCGTCTTCAAAGCAGCGGACCACATGGGCGATGGCATCGGTTTCACGGATGTTGGCCAAAAACTTGTTGCCCAGGCCTTCGCCTTTCGACGCGCCCGCTACCAGGCCCGCGATGTCGACGAACTCCATGGTGGTCGGCAGCACGCGCTTGGGGTTGACGATCGCCGCCAAAGCTTGCAGGCGCGGGTCCGGCATGGCCACGATGCCGCTGTTCGGTTCGATGGTGCAGAAGGGGAAGTTCTCCGCCGCAATACCGGACTTGGTCAAGGCGTTGAACAGGGTGGATTTGCCGACGTTGGGCAGGCCGACGATGCCGCAATTGAATCCCATGGTGTTTCCCCTCGGTAAAAGTCAGGCCTTCTGGCTGTGCAGGTTTTTCATCGCACGGTTCCATTCACCGGCGAAGATATCCGGCAGCACGCCGAGGGCAAAGTCGATGCTGGCATCGAGTTTTTCCTGTTCGGCGCGTGGCGCACGACCCAGGACGAAATTTGAAACCATACTGGCAACGCCTGGGTGGCCAATGCCAAGCCGCAGACGGTAAAAATTATTCTGATTGCCCAACTGCGCGATGATGTCGCGCAGGCCATTGTGCCCGCCATGCCCGCCGCCCAGCTTGAGCTTGGCAACGCCGGGTGGCAGGTCCAGTTCATCATGGGCCACCAGGATTTCTTCGGGTTTGATCCGGAAGAAGCCCGCAAGCGCTGCGACAGATTGGCCGCTGCGGTTCATGTAGGTGGTGGGAATCAGTAGACGAACATCCTGACCCTGATGCGAGAAGCGCCCGGTCAGGCCAAAATATTTGCGATCGGCCACCAGGTTCACACCTTGGGCGTGGGCGATGCGCTCAACAAAAAGGGCCCCCGCGTTATGCCGGGTCTGTTCGTATTCGGCGCCTGGATTTCCCAGGCCAACGATCAGTTTAATGGCGGTCACGACAGGGGCCCTTCCTTTGGAGTTGTGGGTAACATCGCCGCAACCGATGTGCGGCGAAAGTGGACGACAGGAGCTCACTTATCCAGAGATAAACTTCGCGTTATCGCCCGCTTTCTCGCTACGTTTCGGTCCGCGATGTTGCCTCAAGCTCCGACGTTGCAGAGAGCATTACTCTGCAGCGGTTTCGCCTTCTTCATCTTCAGCTACAACACGTGGCGCGTGGACGTTGGCAACAGCCTTGTCGTCGTTGTGAGCCAGTGCTACGAACTCAACGCCTTTAGGGGCTTTGAGGTCGGACAGGTGAATGATGGTGCCGATTTCAGCAGCCGACAGGTCGACTTCGATGAACTCAGGCAGATCTTTCGGCAGGCAGCTTACTTCGATCTCGGTAGTAGTGTGGGAAACAACGCCACCTTTTTTGATCGGAGCTTCTTCACCAACAAAGTGCACAGGCACGATAGCGGTCAGTTTCTGGCCAGCTACGACACGGATGAAGTCAGCGTGCAAAACGTGGCCCTTGGACGGGTGACGTTGCAGCGCTTTGATGATGACGTTCTGCTTTTTGCCGCCAACGTTCAGTTCGATAACGTGGCTGTAGGCAGCATCGTTTTCGAGCAGTTTGGCAACTTCTTTAGCCAGCATGCTGATGGATTCAGGGGCTTTTTCGCCACCGTAAACTACAGCTGGAACCAGGCTTGCGAGACGACGCAGGCGGCGGCTCGCACCTTTCCCCAGGTCGGAACGCACTTCAGCATTCAGAGTAAAATCGTTCATGTTGTATCTCCAAAATAACCACATTCGCCCCAGCGTTTGCGACCAGCGCTAAAGGCGATATGGGCAAAAAAGCCCCGCCCCGGCAGATTGCTGGGGCGGGGCGCTTTTCGTCAGTGAGATGTTCCGAAGGTTTGACCCTTAGCGGAACATCGCGCTGATCGATTCTTCATTGCTGATGCGGCGAACCGCCTCGGCAACTACCGGCGCAATATCCAGTTGGCGGATACGCGAACAGGCTTGAGCAGCAGCGGACAACGGGATGGTGTTAGTCACCACCAGTTCATCCAGCATGGAGTTCTCGATGTTCTCGATCGCTCGGCCCGACAGCACAGGGTGTGTGCAGTAGGCGAAGACTTTAGCGGCACCGTGCTCTTTCAAGGCTTTTGCCGCGTGGCACAGCGTGCCGGCGGTGTCGACCATGTCATCAACCAGAATACAGGTACGCCCTTCGACATCACCGATGATATGCATCACTTCAGAGTGATTGGCTTTTTCACGGCGTTTGTCGATGATCCCGAGGTCCACGCCCAGGGATTTGGCAACGGCCCGTGCACGCACGACGCCACCAATGTCCGGGGACACGATCATCAGGTTTTCAAAGCGCTGATCTTCAATGTCATCCACCAATACCGGGGAGCCGTAGATGTTATCCACTGGAATATCGAAGAAACCCTGAATTTGGTCAGCGTGCAGGTCAACCGTGAGAACACGGTCGATGCCTACCACGGTCAGCATGTCAGCGACGACTTTCGCGCTGATAGCCACACGTGCGGAGCGCGGACGGCGATCCTGACGGGCATAACCAAAATAAGGGATTACAGCTGTGATTCGAGTCGCTGAGGAGCGGCGGAAGGCATCAGCCATCACGACGAGTTCCATCAGGTTATCGTTGGTCGGAGCGCAGGTCGGCTGAATAATGAAGACATCTTTACCGCGGACGTTTTCATTGATCTCGGCTGTAATTTCGCCGTCGGAAAACTTGCCGACAGAGATGTCACCGAGAGGGATATGCAGCTGACGTACGACACGTCGAGCCAGATCGGGGTTGGCGTTCCCCGTAAAGACCATCATCTTGGACACGCGCAGTACCTAGAGGCTGAGGGTAACCTGGATGAGTATTAGAAAATGGCAGGGGCGGCTGGATTCGAACCAACGCATGGCAGGATCAAAACCTGCTGCCTTACCGCTTGGCGACGCCCCTGTATCTGTTGCAACGAGTGCCTAACACTCGGTTCCTTTTAGAGCAGATTTTGCAGCGTGCGATGCAACATCGAAATGTTGCTTCCCTTTGCTACAAACCCTGTAAGGGTCTCTGTAAGAAGGGCCGAGACTTTATCAGCTTCAGCTTTGCTTGGGAAGCCCCCAAACACACAACTTCCAGTGCCGGTTAATTTTGCTTCGGTAAATTTACCTAACAAATTCAAAGCGTTACGTACCTCTGGATAACGCCTTGCTACAACCGGCAAGCAGTCATTTCGACTGTTTCCCTTGGGAACGGGGCGCACTTTAATGGGAGGAGAGTTACGTGTCAACAGCGGATCTGAAAAAATTTCTGCTGTACTTACAGATACTTGCGGAACAAGCACGACATACCACGGCTCGTCGGGGTATTGCGGGGTGAGTTTTTCGCCTACACCCTCAGCAAAAGCGGCGTGCCCGTGCACGAAAACCGGCACGTCGGCGCCCAGTGTCAGGCCCAGCGCAGCCAAGCTATCAGGGCTCCAGCCGAGCTTCCACAAATGATTAAGACCGAGCAGGGTGGTCGCGGCATTTGAGCTGCCGCCACCAATGCCGCCGCCCATGGGCAAAATTTTATCGATCCAGATATCGATGCCGAGCGGGCAACCTGATTGCTCTTGAAGTTTTTTTGCGGCCTTCACAATCAGGTTGCTGTCGTGGGGCACACCTTCAAAGGCTGTATGCAACTGGATCACGCCATCGTCGCGTACGGCAAAGGTCAGTTCATCGCCATAGTCGAGAAATTGAAACAGTGTCTGCAGCTCGTGGTAGCCGTCTTCACGGCGACCCAGAATGTGCAGCATCAAATTGAGTTTGGCCGGGGCGGGGAGGGTCAGGCGGTCTGCGTTCACGTTATTGCCCCAGCTTGCGCGGTTGCCAGTCCTTGATCACCAGCGTCACATCCAGGTCAGTGCCGTGCAGCTTGATACGCTCGGGCAGCCAGTAACCGCTTTGCTGCACGTAGCTTAAGTATTCAACCTGCCAGCCATCCTGCTCCAGGGTGGCCAGGCGGCTGTCGCCGTTGAGGCTCAGGCGGCTTTTACTGTCGGGTGCGGGCAAACCACGTACCCACCAGACCAGGTGCGAGACTGGCAACTTCCAGCCAATCTGTTCTTCCAGCAACGCTTCCGGGGTGGGCGCTTCATAGCGGCCCTGGTTGGCCACTTCAAGGCTCACCTGCCCAGGCCGACCGGTCAGGCGCGCGGCGCCGCGGCCCAGCGGGCCAGACAAACGAATGTCGTAGTAGTCCTGGCGTTGCAGCCAGAACAACGTGCCGCTGCCGGAATCTTTCGGCGCACGCACCCCGACTTTGCCTTCGATCTGCCAGCCATCAATGCTGCTGAGCTGGTCCTTGTGTTGTTGCCATTGCGCCGGGTTGCCCTGGCCTTCAACGGATTCACGGCTGCCTGTGCCCGCGCAACCGGCGAGCAAGGCGATAAAACTGAAAACAATAACGTGGCGCAAGAACATAAGCTTAAAGGGTCTCGGATCCGGTCAGGCGCTTGATGGTGCCGCGCAGGATAGGGCTTTCGGGTTGCTCCTTGAGGAACTTCTCCCAGATTTGACGGGCTTCGCGCTGTTTGCCGTTGGCCCACAGTACTTCACCCAGGTGCGCAGCCACTTCCTGGTCGGGAAAGCGCTCCAGCGCCTGGCGCAGCAAGCGTTCGGCCTCATCCAGGTTGCCCAGGCGGTAGTTTACCCAGCCAAGGCTGTCGAGCACGGCCGGGTCTTCCGGGTTGAGCTTGTGCGCTTGTTCAATCAGCACTTTGGCTTCGGCGTAACGCGTGGTGCGGTCGGACAAGGTGTAGCCCAAGGCATTCAGCGCCATGGCGTTGTCCGGGTCGCGCTTGATGATCAGCCGCAGGTCTTTTTCCATCTGCGCCAGGTCATTGCGTTTTTCCGCCTGCATGGCGCGGGTGTACAGCAGGTTTAGATCGTCGGGGTATTGCAACAAGGCTTGTTGCAGCAGTTTCCAGGCGCGCTCGCCCTGATTGTTGGCCGACAAGGTCTCGGCCTGGATCAGGTACAACTGGATCGCGTAATCCGGTTCGGCGTCGCGCGCGGCGGTCAGGCGTTTTTCCGCCTCGTCGGTGCGGCCATTGCTGATCAGGATGTCGGCCTGGCGTAATTGGGCTGGCAGGTAGTCGTTGCCAGGGCCAACCTGCGCGTATTCGAGCAGGGCGGCTTGCGGGTCGTTGCGCTCCTCGGCGATACGGCCAAGGTTCAAGTGCGCCGAGTCGACATGGCTTTCGCGTTGGATCAACTCTTCCAGGTAGCCCTTGGCCTCGTCCCACGCCTTGGCTTCCAGGCACACCAGTGCCAGGGAATAGCGCAACTCGTCGTCGTCCGGGTATTGCTGCACCAGGTTGGCGAACTGCACTTTGGCGTCCGCCATGCGGTCCTGCTCAACCAGCATGCGCGCATACGTCAGGCGCAAACGCTTGTCTTCCGGGTACTTCTTGATGCTTTTTTCCAGCAGCGGAATCGCTTCCTTGCCGCGATTGAGGTTCTGCAGCAGGCGCGCGCGCAGCAAAATCGGCGCGATTTCGCCGTCTTCCGGCGGGTTCTGCTCCAGCAATTTGAGCGCGGCGTCGGCCTCATCATCTTGTTGCAACAGCAAGGCCTTGCCGAAAATCAGCTGGCTGTTCTTCGGATGCTTTTGCAGCAGGCGGTCAAAACTTTTCATCAGGCCATTGCGCGTGCCCTGGTCGGTATCGGCAGCCGACAGCGCAAGGAAGTCGAAATGCGTGTCACCTTTGCCCTGCAGGACTTTCTCCATGTAGACCATGGAGTCGTCATAGCGCCCGGCGCGCGCCAGTTGAACCGCCGCCGCGCGCTGTGCTTCGAGATCGTCCGGCGCGTTTTTCGCCCAGATCAGCGAGGTATCGAGTGCCGCCTGGTCCGCGCCCAAGTACTCGGCGATGCGAAACGCGCGCTCCGCGATGCCCGGGTCCTGCGTATTAATGGCCTGGGTTACGTAGTTATCCAGCGCAATGTCGAAACGATTACGCTGGCCGGCGAGTTCCGCCGACAACAGGCTGTACACCGTTTCTTCTTTGAACGAGGAATAAACCTTCGGCTTTTCAGGGACGGGTGGGCTGTCTTCCACCGGCGGCGTAGCGTCCGGCGACACGGGTGCCAAGGCTTGGCAGCCACTGAGGAAGATGAGAGCAAGGAACAACGCGGAAGATCTATTCATATCGGAGAGGACGACTAACCTGCGGTCGGATCATCATGACACAAGCCTTCGGCCAAACATAACCGGGGCACCCGTAATGCTCTAAATCCTGGCTTTGCAGGGGCGCGCTCGCACCTGCATAGGCTCAATGTATAAGGACAATAGACGACGGTGGTTGTTCTGGATCTTTCGAAGTAGGACAATTGACGGCTTCCCGACATCATCAGCGATATTGAATGGCCTTCCTCGCACTCGGTATTAACCACAAGACTGCTTCCGTAGACGTGCGCGAGCGCGTGGCGTTTACGCCGGAGCAGTTGGTTGAGGCCTTGCAGCAGCTCTGCCGGCTCACCGACAGCCGCGAAGCTGCGATCCTTTCGACCTGCAATCGCAGCGAGCTTTATATAGAGCAGGAACATCTGTCAGCGGATGGGGTGCTGCGCTGGCTGGCCGATTATCACCATTTGGGCCTCGACGACCTGCGCGCGTGTGCTTATGTGCATGAAGATAATGCGGCAGTTCGTCACATGATGCGCGTCGCCTCCGGGCTCGACTCGCTGGTGTTGGGCGAACCGCAGATCCTCGGCCAAATGAAATCCGCCTACGCCGTGGCCCGCGAGGCCGGCACCGTGGGGCCGCTGCTCGGCCGCCTGTTCCAGGCCACGTTCAATTCCGCCAAGCAGGTGCGCACCGACACCGCCATCGGTGAAAACCCGGTGTCCGTGGCGTTTGCCGCCGTCAGCCTGGCCAAACAGATTTTCAGCGACTTGCAGCGCAGCCAGGCGTTGTTGATCGGCGCCGGTGAAACCATCACCTTGGTCGCCCGTCACCTGCACGACTTGGGCGTGAAGCGTATTGTGGTCGCCAACCGCACCCTGGAACGTGCGAGCATTCTCGCCGAGCAGTTCGGTGCGCACGCGGTGCTGTTGTCGGACATTCCGGCTGAACTGGTGCGCAGCGACATCGTTATCAGCTCCACCGCCAGCCAGTTGCCGATCCTTGGCAAAGGCGCGGTCGAGAGCGCGCTGAAGCTGCGCAAGCACAAGCCGATCTTTATGGTGGACATTGCGGTTCCGCGTGACATCGAGCCGGAAGTCGGCGAGTTGGACGACGTTTACCTCTACAGCGTCGACGATTTGCATGAAGTGGTCGCTGA
This sequence comes from Pseudomonas sp. ICMP 460, assembly GCF_002723595.1. NCBI lineage: Bacteria > Pseudomonadati > Pseudomonadota > Gammaproteobacteria > Pseudomonadales > Pseudomonadaceae > Pseudomonas > Pseudomonas sp. ICMP 460. The sequence goes on from NZ_LKBR01000004.1 coordinate 98,537, forward strand.
AAACCTCAAAAGTCGCCAGGGCGCCGCCCAGGCTGCCGAGGAAATGGTCAGCGTCGGCGCCGAAGATTTTATGGTGCGCCTGCGTGAATTGGCTGCGGTGGACGTGCTTAAGGCCTACCGTCAGCAAGGCGAACGCCTGCGCGACGAGGAATTGATCAAGGCCCAGCGTTTGCTGGCCAACGGCAGCAGCGCCGAAGAGGTGCTGCTGCAACTGGCGCGTGGCTTGACCAATAAGTTGCTCCACGCACCCAGCGTACAGTTGAAAAAGCTTACCGCCGAAGGCCGCCTTGATGCGCTGGCAATGGCCCAGGAACTCTTTGCCCTCGGTGAGGGCGCGTCAGACAGCTCTTCGGATAAAAAACCGCAATGAAAGCGTCACTGCTCAATAAACTGGACGTGCTCCAGGACCGTTTTGAAGAACTGACCGCCTTGCTCGGGGATGGCGAAATCATCTCCGATCAGACCAAGTTCCGCACCTATTCCAAGGAGTACGCGGAAGTTGAACCCATTGCGGCTACTTACACCCACTGGCTGAAAACCCAGGCCGACCTCGAAGGCGCCCAAGCGCTGCTCAAGGACAGCGACCCGGACATGCGCGAAATGGCCGTGGAAGAAGTTCGCGAAGCCAAAGACAAGCTGCTTGAGCTGGAAGGCGACCTGCAGCGCATGCTGCTGCCCAAAGACCCCAACGATGGGCGCAACGTATTCCTCGAAATCCGCGCCGGCACCGGCGGTGACGAGGCGGCGATTTTCTCCGGCGACTTGTTTCGTATGTATTCGCGCTACGCCGAGCGGCGCGGCTGGCGTGTCGAGATTCTGTCCGAGAACGAGGGCGAACACGGCGGCTATAAAGAAGTCATCGCGCGGGTTGAAGGCGACAACGTCTACGGCAAGTTGAAATTTGAATCCGGTGCACACCGTGTGCAGCGGGTTCCGGCGACTGAATCGCAGGGCCGTATTCACACCTCGGCGTGCACCGTGGCGGTGTTGCCCGAGCCGGACGAGCAGGAAGCCATCGAGATCAACCCGGCGGACTTGCGTGTCGACACCTACCGCTCGTCCGGCGCCGGTGGCCAGCACGTGAACAAGACCGACTCGGCGATTCGCATCACGCACTTGCCCTCGGGCATCGTGGTGGAATGCCAGGAAGAACGTTCGCAGCACAAAAACCGTGCGCGGGCCATGTCCTGGCTCTCGGCCAAACTCAATGACCAGCAGACCAGCGCCGCCGCCAACGCGATTGCCAGCGAGCGTAAATTGCTGGTGGGTTCGGGCGACCGCTCCGAGCGCATTCGTACCTACAACTTTGCCCAGGGCCGGGTCACCGATCACCGGGTAAACCTGACCCTTTATTCCCTCGACGAAATTCTTGCCGGTGGCGTGGACGCGGTGATCGAGCCGTTGCTCGCCGAATACCAGGCTGACCAATTGGCGGCGATAGGTGAATAAATGACCATTATTGCCAGCATGCTGCGCGCCGCCGACTTGCCCGACTCGCCGACTGCGCGTCTGGACGTAGAACTGTTGCTCGCCGCTGCCTTGGGTAAATCGCGCAGCTACCTGCACACCTGGCCGGAAAAAATTGTCAGCAGCGAAGCGGCGCTGACCTTTGCCGACTTCCTGCAACGTCGCCGTGGCGGTGAGCCGGTGGCGTACATCCTCGGGCAACAAGGCTTCTGGAAGCTGGACCTGGAAGTCGCGCCGCACACGCTGATCCCGCGCCCGGAAACCGAGTTGCTGGTGGAAGCCGCCTTGGCGTTGCTCGCGGCTACACCGGCCAAGGTCCTCGACCTGGGCACCGGCAGCGGCGCCATCGCCTTGGCCCTGGCCAGTGAACGCCCGGCCTGGCAGGTCACGGCGGTCGACCGGGTGCTGGAAGCCGTGGCCCTGGCCGAACGCAATCGTCAGCGCCTGCACCTTAAAAACGCCACGGTGCTGAACAGCCACTGGTTCAGCGCGCTGCAGGGCCATACCTTTGATCTGATCATCAGCAACCCGCCGTACATTGCCGACAATGACCCACACCTTGTGGCGGGCGATGTGCGCTTTGAACCGGCCAGTGCATTGGTGGCAGGCCATGACGGCCTCGACGACCTGCGGCTGATCATCGCCGCGGCCCCTGCGCACTTGAATGCGGGTGGCTGGCTGCTGCTTGAACACGGCTACGACCAGGCCTCGGCCGTGCGCGCGCTGTTGTCGGGCGAGGGTTTTGAAGACGTCCACAGCCGTAATGACCTCGGCGGCCACGAGCGCATCAGCCTGGGCCGCCGGCCGTGCTGACCGACCAGGAGCTGTTGCGCTATAGCCGACAGATTCTGTTGCAGCACGTCGACATCGACGGTCAATTGCGCCTGAAAAACAGCCGCGCGTTGATCGTCGGCCTCGGTGGCCTGGGCGCGCCCGTCGCGCTGTACCTGGCGGCGGCCGGTGTCGGCGAGTTGCACCTGGCGGACTTTGACAGCGTCGACCTGACCAACCTGCAACGCCAGATCATCCATGACACCGACAGCGTCGGGCAGGCCAAGGTCGATTCGGCCATGCGCCGCCTGAGCGCCATCAACCCTGAAATCACCTTGGTCGCGCATCGCACAGCGTTGGATGCCGACTCACTCGCCGCCAGGGTCGCGGCGGTGGACGTGGTGCTCGATTGCAGCGACAACTTCGGCACCCGCGAAGCCGTCAACGCCGCATGTGTGGCCGCCGGCAAGCCATTGATCAGCGGCGCAGCGATTCGCCTTGAAGGGCAATTGTCGGTGTTTGACCCGCGCCGCGCCGACAGCCCGTGTTACCACTGTTTATACGGGCACGGCAGCGACACCGAACTGACCTGCAGCGAAGCCGGTGTGGTTGGCCCGTTGGTCGGCCTGGTCGGCAGCCTGCAAGCCCTGGAAGCCCTGAAACTGTTGGCAGGTTTTGGCGAGCCACTGGTGGGCCGGCTGTTGCTGATCGATGCCTTGACCACGCGTTTTCGCGAATTACGCGTCAAGCGCGACCCCGGTTGCAGCGTGTGTGGGACTCAACATGGTTAAGAGCGCGCCAGTCGGTGTGTTCGATTCCGGTATCGGCGGCCTGTCGGTGCTGGATGAAATCCAACAGTTGTTGCCGCATGAGTCGCTGTTGTACGTGGCCGATTGCGGGCACATTCCCTACGGCGAGAAAACCCCGGCGTTCATTCTTGAGCGCTCCCGGCGCGTCGCCGAGTTTTTCCGCGAGCAGGGCGCCAAGGCCTTTGTGATTGCCTGCAACACCGCGACCGTCGCGGCCGTCGCCGACCTGCGCCAGGACTTCCCGGACTGGCCATTGGTGGGTATGGAGCCCGCCGTCAAACCTGCGGCAGCCGCCTCGCGCAACGGCGTGGTCGGCGTTCTCGCGACCACCGGCACCCTGCAAAGCGCCAAGTTCGCAGCCTTGCTCGACCGCTTCGCCACCGACGTGCGGGTGGTCACCCAGCCGTGCCCAGGCCTGGTCGAACTGATAGAAACCGGCGACCTCGGCAGCCCGCTGCTGCGTCAGATGTTGCACGGGTATGTCGAGCCATTGCTCAGCGCTGGCTGCGACACGATTATTCTCGGCTGCACGCACTACCCCTTCCTCAAGCCGCTTCTTGCGCAGATGCTTCCCTCAAGCATCATTCTGATCGACACCGGCGCCGCAGTGGCACGTCAGCTCAAGCGGTTGTTGGGCGAGCGTGACCTGTTGGCCAGCGGCAATCCTGAGCCCGCGCAGTTCTGGACCAGCGGTGACGTGTATCACCTGCGAAATGTCCTACCTACCCTATGGAAACATCTTGCAGTTGTGCGAAGCTTTAACGCGTAAAAAAAACGTGAAATATCGTCGTTAGTGGCTGAACTTCTGGTTACGCGTTGGCTTCTATAGCGGGATTGCCTGTACAAAATCATACAACTTAGTACTCAAGGACTGTTTCATATGAAGCGCTTGTTCTGTTTGGCTGCGATTGCGGCCGCGGTAGTGGGGCACTCTATTTCGGCGCAGGCGGCGGGCCTGGAATTTGGAGTGGGGAGCACAAGCAGTTCGACCATGACCTATCGTCTGGGGCTGACGTCGGATTGGGATAAGAGCTGGATGCAAAGCAATGTGGGGCGTCTGACCGGCTACTGGAGCGGTGCGTATACCTACTGGGAAGGTGATGATCGTGCGGGCGCCAGCAGCCTGTCGTTCTCGCCGGTATTTGTGTATGAGTTTGCCGGCGAGTCGGTTAAGCCTTACATCGAAGCAGGTGTCGGCGTGGCGGTGTTCTCACGTACGCGCCTGGAAGACAACAACATCGGCCAGGCCTTCCAGTTTGAAGACCGCTTTGGCTTTGGGTTGCGCTTTACCGGTGGGCATGAAGTGGGTATTCGCGCCACGCATTACTCCAACGCAGGCATCAGCAGCAATAATGACGGCGTAGAGAGTTACGCGCTGCATTACACAATGCCGCTGTAATGCTTAATGTGGGAGGGCGCACCGCGCACTCCCACATTGGCCCGGCACTTATCTAACGCTCAGCGATACACCGTCGCAATCCCTTCACGCTCGGTCAAACATTCCGGCGCACCCATCTCGAATTCCCGGCAGATCAGCGGCCGGCGCTCATAAATCGAACACATCATGGTGTTTCGATCCAGCGCCGCACACCAGCCGTCATCCAGGCGCAGCATCACTTCACCGCCCCAATCGTCGGTATCGATATAGCGCTCCGGTACGCCGGTGTCGGTTATCAGCATCACTTCCAGCTGGCAGCAACAGGCCGCGCACGTCGAGCAAGTGACGGCGGGTTCGGTGATTTGGGTATGCGGGATGTTGGTCATAGGTGCGCAGTGTAAGGCAAGCGCGTGGCGCGCGTATGAATGCTCTGACGGGCGTTAACGCCCCAGCTGCCGCGCAACCCAATGCAGCATGGGGAACAGCAGCGCCCACAGCAGCGCCAGGCCGAGCAGGGTCGGCACGGTGGCGTAACCAAAGCTCACGCCGGCCAATTGGCTGCCGGCGTAATACGACAGTGGCCCGCCCAACGCACCCAACACACTGGCGCGCCACCAGGGTTGCGCGCTCCAGGCCAGGCAGTGGCGCAGTGTGGTCGCCAGCAACGCCCACAGCAGCATCAGCCAAACAGGAATCAGCGGCCCTGGAAGGCTGAAATGAAACACGTCCAAGGCGCGCAACACGGTGTCGACCGCGGTGCCCAGCACGGTCACGGCGAGGATGGCCCGCCCGTCCTTCGACCATGAACTTATCCACAGCAGATGGATGGCCAGCACGGCGACCCCAACGAGTAACCAGCGGCTGTCGCCACCCATCACGCACGCAAACCAGCCGCACTGGAACAGCGCGGCATTCGCCAAAGGTTTAAGCACTGAAACGTCCGAGCAAGGGCGGGTTGATCGCGGCAGGCTTGGCCAGCAGCAACTGCGCGGTACCAATCGTGCGTTCCATGAACCCACCTTCGCAGTAGCACAAGTAGAATTCCCACAAGCGCAGGAAGTACTCATCGTAGCCCAGCTCTGCGAGACGGCTGTGCGCGCGGCGAAAGTTCTCGTGCCACAGGCGCAGGGTGCGCGCGTAGTGCAGGCCGAAGTCCTCCATGTGCAGCAGGTTCATGTCGGTGTCGCGGCTGACGATCTGCAACATATTCTGCACACAGGGCAGGGCGCCACCGGGGAAAATATAGCGCTGGATAAAGTCGACGCTGTTCTTGGCCTGCTCAAAACGTTGCTCACGGATGGTGATGGCTTGCAGCAACATCAGGCCGTCGCTCTTGAGCAAATGCGCGCACTGCTTGAAGTAAGTCGGCAGAAAGCGGTGCCCCACGGCTTCGATCATCTCGATCGACACCAGCTTGTCGTACTGGCCGGTGAGGTCGCGGTAATCCTGCAGCAACAGGGTCACCTGGCCCTTCAGCCCCAAGGCCTCGATGCGTTTTTCGGTGTAGGCAAACTGCTCTTTGGACAGCGTCGTGGTGGTGACCTTGCAACCGTAATGCTGCGCCGCGTACAGCGCCATGCTGCCCCAACCGGTGCCGATTTCCAGCAAATGGTCAGTGGGTTTGAGCGAAAGCTTCTGGCAGATGCGCTCCAGTTTGTTCAGTTGCGCCTGTTCCAGGGTGTCGTCGGGGCTCAGGAACTGCGCCGCCGAATACATCATGGTCGGGTCGAGGAATTCTTCGAACAGGTCGTTGCCCAGGTCGTAATGGGCAGCGATATTTTTTTGCGAGCCCTTGCGCGTATTGCGGTTGAGCCAATGCAGGCCTTGGGTGAATGGCCGCGCCAGGCGTGCCAGGCCGCCCTCCATCGCGTCGAGCACCTCAAGGTTGCTGACCATCACGCGGACCACGGCGGTCAGGTCGGGGCTGGTCCAGTAACCGTGAATAAACGCCTCGCCCGCACCGATCGAGCCGTTGGCCGCCACCAGGCCCCAGACGGCCGAATCGAGGATCTGGATTTCCCCCAGCAAGTGCGCTTCGCGTGCGCCGAACACTTGGCGTTCGCCCTCCTCGATCACCACCAACTGGCCGTGGCGCAGTTGGCCGAGTTGGCGCAGCACGGCCTTGCGCAACAATGCGCTGGTCATGCCATTGACGTTCAGACGGCTGGTCTTGACCGATAAGCTAGGGGATTTCATGGCGGCGATCCTTGTTATACCCGACAGCAGTGCGAGAGGCGCCATCGGCGGCCTGATGAGAAAAAATCGGTGTGCGTTTGAGCAAAAGGCGCACGGCCTGCCAATAAATGGCGAGGCAGGTCTTGGCAGTCATCCACGGAAAACGCCACAGGTAGCGATGCAGGCTGGCGCGGTTCAGCGCTTCTTTGTGCAGGCTCAAGGTGGCGTCGAAGACTTTCAGCTCGCCTTGCCAATCGGCCATGTGCACGCCGAGCTTGGCGGCGGGCGGGCTGAAGCTCATGCGGTATTCGAGGTCGCGCGGCAAAAACGGCGACACATGGAAGGCCTTGGCCACGGCGAAATGTTGATGTTCATCCGCGCCGAGCGCCTGCGCCGGCAGCACGTAGTGATAACGCTCGCGCCATGGCGTGTTGGTCACTTCACAGAGGATCGCGGCCAGTTGCCCGTCGGCCTCGAAGCAATAAAAGAAACTCACTGGGTTAAACGCCAGGCCCCAACTGCGCGCCTGGGTCAGCAGGCAGATAGCGCCCTGCGGTGTACGGCCCAAGGCCTGGCCGACTTGCTGGCGCACGGCATCGGTCAAACTCATGCCGTGGCGCGTGAACTCACGCAGGTAGTCTTGCTGGCGAAAGCCGAACGGCGCCAAGCGACTTGCGCCCGCCAGCGGCGACAGCCCGAGTACTTGCTCTTGTTCACTTAAATCCAGGTACAGCAGGCCGATGCGGTAGCGAAAGGCATGCGCCTTGGGCGTAAACCGGCGATGGGCGATCCAGCCGCTGTACAGGGCGCTGTTCACAGGGTTTCCCCAAAGGCTGCGGCCACGCGCAATGCGCTGACCACGCCGTCTTCATGGAAACCGTTGGCCCAATAGGCGCCGCAATAATGCGTGTTCTGTGCACCGTTCAGCTCTTGCCAACGTGCTTGCGCGGCGACTGCCGCCAGGCTGTATTGCGGGTGGGCGTAGGTATAGCGGGCAAGAATTTTCAGCGGGTCGATCATCGGCGTCTGGTTCAGGCTGACGCAGAAGGTGGTGGCGCTGTCGATGCCTTGCAGGATGTTCATGTCGTAGGTCACGGCAGCCTGCGTCTGCGCGTCGCCGGTGAGGCGATAGTTCCAGCTGGCCCACGCCAGTTTGCGGTCTGGCAGCAGGCGCGTGTCGGTGTGCAGTACCACGTCGTTGTCGGCGTAAGGCAGCGCACCGAGGATTTCCTGTTCGGCCTGGCTTGGGTCAGACAACAACGCCAGCGCTTGATCGCTATGACAGGCGAACACCACGTGATCAAAGGTCTCGCTGCCGGCAGGGCTGTGGATAACCACGCCGTCACTCGTGCGCTCAACCTTATGCACAGGGCAATTGAGGCGGATGTGTGGGTGAAAACTGCGCGTCAGCGGTTCGATGTAGCTGCTCGACCCGCCTTCGATGACGCACCATTGCGGCCGGTTGTTGACCGACAGCAAACCGTGGTTCTTGAAAAAACGCACAAAGAACTGCAAGGGGAAACCGAGCATGTCCGCCAGCGACATCGACCAGATCGCCGCGCCCATCGGCACGATGTAATGCTTTATAAACCGTGGGCCATAACCCCCGGCTTCGAGGTAATCACCCAAGGTCATCTCGGCACTGATGCGCTGCTCTTGCAGGTCCAGCGGCGCTTGGCGATTGAAGCGCAAAATGTCGCGCAACATGCCCCAGAACCCGGGTGACAGAATATTGCGCCGCTGCGCAAACAGGCTATTGAGGTTGTTGCCGTTGTACTCGAAACCGGCGCTCTGGTCACACACCGAGAAGCTCATCTCGGTGGGTTTGAACGTCACGCCAATCTGCCCCAGCAGGCGGATGAAGTTGGGGTAGGTCCAGTCGTTGAACACGATAAACCCGGTGTCCACCGCGTAGCCTTTACCCTCGACGGTCACATTGACCGTATGGGTATGCCCGCCAATGCGCTCGCCCGCTTCGAACACGCTAATGTCGTGGCGACGGCTGAGCAGGTAAGCGCTGGTCAGCCCGGCGATGCCGCTGCCGATAATCGCGATCTTCACAGGTCGTCCTTCTGCGGCGGCGGGCTGCGCAGCATGCGTTTGCCGATGATCAGTTGCACACGGTTGGGCAGCTTCGACAGCGGCCACAAGGTCGCGATAAACATCGCCGGGAAGGCGATTTCCAGTGGGCGTTTTTCGAGTTTGGCGAAGATATGCCGCGCGGCTTTATCGGCAGACCAGCTCATCGGCATCGGGAAGTCATTGCGCTCGGTCAGCGGCGTGTCGACAAAGCCCGGGCTGATGACCGTGACGTCGATGTTCTCGGGCGACAGGCTGATGCGCAGCGCTTCGAACAAATAGCGCAGCCCGGCTTTGGAGGCGCCATACGCCTCGGCGCGCGGCATCGGCAGGTAGGTCACGGCGCTGGCTACGCCCACCAGGTGCGGGGTAAGGCCTTTGCGCAACAACGGCAGCGCGGCTTCGATGCAATAGCTGCTGGCGAGTAGATTGGTGCGTACCACGTGCTCGACAATTGATGAGTCAAACTGGCGCGCATCCACGTATTCACAGGTGCCGGCGTTGAGGATCACTGTGTCCAGCGAGCCCCAGACCTCTGCAATATGCTCACCGATTTCGCGCACGGTCTGGCTGTTGGTCAGGTCGCCTTCGACCACCAGCACTTGCCCCGGATAACGCTGAGCGAGCGCCTCCAGCGGGCCTTTGCTGCGCGAGCTGAGGGCCACGTGGGCACCGCTGTTGAGTAATTCCACGGCCAGCGAGGCGCCGATGCCACTGCTGGCGCCGGTCAGCCAATATCGGCGGGGCGGTGTGAGGCTCATCCCATTCTCCTTTTCAGCCAGCTGACTACGCGGCCGAGTACTGGCAAGTGTTCATAGAGCAGGGCGCCCGCATCGAAATAATCACGATGGCGGTACACCTTGTTGTCGCGCCACAGCAGGTGCGAACAACCTTCCACCCGTATCACCTTGCCATTGGCCAGGCGTGGGTGGCAGAAGCTCATTTTCCAACGCAAATAGCCTTCGCCTTCGGCCACCGGGTCAAAGCCGTGGAAGTCGAAACGTAGCTGGCTGACGTTGCTGTACAACTCGGTGAAGTAGCGATGCATCGCGGGCAGCCCGTGAACTTCATGCAGCGGGTCGGTGAACGCGATGTCTTTGCTGTAAAGGCTGTCGAGCAGGTGCAAGTTATGCTTGTCGAGCGTCGCAAACGCTTGGGCGAACCTGGGCAGGAAGTCACTCATGCGCACCTCCCGCCGCCGCGCGCGATGGCAGGCTGCGAAACGCTGCCAATGCACGCTCCCGGGACTTTTTCAGGTCGACAATCGAGCGCGGGTAATCCGCCACGCCGAACAGGCCACCGGCCGCCTCGGGGTTGTGCACTTCCTTTTTATTCAGCGCGGCCAGCTCCGGCAGCCAATGCTTGATGAACACGCCTTCGCCGTCGAATTTTTCCGACTGGCTCAACGGGCTGAAAATCCGGAAGTACGGCGCCGAATCGGTGCCGGTCGAAGAACTCCACTGCCAGCCGCCGTTGTTAGCCGCCAGGTCGCCGTCGATCAAGTGGCGCATGAAAAAGCGCTCGCCTTCGCGCCAGTCGATCAACAAGTTCTTGGTCAGAAACATGGCCACGACCATGCGCAGGCGGTTGTGCATCCAGCCGGTTTCGAGCAACTGGCGCATCGCCGCGTCAATGATCGGCAGGCCGGTGCGCGCTTCTTGCCAGGCCGCGAGGTCTTTGGGTGCGTTGCGCCAGGCCACCGCTTCGGTCTCGGGGCGGAATGCACGGTGGCGTGACACGCGTGGGTAGCCGACCAGAATGTGCTTGTAGAACTCGCGCCATAACAGCTCGTTGATCCAGGTGATGGCGCCGATGTCTCCACTTTCGAATTCACCCTGGTTGCTTTGCAAAGCGGCGTGCAAACACTGGCGCGGCGAAACCACGCCCGCTGCGAGGTAGGCAGAGAGCTGGCTGGTACCGGGTTTGGCCGGGAAGTCGCGCTCGTCTTTGTAGTAGCTGATCTGCTGGTCGGCGAAGGCCTCCAGACGGCGCCGCGCTTCGTCTTCACCGGCGGGCCAGAGCGCGCGCAGGCTGTCGCTGGGCGGCTCGAAGCCGGCAACGGCGTGCGGGATCGGGTCGCTTTTCAGCGCGATCGGCGCTTGTGCATTCGGCGTCGCTACCAGGCGCGGCAACGCGCTGTGCAGGCGTGTGTAGCAGACCTTGCGGAACTGGCTGAACACCTGAAAGTAGGTGCCGGTTTTGGTCAATACGCTGCCGGGCTGGAAGAACAATTGGTCCAGATAGCTGTGAAACGTCACGCCGCAGGCTTCCAGGGCCTGGGCCACGGCGGCATCGCGACAGCTTTCGTGGATGCCATATTCCTCGTTGACGTGCACCGACTCCACTGACAGTTCCCGGCACAGTGTGCTTAGCACATCAGGTGCCTGGTCCCACGTCGCGGCGGTGCGCACCAGCAAGGGAATGTTCAGCTTGCCAAGCGCCTGGCTCAAGTGCTGCAGGTTGCGCAGCCAAAAGTCGACTTTGCACGGCGCATCATCGTGCGCCAGCCACTGTTCGGGGGTGATCAGGTACACGGCCGCCAGCGGGCCGCGCTGGCTCGCGGCGGCCAGGGCGGTGTTGTCGTGTAGGCGCAGGTCGGTGCGCAGCCAGATCAAGTGCATTTAAACAATTCCACGCTGGAGCAATATCTGGTGGGCCGCCAAGGGGTCTTCGGCCACATACAATTCAGGGGTGTCGCGGGTTAATACGGCTAACTCGGCCTGGTGGATGCATACCGTTGGTCCGGCTATCAACGTTGGGCAACTGACACCATTGAGAAGTTTTGGGATAGCCGAAAAATGTAACGCTTTGCTCGAATACAGCAGCACCGCACGCGGTTGCAGGTGTTCGACCGCCAGCGCCAGTTCGCCAGCCGGCAGCGGCCAATCGAAGACTTCCACCGGGCAGTCGGCGCTACTCGCCAGCCAGGCGCTCAGCCACAAGTGCGGTTCCAGCGGCACGTCGGAGTGGTTGACCAGCAGCAACGGCGGGCCTTGCAGCTGGCGGTTGTTGTGGTAAATACGTGCGCCAAACTTGCTGCGCAGCCAGGACAGGAAAAACACCCGCTCCATCTGTGCGCCGAACTGGCCTTGCCAGCGTTGTTCCAGTTCCGTGAGCAGCGGCAGCATCAATTGCTCGCACAAGGTGCGTGGCGGGTACAGCGCCATGGCTTGGTTGAAGGCATCGTCGACGCGGCGCTCGGCCAACTCGCTGATCGCACTCACCAGGGTCTGGCGCAGGGCGTGCCATTCATTTTCGACGGTATCGCTGCTGTTTTGCGCGGAGTCGAGCAAGCCTTTTACCTGGCTGACCGGCACGCCGCGATTGAGCCAGGTCAGAATGGTGTGAATGCGTTGCACGTGATCGTCGCTGAACAGGCGGTGGCCTTTGGCCGTGCGCTGCGGCACGATCAGCCCGTAGCGGCGCTCCCACGCGCGCAAGGTCACCGCGTTGACGCCGGTTTGGCGCGCCACTTCGCGAATCGGCAACCAGCCGTCTTCGAGGGCTTGGGCAATGTCTTCGCCGGGTTCGTCTTGCAGGGTAGCTTCAATGGCGCTTTTCATGGATTAGATCGCATTACGCAGGCTGAGATTTTCCGGGTGCGGTTGCAGGTACGCCTGTTGCGCGATGTAGCGGTCCGGGTGTTGGCGAAAGTGGTGCTTGAGCAGCGTCAATGGCACCACCAGCGGCACGATGCCGTGGCGGTATTGGCCGATGACGGTTTGCATTTCCTGTTTGTCATCAGCGCTGATGGCCTGCTTGAGGTAGCCGCTGATGTGTTGCAGCACATTGGAATGGGTGCCACGCGTGGCGCATTTTTTCAGTCCGGTCATCAGGTCGCTGAAGTAGCAGGCGGCGAGTTCATCCAGGTCAGTGCCCTTGTGCATGCTGCCGAGCAAGTGGCCCAGGCTTTTGTAATGCGCCGGGCTGTGGGCCATCAACAAATACTTGTAGCGCGAATGAAACCCCAGCAGGCGATGACGGCTGAGGCCTTCGCTGAGCAGCTGTTGCCAACTGGCGTAGACGAACACACGGGTAAGGAAATTTTCGCGCAGCACCGGGTCATTCAGCCGGCCGTCTTCTTCCACCGGCAGGTTGGGGTGGCGTGCGCAAAATGCCTGGGCGTAGATACCTCGCCCGCCACCGTCGACGGGCGTGCCGTTATCACGGTAGACCTTGACCCGTTCGAGGCCGCACGACGGCGACTTCTGCATAAAGATATAGCCGCACAAGTCGATGTGTTCGGCCGCCATCTGCTGGCCGTAGTCGTCCAGCGGCTGCGTCACATTCAGTTCGCGGCGCACACTGCCGACTGCTTGTGGGTTGGCCGGGTCGCCCACCAGGCGAATCGGCTCGCGCGGGATACCCAAGCCGATGGCGACTTCGGGGCACAGCGGCACAAAGTCGAAATAGTCGGCGAGGGTTTGGCTGCACAGCAGCGATTGTTTATGTCCGCCGTTGAAGCGCACGTTCTCGCCCAGCAGGCAGGCGCTGATGGCGATCTTCGGTTTTGCGGTGTCGGACATGATCGAACCTCTGCGAGATACCTGTACAAACTGCAAGTTCTGTACAACTTAACCTCATCATAGGTTTGATGCTGTACAAGTCAAATATTTTGTACAAGTAATTGCAGAGGGGGTTATTTCCAGCCGATTCGCCAGTCGTCGTCGTTTTGCAGGGTTTGCCACGCCAAGCGTTCAGCGCGCCGGGTCATGATGGCCTGCAGCTCGATTTCAAGCACGGTGCCTTCTTCGTCCCGAAACAATTCGGTTACCAAAAAATGTTTTTCTTTGTTGATAGGGCGCGCTGCCGTCCACTTCGACAGCAGCAATTTGGCTGGGTTGATCTGATTCATTACAGGTTCTCGATCAAGCGGCGAGCGGCTTCCTGGCCGCTCAGCCAAGCGCCTTCGACGCGGCCCGAGAGGCACCAATCGCCGCACACGTAAAGGCCCAGGTCGGCGTCGGCCAACACGCCGAACTCATGTGCGCCGGACGGCCGTGCGTAGAGCCAGCGATGCGCCAGGCTGAAGGACGGCGCCGGCATGGCGCTGTGCAACAGTTCGGCGAAGGCGCCGTGCAGGTGCTCGATCACCGCTTCTTTAGGCAGGTCGAGATGCGCCTTGCTCCATGCACTCGTGGCGTGCAACACCCACGTGTCCAGGGCTGCATCGCGCCCGGGTTTGCTGCGGTTGCGCGCCAGCCAGTCGAGCGGGCTGTCTTGCACAAAGCAGCCTTCCATCGGCGTGTCCAAAGGCTGGTCGAAAGCCAGGGCGATGGCCCACGTGGGGTCCATTTTTACCCCGGCGGCGGCGCTCGCAAGCTTGGGCGCGGCGGCCAGCAGCGCGGTGGCTTGCGGCGCCGGGGTGGCAATGATGACGTGGCTGAATGGGCCGTGGTTGCCGCCGTCGGCGTCCAGCAAGTTCCAGTGCTGTTTGCCCTGGAACACATCGGTGATGCGGCAACCGAACGTCACCGGCAAGTCATCGAGCAGCGCGCGGGTGATTGCGCTCATGCGCGGCGTGCCGACCCAGCGTATCTGTTCATCGGGGGAGGGCGTGAGTTGCCCGGACTTGAAGTTATACAGCTGCGGCTTCCACTGTTCGGCCCAGCCGTGGCTTTGCCAGCGTTGCACTTCGTTGACGAAGCGCCGGTCGCGGGCGGTGAAGTACTGCGCGCCCATGTCGAGCGCGCCGGCGTCACTGCGCTTGCTGGACATGCGGCCGCCGCTGCCGCGGCTTTTATCGAAGAGTTGCACCGCGTGGCCCGCGTCTTGTAACGCTCGGGCGGCGGAGAGACCGGCGATGCCGGTGCCGATGATCGCGATGGGAACAGTCATGGGAGGCCTCGTTTTACCGTTGGGTACAGACTACGCCGACACCAATAGCTGTACAATATTGTTTTTTAGTATAAGTTTTGGCGTACCTGTTCTTACGGCGTGACATATGGTTAAAGCGCAGGCTTGAACCTGCTGCAGGCACCTGTTGCTTAAACCAAGGCCACGCCCGATTACGCATCATCCCTGCCTATAAAATAGACCAGTGACGGGCGGCGAACGTTACATGAGGAGCGTCCCATGCATATTTTGCTGACCGGCGGTACAGGCCTGATCGGCCGCCAACTCTGCCAGCATTGGCTTGCCCAAGGGCATCGCTTGACCGTTTGGAGCCGTGAACCAGACACCGTCGCCCGTTGGTGCGGTGCGCAGGTGCAGGGTGTCGGCCGCTTGCAAGACGTGAGCGGTAATGTGGACGCGGTGATCAACCTGGCTGGCGCGCCGATTGCCGACCGCCCGTGGACCAAAAAGCGCAAGGCGCTGTTGTGGCGCAGCCGCATCGGCCACACCGAAACCCTGCTGGCCTGGGTGGAGGGCCTGGCGCAAAAACCGGCGGTGCTGATTTCCGGCTCTGCGGTGGGTTGGTACGGCGACGGCGGCGAGCGCGAGTTGACCGAGGACAGTGGCCCGGTACAGGACGATTTCCCCAGCCAGTTGTGTATTGCCTGGGAAGAAACCGCGCTGCGCGCCGAAGCATTGGGCGTGCGGGTGGTGCTGGTGCGCACGGGCCTGGTGCTGTCGGCCAAGGGCGGCTTTTTGTCGCGGCTGTTGCTGCCGTTCAAGCTGGGGTTGGGCGGGCCGATTGGCAACGGTCGGCAGTGGATGCCCTGGGTGCATATCGACGATCAAATCGCCCTGATTGATTTTCTTCTGCACAACGCCGATGCCCGCGGTCCTTATAATGCCTGCGCGCCACACCCGGTGCGTAACCGCGAGTTCGCCAAAACCCTCGGCCACGTGCTGCACCGTCCCGCGTTCATGCCAATGCCGGCGTTTGCGTTAAAGGTGGGGTTGGGCGAATTGTCCGGCTTGTTGTTGGGCGGGCAGAAGGCAATTCCCGAACGGCTGCAGGCCGCCGGTTTCACTTTTCAGTTCACTGAGTTGCACGCGGCCCTGGAAGACTTATCCAGCCGCCTCTGAAGATAGGATGTTGCATGACTGATCACGCGTTGTTACTGGTCAACCTGGGCTCACCGGCGTCCACTTCGGTGGCCGATGTGCGCAGCTACCTTAATCAGTTCCTGATGGACCCCTACGTGATCGACCTGCCTTGGCCGGTGCGCCGCTTGCTGGTGTCGCTGATTTGCATCAAGCGTCCCGAGCAGTCGGCGCACGCCTACGCGTCGATCTGGTGGGACGAGGGCTCGCCTCTGGTGGTGCTCAGCCGCCGCCTGCAACAGCAGATGACCGCACAATGGACACACGGCCCGGTCGAGCTGGCGATGCGCTATGGCGAGCCATCGCTTGAAACCACCCTCACGCGGCTCGCCGCTCAAGGCATTCAAAAGGTCACCCTGGCGCCGCTGTACCCGCAGTTTGCCGACAGCACCGTGACCACGGTGATTGAAGAAGCCAGGCGTGTGGTGCGTGACAAGAAACTCAATGTGCAGTTCTCGATCCTGCAACCGTTCTACGATCAGCCGGAATACCTCGACGCGTTGGTCACGAGTGCCAAGCCGTACGTAGAAGAGGATTTTGATCACCTGCTGCTGAGTTTTCACGGCCTGCCCGAGCGCCACTTGAAGAAGCTCGACCCGACCGGCCAATACTGTTTCAAGGACGCCGACTGCTGCAAGAACGCCTCGCCCGAGGTACTTGCCACGTGCTATCGCGCGCAGTGCTTCAGCGTCGCCCGGGACTTTGCCGCGCGCATGGGCCTGACGGAGGGTAAATGGTCGGTTGCCTTCCAATCGCGTTTGGGCCGCGCCAAGTGGATCGAACCCTACACCGAAGCCAGCCTTGAAGCGCTGGCCCGGCAAGGCGTGAAAAAGCTGCTGGTGATGTGCCCGGCGTTTGTTGCCGACTGCATCGAGACGCTGGAAGAAATCGGCGATCGCGGGCTGGAACAGTTCCGCGAAGCGGGGGGCGAGGAGCTGGTATTGGTGCCGTGCCTCAACGATGCGCCGCAATGGGCTGCGGCGCTTAACACCCTGTGCGAGCGCGCGCCGCAGCAACTGTAGGCGCGAGCGTTAGAGGTTGAGGGTCAAACTGACGGTGAAATTGCGCGGCTCGCCGGGGTTGACCCAGTAATTGCTGTAGGAGCGCTCGTAGTACTTTTCATCGAACAGGTTGTTGAGGTTCAGGCCCACGGTGACGTTTTCCGTGGCCTTGTAATGCGCGAGTAAATCCACGGTGTGGTAGGCCGGCAGTTCGAAGCTGCCGCCTGCTTCGCCGGAGCGATCACCCACATAGGTGAACGCTGCGCCGAGGTCCGAGCCACGTAACGCCCCCTCCTGGAACTCATACACGCCCAACAGGCTGCCGCTGCGCTTGGCCACGCCGAGAATCCGGCTGCCGGCGGGAATCGCCTTGTCGCCTTTGGTCACTTCGGCGTCGATGTAGGCAAACGCGCCGATCACGCGTACAGCATCCGTCAGTTGCCCGCTCAGTTGCAGGTCAACCCCCTGGCTGCGCGCTTTGCCCATGGCGCGGTTGGTGTCGGTGGCCGGGTCCAGCGCCAGCACATTTTCCTTTTCGATATGGAAGGCGGCGAGGGTAGCACTGAGGCGGTCGTCGAACAGCTCGGTCTTGATACCCACTTCATAACCCACGCCTTCTTCGGGCTTGAACGATTTGCCGGCGGCGTCCAGCCCGCTGTTCGGTTTGAATGAGGTGGACGCGTTGGCGAACACGCCAACCTGCGGCGTGAGCTGGTAGAGCAAACCGGCGCGTTGGGTCAACGCATCGTGGGTTTGCCGGCTCTTGGCGTTGTTACGGGTGAAGTCATCGGTGCTTTGCTCGAAATGCTCGAACCGCGCGCCGAGCATGCCGCGCAGGCGGTCGGTGAAGACGATCTGGTCTTGCAGGTTCAGCGCCTGGCTTTTCACCTGCTCGAAGAAATCGGTGCCGGAGCGCGCGCCGTTGGGTTTGGGCTGGCCGTAAACCGGGTTGTAAATGTCGATGGCGTAGGGGTTGCCGCCAATCGTGGTGACGCGCTCCTGCTTGCGGTAGTCCTCGTATTCGGTGCCGATCAGCAGTTCATGCTGCCAGCTGCCAATGTCAAACAGACCGCGCAATTCCAGTTGGGTAATGCTGTCGTGCCAGCCCGTTGCGCGTTCGCGGTAGCGGCGGTTGACGGTGTGGCCGTCGGCATTCAGCGCGCGGTTTTCCGAGGCGTCGCCCCACAGGCTGCCCTGTTTATAGTGGCTGGCGAGGCGCAGTTTCCAGGCGTCGTTAAGGTGATGTTCGAGGGCGGCTTGCAGGCGGTTGTTGTGGTTGCGGATGTCGCCATCGTTGGGTTCGCCGAGGAAGGTTGCGCGCGATACACCGCTGGCGTCGACGATGCCACGGTCGAACGTCGAGCGGTGGCGCACGAATTCGCTTTCCACCAGCAGGCTGGTATCCGGGTTCAATTGCCAACTGAAAGACGGCGCGACGAACACGCGCTTGGCGCCCACGTGGTCGCGAAAGCTGTGGTTGTCTTCCACCGCCAGGTTTACCCGCGACAGCACTTGGCCCTCGGCGTCCAGCGGCGTGTTCACATCCAGCGCCGTGCGGTAGCGGTCCCAACTGCCGGCGCTGGTTTGCACGGTGGTAAAGGCTTCCGGCTGAGGTTTCTTGGTGACGATATTCACCGTGCCGCCCGGATCGCCGCGCCCGTACAAACTGGCCGCGGGGCCTTTGAGCACTTCAATGCGCTCGATATTGGCCGCGTCCGGTGTGCTTGGGTAGCCCCGGTTGGCGCTGAAACCGTCCTGATAGAACTCTGAGGTGGTGAAGCCGCGCACGCTGTATTCGTAGAGCGTCAGGCCGCCGAAGTTGTTTTGCTTGGACACGCCGCCGGCAAACTCCAGGGCGCGCTCCACACTGGTACTGCCGAGGTCTTTGAGTACCGTGGCGGGAATCACGCTGATCGATTGCGGGATGTCGCGCAGTGCCGTGTCGGTCTTGGTCGCGCTGGCGGAGCGGGTCGCGCGGTAGCCTTTGACCGGGCTGGTGGCGGACTCATAGGCGTCGCTGGTGACGCTGATGGTGTCGAGTTCTACGGTGTTTTCTTCTGCAAAGGCAGGGTCCAGCAGTAAACCCAAGGCCAGGCCAGCCAAGGGTGCGATTCTTCGAGACGGCATGATAGAGCGTTCCAATGTCTATATTGAAACAATATAACATGACTAATGAGAATGGCTGCGCTTTGAAATATAAGCTTACAGGTGCCCGCGAACGGGCACCCCAGTGAGCGGGCTTATTCTTCTTCTTTCACCGGTGCAGGCGGTGGGCGCAGGCCGATTTCGGCCATCAGCTTGATCTCTTTGCCGTTGCGCATCACCTGGATCGCGACCTTATCGGTCGGTTTGATCCGCGCCACCTGGTTCATCGACTTGCGGCCATCGCCCGCCGGTTCGCCGTTGATGCTCAGAATCACGTCACCCAGTTGCAGGCCGGCTTTCTGCGCCGGGCCGTCGCGGAAGATCCCGGCCACTACGATGCCGGGGCGTCCGGTCAGGCCAAACGACTCGGCCAACTCTTTGGTCAGCGGCTGCACCTCAATGCCCAGCCAGCCACGAATCACCTGGCCATGCTCGATGATCGATTTCATCACTTCCATCGCCAGCTTCACCGGGATCGCAAAGCCGATGCCTTGGGAACCGCCGGATTTGGAGAAAATCGCCGTGTTGATCCCGGTCAGGTTGCCATTCGCATCCACCAGCGCGCCGCCGGAGTTGCCCGGGTTGATCGCCGCATCGGTCTGGATAAAGTCTTCGTAGCTGTTAAGCCCCAGCTGATTACGCCCGGTGGCGCTGATAATGCCCATGGTCACGGTTTGGCCGACGCCGAACGGGTTACCGATCGCCAGCGCCACATCGCCCACGCGCAGCCCCTCGGAGCGGCCGATGGTGATCGACGGCAGGCTTTTTAAATCGATTTTGAGTACCGCAAGGTCGGTTTCCGGGTCGCTGCCGACCACGCGGGCCAGGGTTTCACGGCCGTCGCGCAGGGCCACCACAATCTGGTCGGCGCCTGTGGTCACGTGGTTGTTGGTGAGGATGTAACCTTCCGGGCTCATGATCACACCAGAACCGAGGCTCGACTCCATGCGCCGCTGCTTTGGCCCGTTGTCGCCAAAATAGCGGCGAAACTGTGGGTCTTCAAACAACGGGTGCGCCGGTTTGTTGATGACCTTGGTGGTGTACAGGTTGACCACGGCAGGGGCGGCGATCACCACCGCGTCGGCATAGGTCACCGGGCCTTGCACCACCGAGCTGGTTTGCGGTGCCTGTTGCAGGTTCACATCCAGGCTTGGCAAGCCCACCCACTGGGGATAACGCTGAATAATCAGCGTCGCGATCAGCACGCCAGCCAACAATGGCCATCCAAAAAAACGCAGTGCCTTGAGCATCAAGTAAGTCCTGACAGGTTGCAGGGGGCGGGAGAGCGCCCATAATGTCGCGCATTATACGAGGCTGCGTGCGCCTCGGAACGGGATATTTAGGAGTCTTTTATGGCCGTTGCTTTGACCACCCTCGTCGAGGAAGCGGACCGCTACCTCGGCAGCGCAAAAATTGCCGATTATTGCCCCAATGGCCTGCAGGTTGAAGGGCGTCCGCAAGTGATGCGTATCGTCAGCGGGGTGACCGCAAGCCAAGCCCTGCTGGACGCCGCCGTCGAGGCCCAGGCCGACCTGGTGCTGGTGCACCATGGTTATTTCTGGAAGGGCGAAAACCCGTGCATCACCGGCATGAAACAGCGCCGCCTGAAAACCCTGCTCAAGCACGACATCAGCCTGTTGGCTTACCACTTGCCGCTGGACCTGCACGCGGACGTGGGCAATAACGTGCAGTTGGCGCGCCAGTTGGACATTACCGTAGAAGGCCCGCTGGACCCCGGCAACCCGAAAATCGTCGGTTTGGTCGGCTCCCTCGCCGAGCCTCTGTCACCCCGCGATTTTGCGCGCCGGGTGCAAGACGTAATGGGCCGCGAGCCGCTGTTGATCGAAGGCAGCGAAATGATCCGCCGCGTCGGCTGGTGCACGGGCGGCGGGCAGGGCTACATCGACCAGGCGATTGCGGCGGGTGTCGACCTGTACCTGAGCGGTGAAGCGTCGGAGCAAACCTTCCACAGTGCGCGCGAAAACGACATCAGCTTTATCGCAGCAGGGCATCACGCCACCGAGCGTTATGGCGTGCAGGCGCTGGGCGATTACCTGGCACGGCGTTTCGCCCTGGAACATCTGTTCATCGACTGCCCGAACCCGATCTGATCCGCAACGCCGGGCAAAATGTGGGAGGGGGCTTGCTCCCGATTGCAGTGTGTCATTCAGCGTATTCGTTGACTGAACCACCGCCATCGGGAGCAAGCCCCCTCCCACAATGGCCGCCGTTCATAGATCGCAAGGGCCAAACTGCGGGGCATATTCATATACCGTTTCGATCTAGCTGGCTCCCTGAATAGAAGAAGGTGCTGTGCTAGCATGCCCCGCTCGAACACGGCCCGCTGGCCGTCCATAAGATCGTTTTTCCGTGAGTAACCATGGTCGACAAACTGACGCATCTGAAACAGCTGGAGGCGGAAAGCATCCACATCATCCGCGAGGTCGCCGCCGAGTTCGATAACCCGGTGATGCTCTACTCGATCGGTAAAGACTCCGCCGTGATGCTGCACCTGGCGCGCAAGGCCTTTTTTCCGGGCAAACTGCCGTTCCCGGTGATGCACGTCGACACCCGCTGGAAATTCCAGGAAATGTACAGGTTCCGCGACAAAATGGTCGAAGACCTCGGCCTGGACCTGATCACCCACATCAACCCGGACGGCGTGGCGCAGAACATCAACCCGTTCACCCACGGCAGCGCCAAGCACACCGACATCATGAAGACCGAAGGCCTCAAGCAGGCGTTGGACAGGCATGGTTTTGACGCAGCGTTTGGTGGTGCGCGTCGCGATGAAGAGAAATCCCGCGCCAAAGAGCGCGTGTACTCGTTCCGCGACAGCAAACACCGCTGGGACCCGAAAAACCAGCGCCCGGAGCTGTGGAACGTCTACAACGGCAACGTCAACAAGGGTGAGTCGATCCGCGTGTTCCCGCTGTCCAACTGGACCGAGCTGGACATCTGGCAGTACATCTACCTGGAAGGCATCCCGATCGTGCCGCTGTACTTTGCCGCCGAACGCGACGTGATCGAGAAGAACGGCACGTTGATCATGATCGACGACGACCGCATCCTCGAACACTTGTCCGACGAAGACAAAGCCCGCATCGTCAAAAAGAAAGTACGTTTCCGTACCCTTGGCTGCTACCCGTTGACGGGCGCGGTGGAGTCCGAAGCCGAGACGCTGACGGACATCATTCAGGAAATGCTCCTGACGCGAACTTCCGAGCGCCAGGGCCGTGTCATCGACCACGATGGCGCAGGCTCGATGGAAGATAAAAAACGTCAAGGCTATTTCTAAGCTTCGAGTTACAAGCGGCAAGCTGCAAGTTAACGGCGTTACGCGTAATTTCGCAGTTTGGTGCTTGCAGCCGGTTGTTGCGAGCCGCGATTGGGTGACTCGTAATGGACTTCGAGAGACTGGTTGTTTGGCAGAGAAGCAGGCGTTTGGCGGTGGGGGTTTATCGAGAGCTTGCTGACTGCAGGGACTTTGGTTTCAAGGACCAGATTACCCGCTCTGCACTTTCGCTGCCCTCCAATATTGCTGAAGGCATGGAGCGTCGCAGTGTCAAAGAGAAGGCGCATTTTCTCTGGATCGCGAAGGGTTCTTGTGGGGAGTTACGTACACAGATTCTCATCGGCAGCGACATTGCTTACATCGCCCAACCGCTGGCTGATAACTGGATTGCAGAAACTCGCGAGCTCTCAAAAATGCTCTGCGGCCTGATCAACAAAATTTCTGACTAGCTGTACGCCGACAAGCTTGCCGCTTGAAGCTTACAGCTTGGAGCTTGAACACTATGAGCCATCAATCTGATTTGATCAGCGAGGACATCCTCGCCTACCTGGGCCAGCACGAGCGCAAGGAAATGTTGCGCTTCCTGACCTGCGGCAACGTCGACGACGGCAAGAGCACCCTGATCGGGCGCCTGCTGCACGACTCCAAGATGATCTACGAAGATCACCTGGAAGCTATCACCCGCGATTCGAAAAAATCCGGCACCACCGGCGATGACATCGACCTAGCCTTGCTGGTCGACGGCCTGCAGGCCGAGCGCGAGCAGGGCATCACCATTGATGTTGCCTACCGCTACTTCTCTACCGCCAAACGCAAATTCATCATTGCCGACACCCCTGGCCATGAGCAGTACACCCGCAACATGGCCACCGGCGCGTCTACCTGTGACCTGGCGATTATTCTGATCGACGCGCGCTACGGCGTGCAGACCCAGACCCGTCGCCATAGCTTCATCGCCTCGTTGCTGGGCATCAAGCACATCGTGGTGGCCGTCAACAAGATGGACATCAATGGCTTCGACCAAAACGTATTCGAGCAGATCAAGGCCGATTACCTGACGTTCGCCGACGGCATCGCGTTCAAGCCGAGCACCATGGCGTTCGTGCCGATGTCGGCGCTCAAGGGCGACAACGTGGTGAACAAGAGCGAGCGTTCGCCCTGGTACACCGGCCAGTCGCTGATGGAGATTCTCGAAACCGTCGAGATCGCCAACGACCGCAACTACACCGATCTGCGTTTTCCGGTGCAGTACGTCAACCGTCCGAACCTGAACTTCCGTGGTTTTGCCGGCACCCTCGCCAGCGGCATTGTGCACAAGGGCGACGAAGTCGTGGTGCTGCCGTCGGGCAAGAGCAGCCGCGTCAAATCCATCGTCACCTTCGACGGTGAGTTGGAGCAAGCAGGCCCGGGCCAGGCCGTGACCCTGACCATGGAAGACGAGATCGACATCTCGCGTGGCGACCTGCTGGTGCATGCCGATAACGTGCCGCAAGTGACCGACGCCTTCGACGCCATGCTGGTGTGGATGGCCGAAGAACCGATGCTGCCGGGCAAGAAATACGACATCAAACGTGCCACCAGCTACGTGCCGGGTTCCATCACCAGCATCGTGCACCGTGTGGACGTGAACACCCTGGCCGAAGGCCCGGCAAGCTCTTTACAGTTGAACGAGATTGGCCGGGTCAAAGTCAGCCTTGACGCGGCCATCGCGCTGGACGGTTACGACAGCAACCGCACCACCGGTGCGTTTATCGTCATCGACCGCCTGACCAATGGCACTGTGGCCGCGGGCATGATCATCGCGCCTCCGGTCAGCCATGGCGGCGCTGCGCAACACGGCAGCCTTGCCCATGTAGCCACCGAAGAACGCGCCCAGCGCTTCGGCCAGCAGCCGGCCACCGTGTTGTTCAGCGGCCTGTCGGGCGCCGGCAAAAGCACCTTGGCCTATGCGGTTGAGCGCAAGCTGTTCGACATGGGCCGTGCGGTGTTTGTACTCGACGGCCAGAACCTGCGTCGCGACCTCAACAAAGGGTTGCCGCAGGACCGTGCCGGGCGGACCGAAAACTGGCGGCGTGCCGCTCACGTTGCGCGTCAGTTCAACGAAGCTGGCTTGCTGACCCTGGCCGCCTTCGTCGCGCCGGATGCCGAAGGCCGCGAACAGGCCAAGGCGCTGATCGGTGCCGACCGCCTGCTCACGGTTTACGTGCAGGCATCGCCGCTGGTGTGCGCCGAGCGCGACCCGCAAGGTTTGTACGCCGCCGGTGGGGATAACATCCCTGGCGAATCCTTCCCGTACGACGTGCCGTTGAATGCCGACCTGGTAATCGACACCCAGGCGTTGTCGCTGGAAGACAGCGTCAAACAGGTGCTGGAACTGTTGCGTCAGCGCGGCGCGATCTAAAGAAGAGGCTAGCTAGAAGCGGTTAGCTGCAAGCTGCAAGAAAAAGCCCGCCACCGGGAGATCGGTGGCGGGCTTTTTACATTCTCTAGATCGGGCAGGGTCACCTGTTGGCTGGGTAATCTGTGTGAAGCTTATCCAGCAGGGCATCCTTGTCTTCCCACAACCGGTTAATCCAGCCCTGGAACGCCAACCGATACTCGCCATCCTGCTCATAATTCTTGCCGATAAACTCGGCCGGAATCTGCACCTCTTCAAAGTGCACCACCACATCCTGCACATTCCCGCAGAGCAAATCCCAGTACCCAGGGCGCCCGGCAGGGTAGTGGATGGTCACGTTGACCAGTGATTTCAATTGCTCGCCCATGGCATCCAGCACAAACGCGATGCCACCGGCCTTGGGCTTGAGCAAATAGCGAAACGGCGATTTTTGTTGAGCATGTTTGCCCGGCGTAAACCGCGTGCCTTCAGCAAAGTTGAAAATGCCCACCGGGTTGTCGCGAAACTTCGCACAGGTCTTGCGGGTGGTCGCCAGGTCTTTGCCTTTTTTCTCCGGGTGTTTCTCCAGGTAGGCCTTGGTGTAGCGCTTCATGAACGGGAAACCCAAGGCCCACCACGCCAGGCCAATCACCGGCACCCAGATCAGTTCCTGCTTGAGGAAGAACTTCAGCGGGCGAATGCGTCGGTTGAGCACGTATTGCAGCACCATGATGTCGACCCAGCTCTGGTGGTTACTGGTCACCAGGTAGGAGTGCTCATAGTCCAGGCCTTCAAGGCCGGTCAGGTGCCAGCGCGTGCGCCGTACCAGGTTCATCCAGCCTTTGTTATTGGTCACCCAGGCTTCGTGGGTGTGGTTCATCAGCCATTCGCTGAAACGTTTGGCGAACGGCAGCGCCTTGAACAGCGCGACGATAAACAGAAACGAACACAAAAGGATCGTGTTCAGCGCCAGTAACAGGGACGCGATCACCCCGCGCACGGCGGCAGGCAGAAAACCCGGCATTTAGATCTCCATAGGTCGGTTGGCGGCTTGGATCGCGGTCAACGCGATGGTGTACACGATGTCGTCGACCTGAGCGCCGCGCGGCAGGTCGTTCACCGGTTTGCGCAGGCCTTGCAGCATTGGCCCAAGGCTCACGCAATCGGCGCTGCGTTGCACGGCTTTGTGCGTGGTGTTGCCGGTGTTCAGGTCGGGGAACACAAACACCGTGGCCTTGCCGGCAACCTGGCTGTTGGGCGCCAATTGCCGGGCGACGGTTTCGTTGGCAGCGGCGTCGTACTGCAACGGCCCGTCGATCAGCAGCGAGCTTTGTTGCTCTTGGGCGAGCAGGGTGGCCTCGCGAACTTTTTCGACTTCCTCACCGCTGGCCGAGTCGCCGCTGGAATAGCTGATCATCGCCACACGTGGGGTGATGCCGAATGCCGCGGCCGAGTCGGCGCTTTGCAGGGCGATTTCCGCCAGTTCTGCAGCGCTTGGGTGCGGGTTCATCACGCAGTCGCCGTAGACCAGCACCTGCTCGGGGAACAGCATGAAAAATACCGACGACACCAACGTGCAGCCCGGCGCCGTTTTGATCAGTTGCAGGGCCGGGCGGATGGTGTTGGCGGTGGAGTGGATAACCCCGGACACCAGGCCGTCCACTTCATCCAGGGCGAGCATCATCGTAGCGATCACCACGGTGTCTTCCAGTTGCTGCTCGGCCATGGGTGCATTCAGGCTCTTGCTTTTACGCAGCGCGACCATCGGTTCGACATAACGTTGGCGAATCAGGTCCGGGTCGAGAATCTCCAGGCCGTCGGGCAATTCGATGCCGTGTGCGCGGGCGACCGCTTCCACATCCTCAGGCTTGGCCAGCAGCACGCAGCGCGCAATGCCGCGCGCCTGGCAGATCGCGGCGGCCTGCACGGTCAGTGGCTCACTGCCTTCGGGCAACACGATGCGCTTGTTGGCGGCTTGAGCGCGTTGGATCAACTGGTAGCGGAATACCGCCGGCGACAGGCGCATTTCGCGCGGCGTGCCGCAGCGTTGGTGCAGCCAGCGGGCGTCGAGGTGGCTGGCGACGAAGTCGGTGATGATTTCTGCGCGCTCGCGGTCATCAATCGGGATTTCTTTGTTCAGGCCGTTGAGCTGGTTCGCCGTATCGTACGAGCCGGTGCTTACCGACAGCACCGGCAGGCCGGCCTGGAACGCGCCACGGCACAAATCCATGATGCGCGGGTCGGGCAGGGTGTCGCTGGTCAGCAGCAAACCGGCCAGCGGCACTCCGTTAATCGCGGCCAGGCTGACGGCGAGGATGATGTCGTCGCGGTCGCCCGGCGTCACTACCAGCACGCCGGGCTTGAGCAGCTCCACGGTGTTACGCATGGTGCGCGCGCAGATGATGATTTTGCTCATGCGCCGGCTTTCGTAGTCACCGGCGTTGAGAATCTGCGCGCCCATCAGGTCGGCCACATCGCGCGTGCGCGGCGCGTTGAGTTCGGGCTGGTAGGGAATACAGCCGAGCAGGCGAAAATCACCGCTGCGCAACAACGGCGAATGTTCTTTTAATCGCGCCGAGAAGGCCTGCATGCTTTCGTCGGTGCGCACCTTGTTCAGGATTACACCGAGCACTTTCGGGTCTTTCGGGCCGCCGAACAGTTGCGCCTGCAACTCCACGCGGCCTGATAGCTCGGTGAGTACTTCGTTTTCCGGCGCCGACACCAGGATCACTTCCGCGTCGAGGCTCTTGGCCAAGTGCAGGTTGACCCGCGCCGCATAGCTGGCGCTGCGGGTGGGCACCATGCCTTCAACAATCAGCACGTCTTTGCCCACGGCGGCTTGCTGATACAGGGTGATGATTTCTTCGAGCAGTTCGTCGAGCTGGCCGTCGCCGAGCATCCGCTCCACATGGGCCAGGCCCAATGGCTGCGGCGGCTTCAAACCGTGAGTGCGCGCCACCAGTTCGGTGGAGCGTTCGGGGCCGGTGTCGCCCGGGTGTGGCTGGGCAATCGGTTTGAAGAAGCCGACTTTCAACCCGGCCCGTTCAAGTGTACGCACCAGCCCAAGGCTGATGGAGGTCAGACCCACACCAAAATCGGTGGGCGCGATAAAAAAAGTTTGCATGCGAATTCTCTGGAGGTGCATGGCTTCGGTGGTGCCCTATGGCTGAGCGCCTACCGGGAATCAGGTGCCAAGGTTATCGTTATTCGCGAACTTGCGCACACCAGCCGCAAGCAAAGGCTTGGCCTATTTTTTCAAGGCGCTGCGCCGCATCGAGCACCCACGCACGCGACTGCCATGGCGGCTGGTGACGCAGGTGCTGAGTGTGCCCGCAGGACAGTTCGACAACCCAGTGCAGCGCAAGGTCCTGGTGGAATCCAGTGATCAAGGATGCCGTTGATCGGCTCCGTCTGTCCGGGTTCTGTTCGCTTTCGGGCAAATCCTTGTTTAGACTTGTCCGTTCTTCATTCTTATGCAAAAGGTCTCGCCCCATGACGATCGCCGCTAACAAGGCTGTCTCCATCGACTATACCCTGACCAACGACGCTGGTGAGGTCATCGACAGCTCCGCCGGCGGCGCGCCGCTGGTCTACCTGCAAGGCGCAGGTAATATCATCCCAGGCCTGGAGAAGGCGCTGGAAGGCAAGAGCGTCGGTGATGAACTGACCGTCGCCGTAGAACCTGAAGATGCCTACGGCGAATACTCCGCCGAACTGGTCAGCACCTTGAGCCGCAGCATGTTCGAAGGCGTTGATGAGCTGGAAGTCGGCATGCAGTTCCACGCTTCTGCGCCGGACGGCCAAATGCAGATCGTCACCATCCGTGATCTGGACGGCGACGACGTCACTGTCGACGGCAACCACCCTCTGGCTGGCCAGCGCCTGAACTTCCAAGTGAAGATCGTCGCCATCCGTGACGCTTCCCAAGAAGAAGTAGCTCACGGCCACGTCCACGGTGAAGGTGGTCATCACCATTGATTGTGGTTTGATCAATAGGTAGAAAAAACGCCCCGACTGGTTCGGGGCTTTTTTTTGTGTTTGAAAATAGCCTCATCTCACATTTAGTTCTGCGCATTGCAGAAAACAAAAATGCCCCGGACCTTTCGGTACGGGGCATTTCTTAACTGTTACGTAACCTGGGTTACGTTGCAGTTTTTACCACTTAGGCTGCTGCAGCGACGTTCAGAGCCTTGATGTGGCCATTCAGGCGGCTCTTATGACGAGCGGCCTTGTTCTTGTGGATGATGCCTTTATCAGCCATACGGTCGATAACTGGCACGGCCAGAACGTAAGCAGCTTGGGCTTTTTCAGCGTCTTTGGTGTCGATGGCTTTAACTACATTCTTGATGTAGGTACGAACCATGGAACGCAGGCTGGCGTTGTGGCTGCGACGCTTCTCAGCCTGTTTTGCACGTTTTTTGGCGGAAGGTGTGTTGGCCACCGTCGAGCTCCTCGAAAGACTTTTTAGGAAATAGCAAACAAAATAGGCCGCGAATCATGCCGATGACTTGATGGGTTGTCAAGAGCGGCTGATGCGAACTGCTGAGTGGTCGATCTGAAGAGGCGGGTGATTTATTTCCGGCGCTTGACCTGTAAACTCGCGAGCTTTGGCTCTGTGCTGTTGCAGGCGCGCAGTATCGCATATGTGGGCGCTTTGTTCGCCTGCTCTTTATCTATAGGCGCAAACTCTTTCAATGAATCTGCTCAAATCGTTGGCTGCCGTCAGCTCTATCACGATGATCTCAAGGGTTTTGGGGTTCGTGCGTGACACCCTGCTGGCGCGCATTTTTGGCGCCAGCATGGCCACGGATGCCTTCTTTATTGCGTTTAAACTGCCCAATCTGCTGCGACGGATCTTCGCCGAGGGCGCATTTTCCCAAGCCTTTGTGCCGATCCTGGCCGAATACAAAACCCAGCAGGGCGAAGAGGCCACGCGCACATTTATTGCCTACGTTTCGGGCCTGCTGACCCTGGTGCTGATGCTGGTGACACTGGTCGGCATGCTCGCTGCGCCATGGGTGATCTGGGCCACGGCGCCGGGTTTTGCGAATACCCCGGAAAAATTCGCGCTGACCACCGACCTGCTGCGTGTGACCTTTCCTTATATATTGCTGATTTCCCTGTCATCGCTGGCGGGCGCGATTCTTAACACTTGGAACCGTTTTTCGGTGCCGGCCTTCGTGCCGACGCTGCTCAACGTCAGCATGATTATTTTTGCGCTGTTCCTCACGCCGTACTTCGACCCGCCGGTTATGGCCCTCGGCTGGGCGGTGCTGGCCGGCGGTTTGGCGCAATTGCTCTACCAGCTGCCACACCTGAAAAAGATCGGCATGCTCGTGCTGCCGCGCCTGAACCTGGCCGACACCGGCGTGTGGCGCGTGATGCGCAACATGCTGCCGGCGATTCTCGGCGTTTCGGTCAGCCAGATTTCGCTGATCATCAACACCGCGTTCGCCTCGCTGCTGGTCTCGGGCTCAGTGTCGTGGATGTACTACGCCGATCGCCTGATGGAATTGCCCTCCGGCGTGCTCGGCGTGGCCCTGGGTACGATTTTGCTGCCGACGCTGGCGCGTACCTACGCCAGCAAGAATCGCCAGGAGTACTCGCGCATTCTCGATTGGGGCCTGCGCCTGTGCTTTGTGCTGGTGCTGCCATGCTCGCTTGCCTTGGGGATTTTGGCCGAGCCGCTGACCGTTTCGCTGTTCCAATACGGCCAATTCGATGCGCACGATGCCTTGATGACCCAGCACGCGCTGGTGGCTTACTCCGTCGGCCTGCTCGGCATTATTGTGATCAAAGTGCTGGCGCCGGGGTTCTACGCCCAGCAAAACATCCGCACGCCGGTCAAAATTGCGGTCTTCACGCTGATCGTCACGCAACTGCTCAACCTGGTGTTTATCGGCCCACTGGCGCATGCCGGGCTGGCGCTGGCCATCAGTGCTGGCGCGTGCATCAACGCCGGCCTGCTGTTTTATCAACTGCGTAAGCAACAGATGTTCCAGCCGCAGCCAGGCTGGGGCCTGTTTGCGCTGAAGCTGTTGGTGGCGGTGGCGGCGATGTCGGCGGTTTTGCTGGTGCTGATGCATTTTATGCCCGCGTGGGATCAAGGCCACATGCTTGAGCGCTTCATGCGCCTTGGCGTATTGGTGGTTGCGGGCGTGGTGGTGTACTTCGGAATGTTGCTGCTGCAAGGTTTTCGCCTGCGCGATTTCAATCGCAAGTCGCTGAGTTAGCCACTTTGCCGCGATAAAACGGTTGTTTTATCGATTCGATCGATTTGGCCTGCGCTGTTGCCTGTCGTCTGAGGCCGGGTGTGGTTATAATCGACCACTTTATGAGCAAGAAGCGCGTTATGCAGCTGGTTCGAGGTCTCCACAACCTGCGCCCCCAGCATCGGGGCTGCGTCGCCACTATTGGCAACTTTGACGGTGTTCACCGTGGCCACCAGGCTATTCTGGCCCGGTTGCGCGAACGAGCGGTCGAGTTGGGTGTGCCCAGCTGCGTGGTGATTTTTGAGCCACAGCCGCGGGAATTTTTCACCCCGCAAACGGCGCCGGCACGGCTGGCCCGCCTGCGGGACAAGCTGCAACTGCTGGCTGAAGAGGGCGTGGACCGTGTCCTGTGCCTGGCCTTTAACCAGCGTTTGCAAAGCCTCAGCGCCGCCGAGTTCGTCGACCGTATCCTGGTCGATGGCCTGGGCGTGCAGCACCTGGAAGTCGGCGACGACTTCCGTTTTGGTTGCGACCGCGTTGGCGATTTCGATTTCCTGCAACACGCCGGCGTCAACCAGGGTTTTACAGTCGAAGCCGCGCAAACCGTCGAACTGGACGGCCTGCGCGTGAGCAGCACCCAGGTGCGTAACGCCCTGGCCGCCGCCGACTTCGCCTTGGCCGAGCGTTTGCTCGGTCGCCCGTTCCGCATTGCCGGGCGGGTACTGCACGGCCAGAAGCTGGCGCGCCAATTGGGCACGCCAACCGCCAACGTGCAACTCAAGCGCCGCCGTGTGCCACTCACCGGGGTTTACCTGGTGAGTGTCGACATCGACGGCCAGCCGTGGCCGGGAGTCGCCAACATAGGCGTCAGGCCCACGGTTGCAGGTGATGGCAAGGCCCACCTGGAAGTTCACCTTTTGGATTTTGCCGGTGATTTGTATGACCGGCGTTTGACGGTGGTTTTCCACCAGAAGCTGCGTGAAGAGCAGCGTTTCGCCTCGCTTGAGGCGTTGAAAACGGCGATCAATGCGGATGTCGCCGCCGCCCGTGCACTAGCCGCACCTAGCGCCCATCGCTAACCGAAGAGCCTTAAATGACCGACTATAAAGCCACGCTAAACCTTCCGGACACCGCCTTCCCAATGAAGGCCGGCCTGCCACAGCGCGAACCGCAGATCCTGCAGCGCTGGGACAGTATTGGCCTGTACGGAAAGTTGCGCGAAATTGGCAAGGATCGTCCGAAGTTCGTGCTGCACGACGGCCCTCCTTATGCCAACGGCACGATTCACATCGGTCATGCGCTGAACAAAATTCTCAAGGACATGATCCTGCGCTCCAAAACCCTGTCGGGTTTCGACGCGCCGTATGTGCCGGGTTGGGATTGCCACGGCCTGCCGATCGAACACAAAGTCGAAGTGACCTACGGCAAGAACCTGGGCGCGGATAAAACCCGCGAACTGTGCCGTGCCTACGCCACCGAGCAGATCGAAGGGCAGAAGTCCGAGTTCATCCGCCTGGGTGTGTTGGGCGAATGGAACAACCCGTACAAGACCATGAACTTTACCAACGAGGCCGGTGAAATCCGCGCCTTGGCCGAAATCGTCAAGGGCGGCTTCGTGTTCAAAGGCCTCAAGCCTGTGAACTGGTGTTTCGATTGCGGTTCGGCGTTGGCTGAAGCAGAAGTCGAGTACGAAGACAAAAAGTCTTCGACCATCGACGTGGCCTTCCCGGTCGCCGACGACGCCAAGCTGGCCGAGGCCTTTGGCCTGGCAAGCCTGAGCAAACCGGCGGCCATCGTGATCTGGACCACCACCCCGTGGACCATCCCCGCCAACCAGGCGCTGAACGTGCACCCGGAATTCACCTACGCGCTGGTAGACGTCGGTGATCGCCTGCTGGTGCTGGCCGAGGAAATGGTCGAAGCCTGCCTGGCGCGCTACGAACTGCAAGGTTCGGTGATCGCCACCACCACCGGCACGGCGCTGGAACTGATCAACTTCCGCCACCCGTTCTATGACCGCCTGTCGCCGGTGTACCTGGCTGACTACGTCGAGCTGGGTTCCGGCACCGGCGTGGTTCACTGCTCGCCCGCGTATGGCGTGGACGACTTTGTGATCTGCAAGAAGTACGGCCTGGTCAACGACGACATCATCAACCCGGTGCAAAGCAACGGCGTTTATGTGCCGTCGCTGGAGTTCTTCGGCGGGCAGTTCATCTTCAAGGCTGACCCCGCGATCATCGAAAAGCTGCGTGAAGTCGGTGCGCTGATGCAAACCGCCACCATCCAGCACAGCTACATGCATTGCTGGCGCCACAAGAGCCCGCTGATCTACCGCGCGACTGCGCAGTGGTTTATCGGCATGGACAAAGAACCGGCCAGCGGCGAAACCCTGCGTAACCGTGCGATCAAAGCCATCGAAGAGACCAGGTTCGTGCCAGCCTGGGGCCAGGCGCGCCTGCACTCGATGATCGCCAACCGCCCGGACTGGTGCATCTCGCGCCAGCGCAACTGGGGCGTGCCGATCCCGTTCTTCCTGAACAAGGAAAGCGGCGAGCTGCACCCGCGTACCGTCGAACTGATGGAAGTGGTGGCCCAGCGCGTTGAACAGGAAGGCATCGAAGCCTGGTTCAAGCTGGACGCCGCCGAGCTGCTGGGCGACGAAGCGCCGCTGTACGACAAGATCAGCGACACCCTCGACGTGTGGTTTGACTCGGGCACCACCCATTGGCACGTGCTGCGCGGTTCGCACCCGATGGGCCACCAGACCGGCCCGCGTGCCGACCTGTACCTGGAAGGCTCCGACCAACACCGTGGCTGGTTCCACTCCTCGTTGCTGACCGGTTGCGCCATCGACGACCACGCGCCGTACCGCGAACTGCTGACCCACGGTTTTACCGTCGACGAGACGGGCCGCAAAATGTCGAAGTCGCTGAAAAACGTGATCGAGCCGAAAAAGATCAACGACACCTTGGGCGCCGACATCATGCGTCTGTGGGTGGCTTCGACCGATTACTCGGGCGAAATCGCCGTGTCGGACCAGATCCTCGCGCGCAGTGCCGACGCCTACCGTCGAATCCGCAATACCGCACGCTTCATGCTGTCGAACCTGACCGGTTTCAACCCGGCCACCGACATCCTGCCGGCCGAGGACATGCTCGCCCTCGACCGCTGGGCCGTGGACCGTACCCTGTTGCTGCAGCGCGAGTTGCAGGAACACTACGGCGAATACCGCTTCTGGAACGTGTACTCGAAGATCCACAACTTCTGTGTGCAGGAGCTGGGTGGTTTCTACCTCGATATCATCAAGGATCGCCAGTACACCACCGCCGCGAACAGCAAGGCACGCCGCTCGGCGCAGACCGCGCTGTACCACATCAGCGAAGCGCTGGTGCGCTGGATCGCGCCGATCCTGGCCTTCACCGCTGACGAACTGTGGGAATACCTGCCGGGTGAGCGTAACGAATCGGTGATGCTCAACACCTGGTACGAAGGCCTGACCGAACTGCCGGCTGACTTCGAACTGGGCCGCGAGTACTGGGAAGGCGTGATGGCGGTGAAAGTGGCAGTGAACAAGGAGCTGGAAGTTCAGCGCGCGGCCAAGGCCGTGGGTGGCAACCTCCAGGCCGAAGTCACGCTGTTTGCCGAAGAAGGCCTGACTGCCGACCTGGCCAAGCTGAGCAACGAACTGCGCTTTGTGCTGATTACTTCCACCGCCAGCCTGGCACCGTTTGCCCAGGCGCCGGCGGATGCCGTGGCGACCGAAGTACCGGGTCTCAAGCTCCAAGTGGTCAAGTCGGCCTTCGCCAAGTGCGCCCGTTGCTGGCACTGCCGTGAAGACGTTGGCGTGAACCCCGAGCATCCGGAAATCTGCGGTCGTTGCGTCGACAACATCAGCGGTGCCGGTGAGGTTCGCCACTATGCCTAACGCTTCCAGCCGTTTCGGACGTCTGGGCTGGCTCGTACTGAGCGTGCTGGTGCTGGTCATTGACCAGCTCAGCAAGGCTCACTTCGAAGGCGCCTTACAGATGTACCAGCAGATCGTGGTCATACCTGACTACTTCAGCTGGACCCTGGCCTACAACACCGGCGCCGCCTTCAGCTTCCTCGCTGATGGCGGCGGCTGGCAGCGCTGGCTGTTCGCCTTGATCGCTGTGGTGGTCAGTGCGGTGCTGGTGGTCTGGCTCAAACGCCTGGGCCGCGATGACACCTGGCTGGCCATCGCCTTGGCGCTGGTGCTGGGCGGCGCGCTGGGCAACTTGTACGACCGCATCGCCTTGGGCCATGTGATCGACTTTATCCTGGTGCATTGGCAAAACCGCTGGTACTTCCCGGCGTTCAACTTTGCCGACAGCGCCATCACCGTCGGTGCAATCATGCTGGCGTTGGACATGTTCAAAAGCAAGAAAACCGGAGAGACCGTCAATGACTGATCAGGTATTGGCTGAGCAACGCATCGGCCAGAACACGGAAGTCACTTTGCACTTCGCATTGCGCCTCGAGAATGGCGACACGGTCGACAGTACGTTCGACAAAGCCCCGGCGACCTTCAAGGTCGGCGATGGCAACCTGCTGCCGGGTTTTGAAGCGGCGCTGTTCGGTTTCAAGGCGGGCGACAAGCGTACCCTGCAGATTGTGCCGGAAAACGCCTTTGGCCAGCCTAACCCGCAAAACGTGCAGATCATCCCGCGTTCGCAGTTCCAGGACATGGAGCTGTCGGAAGGCTTGCTGGTGATTTTCAACGATGCGGCGAATACCGAACTGCCGGGCGTGGTTAAAACCTTCGATGAAGCGCAAGTGACCATCGACTTCAACCACCCGTTGGCCGGTAAAACCTTGACGTTTGACGTTGAAATCTTCGACGTTAAAGCGCTCTGATTGACGCCACCGGCTCCTGCACGATCCAATTTCCAGCCCTGCAAGGCACGAGGCACAGCATGCAAATCAAACTCGCCAACCCCCGTGGCTTCTGCGCCGGTGTGGACCGGGCGATTGAAATCGTCAACCGCGCCCTGGAAGTTTTCGGGCCGCCGATTTACGTGCGCCACGAAGTCGTCCACAACAAATTTGTGGTCGAAGACCTGCGCGCGCGCGGCGCGATTTTTGTAGAAGAACTCGAGCAAGTGCCAGACGACGTTATCGTCATCTTCAGCGCCCACGGTGTTTCCCAGGCCGTGCGTACCGAAGCGGCTGGCCGTGGCCTCAAAGTATTCGACGCCACCTGCCCGCTGGTGACCAAGGTGCACATCGAAGTCGCGCGTTACAGCCGCGACGGGCGTGAATGTATTCTGATTGGCCATGCCGGCCACCCGGAAGTCGAGGGCACCATGGGCCAGTATGACGGCACCAATGGCGGCGCCATCTACTTGGTCGAAGACGAAAAAGACGTCGCCGCCTTGCAGGTGCACAACCCTGAGCGGTTGGCCTTTGTAACGCAGACCACCTTGTCGATGGACGACACCAGCCGCGTGATCGATGCGCTGCGCACGCGCTTTCCGGCGATCGGCGGCCCGCGTAAAGACGACATCTGCTACGCCACGCAAAACCGTCAAGACGCGGTCAAGCAACTGGCCAACGAATGCGACGTGGTGTTGGTGGTCGGCAGCCCTAACAGCTCCAACTCCAACCGCCTGCGCGAATTGGCTGAACGCATGGCCACCCCGGCGTACCTGATCGACGGTGCCGAAGACCTGCAACGCAGCTGGTTTGACGGTGTCGAGCGTATCGGCATTACCGCCGGCGCTTCGGCCCCGGAAGTGCTGGTACGCGGCGTTATCCAACAATTGCAGGCGTGGGGCGCCACCGGCGCGGATGAATTGGCCGGTCGTGAAGAGAACATCACGTTCTCGATGCCCAAAGAGCTGCGGGTTCGCTCGTTGCTGTAAGCCCTGCAGTGCCGGCAGAACCCCGGCACAATGCCTGCTCGGTTATTTCACTGCGCAGGCTGATGCGCCCGCTGGGCGCAAGCACCACCTGGAAGCGGCTTTGCGCCTGGGCGGCGTCGCACACATGCACGGTGCCGGCGCGAAAACCGCCTGCGGAAAATATCGGTTCTCCCAACCCGCTGAAGCGCACCTGGTTCTTGACCGGCCCGTTACCCACAATCGGCACTCGCCCGCTGTGCTGTCGCTCCAGCAGTACCGGGTTGTCGTCGTCCAAGTGGCCGCGCCCGCTTGCGTCGAGTATCACCCGCCATCCCTGGCTCCAGTCCTCCCCCAGCGTATGAATGACCACCGCGCGATTGCGTGCAATGGCCTCGGTGCGGGCGTAACGCAGACCATCGGCCAGCGCTTGGGCGGCAACCTGGCGCTGTTGCGAATCGAGCAGGCCTCTAAAATTCGGCACCGCCAAGTGCGCCAGGATGCTGCTCAAGACCAGGCTGAGTAGCAGTTCTATCAGGGTAAAACCGCGTTGCGTCATATGCCGTCCCTCCGTGGACGTGGTGAGTGTTGCGGGTGACAGGCATAGGTATAGCTCGCGCCTTCCAGGCCTGAATGATGGCCTTTATGTCCAAAGTATTTCCCTTTGTTCCGGGAGCAGCGCCAGTCCAAAACCGGCGCTAGTCTTGGGTCGCACAGCAGGGTTTGCCTGCTTTTTTTCGGCCTTCGACATGGATGAC
Organism: Pseudomonas sp. ICMP 460; assembly: GCF_002723595.1. Taxonomy (NCBI): domain Bacteria; kingdom Pseudomonadati; phylum Pseudomonadota; class Gammaproteobacteria; order Pseudomonadales; family Pseudomonadaceae; genus Pseudomonas; species Pseudomonas sp. ICMP 460. Next base: position 135,855 of record NZ_LKBR01000004.1, read on the forward strand.
GACGGTAATGCCTGCTTGCCAGACCCTGAATTTCCCGCGCTTGCTGAACCGCCCGCAATCGGGCATGACGCTGATCGAGGTGCTGGTCGCCGTGCTGATTCTTGCAGTGGGCCTGCTGGGCGCCGCGCTGATCCAGCTCAACGCGCTCAAGTACACCGACAGCTCAAGGATGATCAGCCAGGCCAGTTTCATCGCTTACGACATGCTCGACCGGGTTCGCGCCAACGCAGGCGCCGATTATTCATGGGGCCGAGCCGACCAAGCGCCGCCCGGTAACGCGACCGCCAGCGTGCGTGACCTCGACCTGCATGATTTTGAAGCGAATATCCTCGGGTTTGCCGGGGAGGCCGGCAAAGGCGCCGTGGTGGTCAGTGGCAGCGAAGTCACCGTCAGTATCAGTTGGGACGACGCCCGGGGCACCCACACCGAAGGCGCACGCGAAACCTTCACCCTCACCAGCCGCATTGCCGGCGAGACGGGGGCGGTGCGATGAAGCGATTTGCGCGTGGGTTTAGTCTGCTGGAGTTGTTGCTCGCACTGGCCGTCGGCTCGGTGCTGATACTCGGCGTCAGCCAGGTGGCAATCAGCGCTCGAACCACGCAAGCCAGCCAGCAGGCCGCCATGTTGCTGCAGGATGATGCGCGGTTCGTACTGGGCAAGCTGATTCAGGATATTCGCCAGGCGGGCATGTTTGGTTGTCTGTCGACGGCCTACATCGAGAACGCCCCGGCGGCCTTTGATCGACCTGTCAGCGCCAATGCTGCAGGCGGTTCCAGGTCACTGACGCTGTTGACTGTTGATGGTGCGGGCGACGGTGGCACGCCTGACTGGACGGTACTGTCCGACTGCACGGGCAGCGCCCAAGCCTATGCGGGGCGTTCGCCACCGGCGGCGCCTGGGCAGACGCTTTTTGCAATACGCCAGCTCACTTATACCTTTGAAACGCAGCAGTTGAAGGTCAGCACGCCTGCAGCGCCGGCCAAGACGGTGCTGGTGGATAACGTGCAGGCGTTCGACATCAGTTTCGGTGTGGCGGCCCGGCAAGGCTCGACGCGCGTGGTGCGCTACGAGGCCAGCCCCGCTGACGAATCGCTGATACGCAGTGTGCGTATCCAGATGACGCTGATGGACCCGACCGGGCGCGTGAAAAACCAGGCCTACAGCGTCGTGGCGGCGCTGCGTAACCGGTTGGGGTAGGGCGACCATGGCGCGTTATGGCGGTTATTACCGGCAACAGACAGGCATGGTGCTGTTGATCAGCCTGGTGTTTCTGTTGGTGTTATCACTGATCGGCCTGGCATCGATGCAAGGGGCGGTGTCCCAGCAAAAGATCGCCGGAAGCCTGTGGCATCGAAATCAGTCATTTCAAAGCGCCGAGAGCGCTCTGAGGCTTGGCGAGTCGGCTGTTGATCGGGCAGGAGGCGCCTTGCCTGTGTGCTCGTCGATGAGCCTGTGTGCACCGCCGCTGGAGTCATCTTCGGTGGCGGGTGCCGGGGCAAACCCTGGGTCAGCAGTGACGTGGGTTGGCTCGAAGAACGGCCTGTATGGCGTGCAATCGCTGGGTTTGGCGGTGGGGCTGGCGGGTTTGCCAACTGAAACAAGTGCAACGGTTTACCGCGTGACGGCGGTGGGGCTCAGTGGTCAGTCGCGCACGGTGCTGGAAACGGTGTACGCGCGGGTGGAGGACGGTGAAGGCCTGATATTTCGTCGGGTTTTATGGCGGCAACTTCAATAAGGAACGTATCAATGGGCAAGGATTGCCAAGGTTTTACCCTGATCGAGTTGTTGATGGCTGTCGCGATTATCGCGTTTCTGGCCGGGATCGCTTACCCGGCGTATACCGGTCAGGTAAAAAAGGTGTATCGCGCAGAAATCGTCGCGTTATTGATCGAGCAAGCTCAGCACCTCGAACGTTTTTACACGCGCAACGGCACTTTTATTGATGCAACCGGCGTCAGTGCGGGCACTGATCGCTATAGAATCAGCGCTGCATCGAGCCTTCAGGCATTCAGCCTGGTGGCTACGCCCGTCGTCGGCTCAGTCATGGCGGACGACCTGTGCGATGAATTCAGCCTGACCAGCGCAGGCGTGCGCAGCAACCTCGGCGCCGCCCCCGACATGTCGCGCAAAGCGTGTTGGGGGCAATGATGAGCGTGCTGCATGAGTGGGCGCCGGGTGCGCTTTTTCCTTTTTATCGGCTGGATCAAATGATGGCTAAGCAACAGCAAGTGGTGATTGTCGGTGGTGGCGTAATCGGGCTGTTGACCGCGTTCAACCTCGCCACACAAGGGCAGGCCGTTGTGCTGCTGGAGCGTTCAGGGCTTGGGCAGGAATCTTCCTGGGCGGGCGGCGGGATTGTTTCGCCGCTGTACCCGTGGCGCTACAGCCCGGCGGTCACCGCGCTGGCTCATTGGTCGCAGGATTTTTACCCGCAACTGGCTGAGCGGTTATTCGCCGCCACCGGCGTGGACCCGCAAGTGCATACCACGGGCTTGTACTGGCTGGACCTGGCTGACGAAGCCGACGCATTGGCGTGGGCTGCCCGCGAGGGGCGGCCATTGAGCAAGGTCGATGTGCGCGCCGTGCATGATGCGGTGCCGGTGCTGGGTGGCGGGTATTCCCAGGCGATCTACATGGCCGGCGTGGCCAATGTGCGTAACCCGCGCTTGGTCAAGGCACTTAAAGCCGCGTTGTTGGCGCTGCCCGGCGTAACCGTTCATGAGCAGTGCGAAGTGAACGGGTTTGTTCTCGACGGTGACAGCGTGGTGGGCGTGCACACGGCGGCAGGACCAATACTGGGTGAGTATATCGTGTTGGCTGCTGGTGCCTGGAGTGGGGAATTGCTCGGCACGCTGGGTTTGTCGTTACCGGTTGAGCCGGTCAAGGGCCAAATGATTCTGTACAAATGTGCGGCGGATTTTTTATCGAGCATGGTCCTGGCCAAAGGGCGCTACGCGATCCCGCGGCGTGACGGGCACATTCTGATCGGCAGCACGTTGGAGCATGAAGGGTTCGACAAGACGCCAACCGAGTCGGCACTGCAAAGCCTCAAGGCTTCAGCCGAGGAGTTGATTCCGGCGCTGGCAGGCGCCGACGTGGTAGGCCATTGGGCCGGTTTGCGGCCCGGCTCACCCGAGGGCATTCCCTACATCGGCGAGGTCCAGGGCTTCAAAGGGCTGTGGCTCAATTGCGGGCATTACCGCAATGGCCTGGTACTGGCACCGGCCTCCTGCCAGTTATTTGCCGACTTGTTGCTGGGGCGTACACCGATCATCGACCCGGCGCCTTATGCGCCGCACGGCCGGGTCAACGCTCGATAGACTTTGGGCCTTGTTCCAGGTGCGCCTGCGTGCAGTACCACGCTTGGCGTGAGCTGAGTGCGCGGTTCTGCGGCAAGTGCACGCCGCAGTGGGCGCAACGCACCATCAAGGCGGCCTCGGATTCGCCGGAGCGTTGCTGTGCTGCGCCAGGGCTTTTGAATTTGCGCCACAACCATACTGCGGCGGCAATAACGGCAATCCAGAACAGTAGACGAACCATGATGGGAGTTTCTCGACAAGGAATGCGCCAGTTTAGCCAAGGTCTTGGCAGGCGCACAGCGCAATAATACCGGCCCATGAAAAAGGGAGCCTCGCGGGGCTCCCTTTTGCGTCGCGTCGAACGATCAGTCGAACACGCCGAAGGTCATGTAGCTGAACCACGAGCGGTCTTCGTTGTTGCCAAGGGCCTGTGGCGCCTCTTCTTCAATCACGTCGCCGTTTTCGTCATGCGGCTTGAGGTCCGAAGGAATCGCTTCTTTGGCGTCCTGGTACTGCTTCATCACGTCCTGGTTGGCGCGGGTTTCGCCCGGCGGCAACGGTGGGCGCGACTCGATCAGGCCCAAGGTGTACTTGCTCAGCCACGAACGGTTGTCGGCTTCGGCAACCTGAGGCACGAACTGGCCGTCTTTCAGGCTTGGGTGATCGGGGTAGTTGAGCTTCAGGGTTTCCAGACTGGTGGTCGCCAGGGCGTCCAGGTGCAGGCGCTGGTAAGCCTCGGTCATCACTGCCAGGCCGTCACCCACGGAAGGGGTTTCCTGGAAGTTTTCGACCACATAGCGGCCACGGTTGGCGGCAGCGACGTAGGCCTGACGGGTCAGGTAGTAGTGGGCCACGTGAATTTCGTAGGAAGCCAGCAGGTTGCGCAGGTAGATCATGCGCTGCTTGGCGTCCGGCGCGTAGCGGCTGTTGGGGTAGCGGCTGGTCAGCTGGGCGAACTCGTTGTAGGAGTCGCGGGCAGCGCCCGGGTCACGCTTGGTCATGTCCAGCGGCAGGAAGCGCGCCAGCAGGCCCACGTCCTGGTCGAACGAGGTCAGGCCCTTCATGTAGTAGGCGTAGTCGACGTTCGGGTGCTGCGGGTGCAGGCGAATAAAACGCTCGGCGGCGGACTTGGCAGCTTCCGGCTCGGCGTTTTTGTAGTTGGCGTAGATCAGCTCAAGCTGTGCCTGGTCGGCATAGCGCCCGAACGGATAGCGTGACTCCAGGGCCTTCAGCTTCGCTGTGGCGCTGGTGTAGCTATTATTGTCCAAGTCTTTTTGAGCTAATTGATACAGCTCGACTTCGCTCAGGTTTTCGTCGACGACTTCCTTTGTTGACGAGCAAGCAGCAGTCATGGCGAGGATGGCGATCAGCAGCAGGTGTTTCACTTGCATGGCGGCTTGCGTCCCTATGACGGCCGCTGTCTTGGGCGGGGCCGTCCTGTTATGATGAGCGCCCCGTTGAAAGCCTCGGGGCAAAAGACGCCGTATTTAACCACAAGCGCGCAGCCGAAACCAAAGGCTGTGCCACGCCTAGTCTGAGCATGTCCGATAAAATTGAACTTCGCGCAGAGGTGCCGTCCGAATTGGGCGGCCAACGCCTCGATCAAGTCGCCGCACAATTATTCGCTGAGCACTCGCGCTCGCGCCTTTCCGCCTGGATCAAAGACGGCCGCCTGACTGTGGATGGAGCGGTTATCCGCCCGCGAGACATAGTGCATGGCGGTACGATTCTTGAGCTGACCGCCGAGCAGGAAGCTCAGGGAGAATGGGTCGCTCAGGACATCGAGCTGGACATCGTCTATGAAGACGACGACATCCTGGTCATCAATAAACCCGCAGGCCTGGTGGTTCACCCGGCTGCCGGTCACGCTGATGGCACTTTGCTCAATGCCTTGTTGCATCACGTGCCGGACATCATCAATGTCCCGCGCTGCGGCATCGTGCACCGCCTGGACAAGGACACCACCGGCCTTATGGTGGTGGCCAAGACTATCCAGGCGCAGACGCAGCTGGTCACACAATTGCAGAGCCGCAGCGTCAGCCGCATCTACGAATGCATCGTGATCGGCGTAGTGGTGGCAGGTGGCAAGATTAACGCGCCTATCGGTCGCCACGGCCAGCAGCGCCAGCGTATGGCGGTGATGGAAGGCGGCAAGCAGGCCGTCAGCCACTACCGTGTGCTGGAGCGTTTCCGCTCCCACACGCATGTGCGGGTCAAGCTGGAAACCGGCCGTACGCACCAGATTCGCGTGCACATGGCGCACATTAACTTCCCGTTGGTCGGAGATCCGGCCTACGGTGGCCGCTTCCGCATTCCGCCGGCGGCCAGTGTGACCATGGTTGAATCGCTGAAATCCTTCCCGCGCCAGGCACTGCATGCACGTTTCCTGGAACTGGATCATCCGACGAGCGGTAAGCGGATGAGCTGGGAATCGCCTCTGCCAGACGATTTGGTCTGGTTGTTGTCGCTACTCAAGCAGGATCGCGAGGCGTTTATCGGATGAGTGACTGGCTGATACCTGACTGGCCCGCGCCGGCCCAGGTTAAAGCCTGCGTCACCACCCGTGCGGGCGGCGTCAGTCTGGCGCCGTTCGACAGCCTCAATCTGGGCGATCATGTCGAGGACGACCTTGAGGCCGTCCTCGAAAATCGTCGCCGTCTTGGCCACGCCTTCACTGTTCAGCCAGCCTGGTTACGCCAGGTCCACGGGGTAACCGTGGTCGAGGCTGACCCGTCGCGCATCGCCGAAGCCGATGGCAGCTGGACCAGCACGCCGGGTATTGCCTGCACGTCGATGACGGCTGATTGCCTGCCCGCACTGTTCTGCAACCGTGCCGGCACGCGCGTGGCCGCAGCGCATGCCGGTTGGCGTGGGCTGGCGGCGGGCGTGCTCGAAGCGGCCTTCGAACGGCTGGATGCCGAGCCTGCCGACGTTTTGGTCTGGCTCGGCCCGGCGATTGGCCCGCAAGCCTTTGAAGTCGGCCCGGAAGTGCGTGAGGCGTTCGTTCAGCAACTGCCGGTCACTGCCCAAGCGTTTGCGCCAAGCCACAACCCCGGCAAGTACCTTGCCGACATCTACCAACTGGCGCGCCTGCGCCTCGCCGCACGCGGCATCACTGCCGTCTACGGTGGCGGTTTGTGTACCGTGACCGACCCACGATTCTTTTCTTATCGCCGCAGCCCACGCACCGGTCGATTCGCGTCACTTATCTGGCTTGAACGCTAGACTCTGCTGACTCACATCAAGGTTTGCGCGCTTGAATCTTGCAGAATCCACCCCATCTATAGGGCTATCTGGCAGGTTTCTTTATTCAGGATGTGTTTGTAGCTCCGGCCTGCTCAAAAGGAAGGTGACTCATGCGTATTGATCGTTTAACCAGCAAATTGCAGTTGGCATTATCAGATTCTCAATCGTTGGCGGTCGGCCTCGACCACCCGGCCATCGAGCCTGCGCACTTGATGCAGGCACTCCTGGAACAGCAAGGTGGTTCTATCAAGCCCTTGCTGATGCAGGTGGGCTTTGACATCAACAGCCTGCGCAAAGAGTTGAGCAAAGAGCTCGACCAACTGCCGAAAATCCAAAACCCAACCGGCGACGTGAACATGTCGCAGGAGCTGGCGCGCCTGCTCAACCAGGCGGATCGGCTGGCTCAGCAGAAAGGTGACCAGTTCATCTCCAGCGAACTGGTGCTGCTCGCCGCGATGGACGAGAACAGCAAGCTCGGCAAGTTGTTGCTGGGCCAGGGCGTGAGCAAAAAAGCCCTGGAAAACGCCATCAACAACCTGCGTGGCGGCGATGCGGTGAATGACCCCAACCATGAGGAGTCGCGCCAAGCCCTGGACAAGTACACCGTCGACCTGACCAAGCGCGCCGAAGAAGGCAAGCTGGACCCGGTGATCGGCCGTGACGACGAGATTCGTCGCACCATCCAGGTGTTGCAACGCCGCACCAAGAACAACCCGGTGCTGATCGGTGAGCCTGGCGTGGGTAAAACCGCAATCGCCGAAGGCCTTGCCCAGCGCATCATCAATGGTGAAGTGCCGGACGGCCTGAAAGGCAAGCGCCTGTTGTCGCTGGACATGGGCTCGCTGATCGCCGGTGCCAAGTTCCGTGGCGAGTTTGAAGAGCGCCTCAAATCCCTGCTTAACGAGCTGTCGAAGCAGGACGGGCAGATCATCCTGTTTATCGACGAACTGCACACCATGGTCGGCGCCGGTAAAGGCGAGGGCTCGATGGACGCCGGCAACATGCTCAAGCCCGCCTTGGCGCGCGGTGAGTTGCATTGCGTCGGCGCGACCACGCTTAACGAATACCGCCAGTACATTGAAAAGGACGCCGCCCTGGAGCGCCGTTTCCAGAAAGTGCTGGTGGAGGAACCGAGCGAAGAAGACACCATCGCCATTCTGCGCGGCCTGAAAGAGCGTTATGAGGTTCACCATAAAGTCGCGATTACCGACGGCGCGATCATTGCGGCGGCCAAATTGAGCCATCGCTATATCACCGATCGTCAGTTGCCGGACAAGGCCATCGATTTGATCGACGAAGCCGCCAGCCGCATTCGCATGGAGATCGACTCCAAGCCGGAAGTGCTCGACCGTCTTGATCGGCGCCTGATTCAACTGAAGGTCGAATCTCAGGCGCTGAAAAAAGAAGAGGACGACGCGGCCAAGAAGCGTCTGGAAAAGCTTCAGGAAGAAATCCTGCGTCTGGAGCGCGAGTACGCCGACCTCGAAGAAATCTGGACCTCGGAAAAAGCCGAAGTGCAGGGCTCTGCGCAGATCCAGCAAAAGATCGAGCAGTCGCGTCAGGAACTCGAAGCGGCGCGCCGTAAAGGCGACCTGAACCGCATGGCCGAGTTGCAGTACGGGGTCATCCCGGACCTGGAGCGCAGCCTGCAAATGGTCGACCAGCACGGCAAGAGCGAAAACCAGTTGCTGCGCAGCAAGGTGACCGAGGAAGAAATTGCCGAAGTGGTTTCCAAGTGGACCGGTATTCCGGTGTCGAAAATGCTCGAAGGCGAGCGCGACAAGTTGCTGAAGATGGAAAGCCTGCTGCATCAACGCGTGATCGGCCAGGAAGAGGCGGTGGTGGCGGTGTCCAACGCCGTACGGCGCTCGCGTGCCGGCTTGTCCGACCCGAACCGTCCGAGCGGCTCGTTCATGTTCCTCGGCCCAACCGGCGTGGGCAAGACCGAGCTGTGCAAGGCCTTGGCCGAGTTTCTCTTCGACACTGAAGAGGCCATGGTGCGTATCGATATGTCCGAGTTCATGGAGAAACATTCGGTGGCGCGCTTGATCGGTGCCCCGCCAGGCTACGTGGGCTACGAGGAGGGCGGTTACCTGACCGAAGCCGTGCGGCGTAAGCCTTACTCGGTGATTTTGCTGGACGAGGTCGAGAAGGCTCACCCGGATGTGTTCAACATCTTGCTGCAGGTGCTCGAAGACGGCCGCTTGACCGACAGCCACGGGCGCACCGTGGACTTCCGTAATACGGTGATCGTGATGACCTCCAACCTGGGCTCGGCACAGATCCAGGAACTGGTTGGCGATCGTGAAGGCCAGCGCGCCGCTGTAATGGACGCGCTGACCACGCACTTCCGCCCGGAATTTATCAACCGGGTGGATGAAGTGGTGATCTTCGAGCCGTTGGCGCGGGATCAGATCGCCGGTATTACCGAGATCCAGTTGGGGCGTCTGCGCAGCCGCCTGGCTGAGCGTGAGTTGTCGCTGGAGCTGAGCCGCGAAGCATTGGACAAGCTGATCGCGGTCGGTTACGACCCGGTGTATGGCGCGCGGCCACTGAAACGCGCGATTCAGCGCTGGATCGAAAACCCGCTGGCGCAGTTGATTCTGTCGGGCAGTTTTATGCCGGGCACCAGCGTCACGGCCACGGTGGCAGACGACGAAATCGTCTTCCATTAAACCCAAGCCGTAAGGCTTGCCGGAGAAGGCCTCGCGTTGCGGGGCCTTTTTTTTCGATAGGGCGTTGAACTGTAAGGCAAAGGCTTGTAAAGTGCGCCCCGCAGCAACGTCAGCCCACGGGTTTCTTCTCCCCAAGAAGAAATCAGAAAGAAGCGCAAATCATTGTCTTAAAAGCAATTTAAAGGGTTGACAGGGGTTTTTAAGATTGTAGAATAGCGCGCCTCGGAGGCACGAACGTAGCGATACGGACGGACTGAAGAGAAGGTTTTACAGCAGTAAAAGTTGTACTTTGAAATATGTAGTTCCGTGATAGCTCAGTCGGTAGAGCAAATGACTGTTAATCATTGGGTCCCAGGTTCGAGTCCTGGTCACGGAGCCAATTTCAAACCGGGGTATAGCGCAGTCCGGTAGCGCGCCTGCTTTGGGAGCAGGATGTCAGGAGTTCGAATCCCCTTACCCCGACCATATTTGGGTCGTTAGCTCAGTTGGTAGAGCAGTTGGCTTTTAACCAATTGGTCGTAGGTTCGAATCCCACACGACCCACCATTTTTGAGACCAGTTAACGCTGGAATCGAATCTTAAGATCAGACGCCAAAAGCGCCGATCGAAGAAGGCGATCGCAAGGTCGCCTTTTGTTTACCGGGGTATAGCGCAGTCCGGTAGCGCGCCTGCTTTGGGAGCAGGATGTCAGGAGTTCGAATCCCCTTACCCCGACCATATTAAAAATCCTCGTATCGAAAGATACGGGGATTTTTTTTGCCAGTTTTTTTCATCTGTCTTGTGCGATTTTCGAACAGATATTGTGCGGATGGGTGCGTTGGTGCAGACGTAGCGGCCTTCTAGACTCGGCGGCTCCAGCTGTTCACTCCAACAGGAACTCGCACCATGACCCTCATCGCTACCGCTCACCCCGTCCGCTCGTTGCCAGCCTTGCTCAAGTCCACGCTTGTCGGCCTCGGCATGCTGATGGGCCTCGGGCAATGTGCCGTCGCCGCCGAAACCTCAGCGAATCAGCAGCCGACCCTGCGCGCCATATTGGGCGCCAAGCCGACCGACCGCCTGGACCCGAAAACCACTGCCCTGGTGGTGATCGACTTTCAGAATGAATACTTCACCGGCCGCTTGCCAATTCCCGATGGCATGCAAGCCTTGAAGAACACCCAGCGCCTGATTACGTTTGCCGACCAACACAACATCCGGGTCATTCATGTACAGCACATCGCCCCGGACGGCGCAGCGCTGTTCGCCAAGAATGGCAAAAGCGTTGATTTTCACCCACTGATGCAGCCGCGCGCGCAAGACATGCTCGTGCAGAAGACCACGGTGAGCGTGTTTGCCAGCACTGATCTGGATGCGCAATTGACCAGGGCCGGCGTCAAAACCCTGATTATCACCGGCCTGATGACCCACGCCTGTGTCGCCGGCGCTGCCCGGGATGCCGCGCCGTTGGGCTATAACGTTGTGGTAGCATCCGATGCCTCCGCGACGCGGGCGATTACCCGTGCCGATGGCCGTTCGGTAACCAAAGATGAGCTGCACGACTCGGCGTTGGCTGAAATTGAAGATACGTTCGGTTCGGTGCTGACCACCTCGCACATCATCGCTCTGCCGGTTAACTGATTTAACCGACACGCTTGGGATAGGCTGCTTCATGAACCAGTTATCCGCCATGCGCGCCTTTCGGTGCATCGTTGAAGCCAAGGGCTTTTCTGCAGCGGCAGAGCGCCTCGATACCACTCATTCGACGATTTCCCGACAGTTGCAGCAGTTGGAGATTGAGCTGGGCGCGCAACTGATCAACCGCAATACGCGGCGTTTCAGCCTGACGTGCGCAGGGGAGCAGTACTACGTGGCGTGCGTCGATATCCTTGAGCGTGTCGACGCCGCGTCCCAAGTCATTGCCCACGGCCATCAACGGCCTGAAGGCGTGCTGAGGGTGAGTGTGCCGCTGGTGGTCGGTACTCTGGATTTGCCGCATTGGTTGCCGGGCTTTCAGCTTGGCTACCCGAATATTGAGCTTGAGCTGTGTTGTGATGACCAGTTCGTCGACGTGGTTGCCGACAAATTTGATGTTGCGATCCGAATCGCCGGCGCCCTGGCGGACAGTTCATTGATTGCGCGCACATTAACCATTTCCAGGCAAGTACTGGTGGCTTCGCCGGGGTACATCGGCCGCTTCGGTCTGCCGCGCTCGGCGCAGGAACTCGACAAACATCGCTTGCTGAGCTTCATGGGGGCCTCTTCGGTTTGGGCGCTGAGCACGGCCCGTGGCGGGGAACTCAAGGTCACGCCATCGGGGCGGTTCAGGACCAACACGATCAGCGCGCTGCATGCGGCCACCTTGTCCGGCGCCGGCATCGCGTGTTTCACCCAGGCCACTGTGCACAACGATCTGGTGCAGGGGTTGCTGGTGCACGTCCTGCCCAATTATTCACTAGGCGAGCGCCACTATTACGCCCTCTACCCGCAGTCCCGGCACCTGGCGCCGAAGGTGCGTGCGTTTGTCGACTATATGGCCGAGTTCTACCAAAAGAGCTGATTATCGTCCGCCCATAAAAAATCCCCCTGTCGAGCGACAGGAGGATTTTTTTGTGGCGGCGCAGTCGATCAGTGCAGCTTGAGCCTAGGCTCTGTGCCGCGCCCGATCCGGCTGCCCAGCATCAGCATGGCCGTACGGAAGAACCCGTACAGCGCCATCTGGTGCATGCGGTACAGCGACACATAAAACATCCGGGCCAGCCAGCCTTCGAGCATCACACTGCCGGTCAGGTTGCCCATCAGGTTGCCCACCGCCGAGAATCGCGACAGCGAGATCAACGAGCCGTAGTCGGTGTAGGTGTACGACGGCAAGTCTTTGCCCTCAATCCGCAGTTTCAGCGACTTGGCCAGCAACGAAGCCTGCTGGTGAGCGGCCTGCGCGCGCGGCGGCACGTTGCGGTCGGTGCCGGGTTGCGGGCAGGCGGCGCAGTCACCGAAGGCGAAGATGTTTTCGTCACGGGTGGTTTGCAGCGTCGGCAGCACTTGCAGTTGATTGATGCGGTTGGTTTCCAGGCCGTCAATGTCCTTGAGGAAACCCGGTGCGCGAATACCCGCAGCCCAGACCTTGAGGCTGGCGGGAATCACTTGCCCGTTGCTGGTGATCAAGGCGTCGGCCGTGACTTCGCTGACCGCAGAATTGGTCAACACCGTCACCCCGAGTTTCTCCAGGGTTTTATGCACAGGCCCGCCGATCCGCTCCGGCAGCGCGGGCAATACCCGTGGGCCGGCTTCGATCAGGGTGATGTGCATGTTTTCCGGTTTGATGCGGTCGAGGCCATACGCGGCCAATTCATGCGCGGCGTTGTGCAGTTCGGCGGCCAGCTCGACACCGGTGGCACCGGCGCCGACGATGGCGACGCTGATTTTCTCTTCCACATCGGTCTGCCCGGCATGCGCGCGCAGGTAGTGGTTGAGCAACTGCTGGTGGAAGCGCTCGGCCTGTTTGCGGGTGTCGAGGAACAGGCAGTGCTGCGCCGCGCCTTCGGTGCCGAAATCGTTGGTGGTGCTGCCGACCGCGATCACCAGGCTGTCATAGCCCAGCACGCGCGCGGGCACCAGTTCGCGGCCTTCTTCGTCGAGGGTCGCAGCCAGTTGGATTTTCTGCTGTTCACGGTCAAGCCCGCTCATGCGCCCCAGCTGGAACTCGAAGTGGTTCCATTTGGCCTGGGCGACATAATTCAGTTCGTCTTCCGAAGAGTTCAGCGAACCGGCCGCGACTTCGTGCAGCAGTGGCTTCCAGATATGGGTCAGGTTGGTGTCGACCAGCGTGATGCTGGCGGTGCCGCGCTTACCCAGAGTCTTACCCAAGCGGGTAGCCAACTCCAGGCCGCCGGCGCCGCCGCCGACGATAATAATACGATGGGTCATGGGGGTATCTCGCAAGGCTAAAAGAAATCGGAGCAGTTACCCCCGCGAGCGCCAGGCAGCTCATAGCGTCAGGTAACTCAAAAGGCGGCTCGGCAGACCGAGCCCGATCACCACTACCAGCACCACACCAAGGAGCAGCCACGGCCTGAAAGGCTTGCGCTCGACCTGGTTTTGGGAGCGTTGCAGGTACTCTTCGACACGCTGTTGGTCATCGGGTTTCAGGCGGCTGGTCATACAAGCCTCGTCAGGTAGACGTTGCAAAACGGCGCCACGTTACAGTCAGGGCATTGGCGGCAGCGCCACACGCTTGGCCGCTGGCCGCGTCACAGGCTGATGCCGACGTCGAACACTATGCTGCGGCCCAGGTTGTTGCGCAAGAAATCCGGTGCTTGCGGGTGGGCGAACAGCACGCGGGCAAAGGTCGGCCCGACCAGTGACAGCGAGCGCCAACCCTGGCGCAGGTATTCGGTGGGTGGCGGGAAATGGCTGTTGAGGTCGAGCACTTCGCGCTTGAGGCTGGTGAACGCGATGAGGTCCAGCTCGCTCAGGTCGATGCCGCGTTCTTTGTAGTTATGCGCTTTTTTGCGCAAGGTCGGTGCCAGGCGCAGCAAAAATGCATGCGCGGGAATACGCCGCGGCTTGGCTTCACGCCGCACCAGTTGGCTCAACGAAAACGCACTGCGCCGGCGCAGCAATTCATCGCGCCATTCGTCGTTGAGGCGCCGGCCTTCATCCAGCACAAAAAACACTTCGAAACTGGCGTCGCGAAACAGCACGTCGGGCGGCTCTTGCCCGGCAGCGTGAAACTCTTCAGCCCGGTAGGGCACATTCAAGCCTTGCAGCAGGCGCTGGCAGACCCAACGCTCACGCTCCCATTTGCGGGCATTGGAGAGGAACGCGTTGGCTTGTTCGGCCGCTACGGTGAGCAGGCGTAAATAGTCTGAGTCATCCATGCGCCTAGCTTAGCGCTCAAATGTGATTATAAGAATAGAGCCTGCGGGGTTGCCGGCGCGCGTTTCAAGCTACTCGCGTGCAGCAGCTCGCGCGTATACGGATGCTGCGGGTCGTCGAATATCGACTGCGCCGAGCCTTGCTCAACCACTTTGCCGTCCTTGATCACAAGCATGTCGTGGGCCAGCGCGTGGACCACCGCCAAGTCGTGGCTGATAAACAGGTAGGTCAGCCCGTGCCTGGCCTGCAGTTCGCGCAGCAAATCCACCACTTGTTTTTGCACGGTGCGGTCGAGTGCCGAGGTGGGTTCGTCGAGCAATATCAGCGCCGGTTCCATGATCAGCGCGCGGGCGATGGAGATGCGCTGGCGCTGGCCTCCGGAAAATTCATGCGGGTAGCGGTGGCGGCTTTCCGGGTCCAGCCCGACTTCTTGCAGCACGCGAATCACCGCGTCCTCACGCTCCTGCTCGGTACCGATGCCATGCGCCAGCAAGCCTTCGGCGATGATTTGTTGCACCGACATGCGCGGGCTGAGGCTGCCAAACGGGTCCTGAAAAACCACCTGCATCTGGCGCCGCAGCGGGCGCAGCAGGTCTTGGTTGAGCAGGCTCAGGTGTTTGTTGCCGAAGCGAATCTCGCCCTCGGAATCGACCAGTCGCAAAATCGCCTGGCCAAGTGTCGACTTGCCCGAACCGGACTCGCCGACAATGCCCAAGGTCCTGCCCTTTTTCAGCTCGAAGCTGACCCCGTCCACGGCTTTGATGTAGTGCCGCTCGCGGCTGAACAGCGGTTTTGGCAAGGGGAACCAGACCTTCAGGTTGTCGACTTCCAACAGGTTGTGCCGATAGTCGCAAGGCACCGGGCTGCCGTCGGGCTCGGCTTCGATCAATGTGCGGCTGTAAGGATGTTGCGGGTTTCTGAACAGCGCGTCGCAACTGGCTTGCTCGACGATCTCGCCGCCGCGCATCACGCACACGTGCTGGGCAATTTTGCGGACCAGGTTAAGGTCGTGGCTGATCAACAGCAGCGACATGCCCAAGCGCTGTTGCAGCTCGATCAGCAGTTCGAGAATTTTTTGCTGCACCGTCACGTCCAGCGCCGTGGTCGGTTCATCGGCGATCAGCAGTTCAGGTTCGTTGGCCAGCGCCATGGCGATCATCACCCGTTGCCGCTGCCCACCGGAAAGTTGATGCGGGTAGGCGTTCAGGCGTTTGTGCGGTTCACGAATGCCCACCAGCTCCAGCAGTTCCAGGGTGCGCGCACGCGCGGCGCGGTTTTTCAGGCCTTTGTGCGTGATGAGTATTTCGCTGATCTGCTTTTGCACGGTGTGCAGCGGGTTGAGCGAGGTCATCGGCTCCTGGAAGATCATCGCGATGCGGTTGCCACGCAAACTGCGCAATTGGCTGTCGCTGGCATTGATCAAGTCGATGCCGTCGTAGCGGATGCTGCCGTGCGTCTGCACGTCTTTGCCGGGCAGCAAGCGCAGGATCGAGTGCGCCGTCACCGACTTGCCCGAGCCGGACTCGCCGACCAGCGCCAGGCACTCGCCACGGCGAATGTCGAGGTTGACCCCGTGCACCACTTCCCGGCCGCCAAACGCCACGCGCAGGTCGCGTATTTCTATCAATGTGTTGTTGGTCATCTCAACTCCGGGGGTCGAAAGCATCACGGCAGGCCTCGCCGATAAACACGAGCAGCGACAAAATCAACGCCAGTGCACAGAACGCCGTCAGGCCCAACCAGGGCGCTTGCAGGTTGCGCTTGGCCTGGCCGATCAATTCGCCCAATGAGGCGGTGCCCGGTGGCATGCCGAAGCCCAGAAAATCCAGCGCGGTCAGGGTCGAAATGGCGCCGGTCAAAATGAACGGCAGGTAAGTCAGGGTCGAGGTCATGGCATTCGGCAGAATGTGTCGGCGCATCAGCGCACCGTCGGTCAGGCCTAATGCCCGCGCCGCTTTGACGTATTCCAGGTTGCGCCCGCGCAGGAACTCCGCGCGCACCACGTCCACCAGCGCCAGCCAGCTGAATAACGCCATGATGCCCAGCAGCCACCAGAAACTCGGTGCCACGAACCCGGACAAAATGATCAGCAGGTACAGCACCGGCAGCCCGGCCCAGACCTCCTGCACGCGTTGGCCGATCAAGTCTGCCAGCCCGCCATAAAAGCCCTGCAAGGCGCCTGCGGTAATGCCTATCAAGGCGCTGACGGCGGTCAGAATCAGCGCAAACAAGATTGAGATCCGCGCCCCGAAAATCACCCGCGCCAAGACGTCGCGCGCTTGTTCGTCGGTGCCCAGCCAGTTATGCGGTGTCGGTGGGCTGGGCGAGGGTTCGGTGAGGTCGTAGTTGACCGTGTCGTAGCTGAACGGAATGGGCGCGAACAGCATCCAGCCGCCTTGACCGGCGATCAGTTTGCGCACGTAGTCGCTGCGGTAATCGGGCTCGAAGGGCAGCTCGCCGCCAAAGTCGGTCTCGATGTATTCAGCCACAATCGGGAAATACCAATGGTCCTTGTAGTGAATCGCCAGCGGCTTGTCGTTGGCGATCAGCTCACCGCCCAGGCACAGCACAAACAGGCCGACAAACAGCCACAAAGACCACCAGCCACGGCGGTTGGCCCTGAAGTGGGCGAGGCGTCGACGGCCCAAGGGAGACAGGGTGAACATCAGGCAGTCCTCGCCGAAAAGTCGATACGGGGGTCGAGCAGGGTGTAGCAGAGGTCGCCAATCAATTTGATCAACAGCCCGAACAGGGTGAACAGAAACAGCGTGCCGAACACCACCGGGTAGTCGCGGGACACGGCGGCTTCGTAGCTCATGCGGCCAATGCCATCGAGGTTGAAGATGGTTTCGATCAGCAGCGAGCCGGCAAAAAACACCTCGATCAGCGCCTGGGGAATCCCGGCCACCACCAGCAACATGGCGTTGCGCAGCACGTGGCCGTAGAGCACGCGTTGTTCGGTCAAGCCCTTGGCCCGCGCCGTCACCACGTACTGGCGGCTTATTTCGTTGAGGAAGCTGTTTTTGGTGAGGATGGTCAGGGTGGCGAAACCGCCGATCACCAAGGCGCTGACCGGCAGCACCATGTGCCACAGGTAATCGCCGATTTTGCCGAAAAAGCTCAGGCTGTCGAAGTTGTCCGAGACCAACCCCTGAATCGGGAACCAACTGACATAACTGCCGCCGGCGAATACCACGATCAGCAAGATCGCAAACAGAAACGCCGGCATGGCGTAGCCAATGATGATGGCGGTGCTGGTCCACATATCAAAGGTGCTGCCGTTGTGGATCGCTTTGCGAATGCCCAGCGGGATCGACACCAGGTAGGTGATTAAAGTGGCCCAGAGCCCGAGCGAGATAGTCACCGGCAGCTTTTGCAGGATCAGGTCGGTGACTTTGGCGCCGCGAAAGAAACTGCTGCCGAAATCCAGTTGCGCGTAGTTTTTGAGCATCAGCCACAAGCGCTCATGCAGCGGTTTGTCGAAACCGTAGTGCTTGGTGATTTCTTCGATCAGCGCCGGGTCAAGGCCTCGGCTACTGCGGCTGGCACCGGCATTCGCGGCGGCCATTTCGCCGCCGCCACCGCCCACGGCCGCGCCGCTGAAACCTTGCAAACGGGCGATGGCCTGATCCACCGGGCCGCCGGGAGCCGCTTGCACAATCAAAAAATTGACCACCAGAATGCACAGCAGGGTGGGGATGATCAGCAGTAAACGTCGACTGATGTAATGCAGCATCTCAATGCCCCTCCGACGGTGCGTTGGCCTTGCTGAAGTCGGCAGTGGTCAGCGCGGTTTTGCTGACTTCCCACCAGCTGTCCAGGCCCTCGTCAAACGTGGGCTCCCGCGCAGGCCGACCGAAACGGTTGAGGTACACGGTGGGCGTGCCGACCGAGTAGTAGTTGGGAATCATGTAGTAGCCCCATTGCAGCACTCGGTCGAGTGCGCGGGCGTAATGCACCATGTCGTCGCGGTTATTGGCCTGCACCAAGCCGTCAATCAGCCTGTCGACGGCGGGGTCGCGCAGTACAAAGGCGTTGGAGGCACCCACTTGGGTGGCGCTGCCTGAGCCGTACATGTCATACATTTCGCGGCCCGGCGAAACGATGGGTTGGCCGCCGCGCGGGAACTGCACCACGATCATGTCGTAGTCGCGGGCGTTGACCCGGTTGATGTACTGCGCCGAGTCAATCTTGCGGATGTCCATGTTGATGCCGATCTGTGCCAGCGTGCGTTTGAACGGCAGGATCATGCGGTCAAAACCGCCTTGACCGTCCAGAAAGGTAAAGCTCAACTGTTGGCCCTGGTCATCCACCAGCTTATTGCCTTTGGGCTGCCAGCCAGCGGCCTTGAGCAGCGCCAGTGCCTGCAGTTGTTTGTCGCGGATATAACCGCTGCCATCGGTTTTGGGTGCCTGGTAAACCTGGTTGAACACTTCGTCCGGCACTTTGCCGCGCAACGGTTCGAGAATCTCCAGCTCGCGGGCGTCGGGCAGCTCGGTGGCGGCCATTTCGCTTTTGGGGAAGTAGCTTTGCTGGCGCACATAAAAATTGCGCATCATCTGTTTATTGGTCCACTCAAAGTCCCACAACAGGCTGATGGCCTGGCGCACCCTGCGGTCCTGGAAAAACGGGTTGAGCAAATTGAACGCAAAACCCTGGGCTGTGCCGGGTTTTTCCTTGGCAAATACACCGCGTTGCAAGCGCCCGTCGGCCAGCGCCGGGCCGTCATAGCCGATGCTGAAACCGGTGGCCGAAAACTCGCGGTTGTAGTCAAACGCACCGGCCTTGAGCAGTTGCCGGGCAATGTCGGTGTCGGCATAGAAGTTCACGGTCAGGCGGTCGAAGTTGTACAAGCCCTTGCTGACCGGCAAATCTTTGGCCCACCAGTTTTTGTTGCGCTCAAAACTGATGCTGCGCCCGGGATCTACCTGGCTGACCGAATACGGCCCGCTGCCCAGCGGCGCTTCAAAGCCGCCGCCGGTGGCGAAGTCGCGCGTCTTCCAGCCGTGTTCCGGCAGGATGCGCATGCTCGCCAAGTCCAGGGCCAGTGTGCGGTTCTGGTTGTTCTTGAAGTCAAAGCGAATTTGCAGCGGGTTCTCCACCACCATGTCTTTGACCTCGCCATACAGCATGCGAAAACTCAGGCTGCCTTTGGTCATCAGGGTGGTGTAGGTGAACGCTACGTCGTTCGCGGTGATCGGCGTGTCGTCGGCGAAACGCGCTTTGGGGTTCACGTAAAAACGTACCCACAGGCCGTCAGGGTCGCGCTCCATCTTCTGCGCGATCAAGCCATAGACGGTGTAGGGCTCGTCGAGTGAGCGAAACGCCAAGGGCGAATACACCCATTGATCAACCTGGATGACGCCGGTGCCCTGGTCGATGTACGGCACGATGTAATTGAATTGGCCGATTTCCATGGACGCTCGACTCAACGAACCGCCTTTGGGCGCGTTGGGATTGACGTAATCGAAGTGCTGGAAATTGTCCGGGTATTTGGGTGCTTCGCCATACACCGTCATGGCTTGGCTGGGTGCAGCATTCACGCTCATGCACACGCAAAACAACGCAGGCACCAGCAAAAAACGCAGCAGGGGCAGGATTAACGAACACATGATGGAGTTTCCTTGTACCGCGTGTTGAACCGTCGAGTGCGTGGAAAAATCCCCGGCGCTGCGTGTCGAAAAGCGCCGGGGTTTGCGAGCTCGCAATTTGCACCGGTACAGGCAGGAGTGGACCTGCACCGGTGTTCACTCAGAAGTGGTAAGTCGCACGGGCAAAGAACGTACGGCCCATCGGGTCGCTGTAACGTGGGTCGTAGCCGCTCTGGAAGTTATAAGCCTGGTTGGAGAACGGCGGGTTGCGGTCAAACATGTTTTTAACCCCTACATCCAGGTCCACGGTTTTGTTGAAGGTGTAGCCACCGGACAGGTCCCACAGGGTGTAAGAGGCAACACGCGAGTGGGTCTCGGGGTCGGCGTCGTCGTAGCCGCTGGTAAAGCGGTTGACCAGCGAGGCACGGTAAGCGCCCAGGTTCCAGGTGCCGCTCAGTACGTGTTTCCAGCGCGCGATCATGCCCTTGCCTTCGAACGCGCCGACGTTGTCGGTGTAACTGCCGCCAATCGTGGTCTGGTAGTCATAACGCGACACGTAAGTGCCTTGCAGGCCCAGGCCGAACTGGCCGAACGGGGTGTTTGGGAACTTGTAGTCCAGCGACACATCGACGCCGCTGGTTTTGACTGCACCCAAGTTAGCCAGCCCGGTTTGCACGTAGTTGAGGGTGCCATCGGCGTTGCGGATGAAACGATCGGCGTAAGCGTTCGGGTCGTCAAACACGGTGGATTCAGGGAACTCGGCGATCTGGTTGGCGATGTGAATCCACCAGAAGTCCAGGCCCATCGACAAGTTGCGTACCGGTTGATAGACGAACCCCACCGTCACGTTACGGGCTTTTTCAGGTGACAGATTGGTGTTGCCGCCCGTGCGGTTATGGAACTGCTGACCGCAATCGCGACCGGCGTTACCGCCCGCTTGCACCACACCGCCGGTGCACAGGTTCGGGTCGTTGTAATAACCCTGAGTGAAGGTGGTGTATTGCGGGTTGTACAGCTCATACAGCGACGGGGCGCGGAAGCCTTCGCTGTACGCGCCACGCACCACCACTTCTTTGAACGGCTGGTAGCGGAACGAGTATTTCGGGTTGGTGGTGCTACCGAAGTCGCTGTATTTGTCGTGACGCACGGCGGCCGACAACTCCAGGCTGTCGAATACCGGCACGTTCAGCTCGGTGTACACCGCCTTGACGGTGCGGTCGCCCTCGACGCTGCCGTTGGGGTCGACGCCCAGGCTGGAAATGTCCGCAGCGAAGGCCTCGTAACTTTGATGGAATTTTTCCTGGCGGAACTCGCCACCAATCGCCAGGCCAGCAGGCCCGGCACCAAACCAGTCACCCACTTCACGGCTCATCCGGCCATCCAGCCCGGTCACGCGGCCCACAGAGGATGAGTACTGGCCGTGGTATTGGTTGGCGTCAATCAGCGCCTGCCCGGCAGCGCTTTGCGGACCAAACGGGTTGATGACGCCGTCCGCGATGCCATTGATCATCGCCGCGTCACTGACATACCCGCCGGTGACGCTGGAAAGCACCTGGTTCTGATTGTACGAGGCGCCAACGTTGTAATCCCAGCCCTTGGCCACACCATCAAAGCTCAGGACCAGACGCTGGCTGGTGTTCTGGTCTTTGGCTTGTCGCCCGCCGGCTGCGGTTTCGCGCCAGTTGAGGTCGACCGGTTGGGTTGCGTCGAACGCAGCGTTGGTCGACGCAGGGGTGATGCCGTTGCCGGGAAAGTACGGCGAGGTCGGGTCCATGCTCAAGCCGGTCAAAGGTGCCGGGGCGATGGCTGTCGCGTTGTTGTTGCGCGCCCAGAAGTATTCGAGGCTGACGCTGTCTTCATCGGTGATCTTGCCGGTGGCCTTGCCGAAGAAGGAGGTTTTTTCGGTCTCGGGCAACAAATCCAGATAGTCGGTGGTGTTGAAGCGGCACACGCCCTGGCGCGACACCAGGTTAGGCCCGTTGCAGTTACCGCTGGACAGCGGGTTGGAGGTGACACCGCCCTGGCTGTAGTTGGCCGGAAAAGAAGTGCCCGACGTTTGGTCCAGGCCTCGGCCGGGTGCGTACGAGGTGGCAAAGGTGCGGTCCTTGGCCCTGAGGCTGTCTTGCTTGTTGTAGTTCATCACCGCCATCAGGTTGAAACGGTCTTGCTCCAGGTCACCAAAGCCCCAGCTTGCGCTCAAGTCGTGACTGTTGCCGCCACCGCTGGCATCGGCGCCTTCGCCGCCCAGTGAAAGCGTGCCGTCGGTCATGGATTTTTTGGTGATGAAGTTGATCACGCCGCCAATCGCGTCAGTGCCGTACAAAGCCGATGCGCCGTCGCGCAACACTTCAACACGGTCAATGGCGGCGAAAGGGATGGTGTTCAGGTCAACCGAAGCGCCGTCGATGGCGTTGTTGCCCAAACGCCGGCCATTGAGCAGTACCAGGGTTTTGTTGGAACCAATGCCGCGCATGTCGGCGAAGCTGGAACCACCGGTGGACAAGCCCACGGAGCTGGCGGAGTTGCGCAGCGACTGGTTGCCCGTGACCCGCTGCATGATTTCAGCGGTGGTGGTCACGCCCTCACTGCGTAACTGTTCGGTGCGCAGAATGGTGATGGGCACCGCGGTTTCAGCATCGACCCGGCGAATCGCCGAACCGGTCACTTCCACGCGATCAAGTTGCGTGGTGGTGGGGGCGGGCGCCGCTGTGTCGGTGCTCACGGTGGCTTCGGCGGCCTGCAACTGGCCTGCGGTGATGCCCATGGCAACCAGGTACAAGGGCACAAAACGATGCCGCCGAACACTTGCAACGAGCGGTTTGAGGGTGAAACCTGAACTCTTCATCTGCATGGTTGATTCCGACTTTATTGGATGTTTGTTGGAATGGTCTCGTGGACCTTCATGATTCCGTTTGGGCTTTGTCGACCCGGCGCAAAACACTTTCTTCAAGCAAGCCGTTCCCCTGCGGGGGCAAAAGTGCCCGTGCATGGCTTGTTACAGCGGGTTACGCAGTTCCTGCAGAAGCGCATGTGCGCGCTACCGCAGGGGCGTGAAGTTGAGCGCTACCTCGCGGTCATCACCGAAATCTTGGTGATGCCGGAGCGCTCAATCGAGGCCATCGCCTTGGCGACCTGGCCGTAATTGACCGAAGCGTCGGCCTGCAACTGAACCCGCACTTCCGGGTCCTGGGCCTTCACGTCCTGCAGGCTTTTTTCCAGCAGTTCGGGAGCCACTTCGTTCTTGGCCAGGAAAAACTTGCCGTCCTGGTCGACGCTGACCACCACTGGGTCTTTCTTTTTCTCGGTGGCGACCGCATCGGTCTTGGGCAAGTTGATCTTGATGGCGTTGGTCATCATCGGCGTGGTCACGATGAACACCACCAGCAATACCAGCATCACGTCGACCAACGGCGTGACGTTCATTTCGCTGAGCACTTCATCGCTGTCTTGGGTTGAGAACGACATCAGCTTGCCTCCCGCACGGGCGAGCGCTTGGCGGAGATGGCCTGGCGGTCGATGGCAAAGTCGCTGCGTTGGGCGAGGGCGTCAAAGTCATGCGCGAAATCGTCCATGTTGGCCGATGCGAGTTTCAGGCGACGCAGGAAGAAGTTGTAAATCAGCACCGCAGGCACGGCGACGGCAATGCCCACGCCGGTCGCGATCAGCGCGTGACCGATCGGCCCGGCAACGGTTTCAAGGCTGGCGGAGCCGCTGGCGCCGATGCTTTGCAGGGCTTCCATGATGCCCCAGACCGTGCCGAACAGGCCGATAAACGGCGCGGTGCTGCCGATACTGGCGAGAATCGCCTGGCCACTTTCCAGCGCGCGGCGTTCTTTTTGAATCTGCTGGCGCAAGTTGCGCTCCAGGCGGTCGGCACGGTTGATGGTGTGGGCCAACTGCTGTGTATTGCGCGGCGTGTCATCGATAATCATCGCTTCAAAACCACTGTTGGCGATGCGCGCCAGCGAGCCTGGGTATTGGCTGGCGTGTTCAGCGGCAGTCAACAGATCCGGCGCGGCCCAGAAGACCTTGGTGAACTGGTTGTTCTGGGATTTCTGACGCAAGTATTGCGATGACTTGATGAGCAACAGCGCCCAACTGATCACCGAAAACAGCACCAATGCCCAAAGTACCCCCGGGACAATCATGGAAGACAGAGACTCGTTCATGGCTATACCTCGCACTGCGGTTTAATAACGCGGCTTAAATGAATGTCGGCACTCGACTGGGTTATTCCGGTAACTTGAAAGCGATTGTCTGCGTCGCAAACCCTTCTATCGGGGTATCCCCGCGTTTGGCCGGCACAAACTTCCAATTGCGTACAGCCTCGACGGCGGCGTCATCCAGGGCTTGTTTGCCGCTGGACTTGATCACCTCCACAGAACCTGCGCGGCCGTTGGGCAGCACTTTGATGCGTAGCCCCACCGACCCTTCCCAGTTGCGCCGTAATGCCAAGGACGGGTATTCCGGTGGCGGGTTTCCGAGGCTGGCCAACCCGGACACCGCGGCGGTTTCCTTGACCGGCCCGGGTGCTGCCGCCGGTGCTGCAGGCGCCGGTGTCGGCGCAGCTGCGGGCGCTGCCGGCGCGGCCGGTGCCGGTGGCGCGGGCTTGACCGGCTGCGGTTTTGGCAGCGGCTTCGGCTTGACCACAGGCTTGGGTTTCTCGATGGGCTTGGGTTTCTCCACCGGTTTTGGCGGCGGTTCCTTTACCGCATCTTCATCTTCCTGCGGCGTCTCCGGTTCAGGCGGCGGTGGCGGCGGTGGAGGGGGTGGCGGCTCTTCTACAGGCGGTGCCGGGGGCGCCGGGCTGGTGAGTTCGACCGTCATCTCCGGGATCTCGGGCGGCGTCACCAATGGGGCTGCCTTGGCCTGCTGAAAAAACCACCAGGCACCGCCGTGCAACAGCGCAACCACGGCGATCAACAGCAACACGTACGGCTTGCTCAGCCCGCCCGGTTGCGACGCGTTAGGCACATGCCTGATACGCATCCACTGCTGCATCCGCTCGGCGCCGATGAGTGGCTCAGGCCGCTCTTTGTGTTTTACCTCGTCACTCATTAAGAGTCCCTCGACTAAAAGAAGGGCAATAAGGCTCCGTTCGCCCTTGCACGCAGGGACGAGAACTAATCATTTCATTCAACCGTTATAAAAATGGGCGCCTGTACAAGTGATAACTCACCGGTGCAATGCATTGGCCACTATGGCGAGAGAGTAGTCATTACAGCTCCTGTCTTGTTGGGAATTGGATCCAGTAATAGTCGGTGTATTACGCTTGTTACATTGTTTATAGCAACAGCTATGCCAAAAATGCCGATTCAGGTTTTTTGTAAGTGTTTCTATATAAACGGCCAGTGGTTTTTTCAGGCAAGCGCTGATTACAAGTTTCAGGGTTAACGAAGTTGTATGTTTTGACAGTCTTGGCAGGGCCATTAAACACGTGACTGTCCTACAATCCGCTCATGTTCTCGGAAACGCTCAAGGCAGTGCACCATACTTACAACGCACTGCCATTTAGTAGTGCGGTGCGCGGCGCGTTACTTATAAAGTCAGTGTCAAGTGTTCTAAAAGAGCCCCCGGAACAACGCGGCTGCCGAGTTGCCTGCGCGCGTAAGTTGCGGCGTCGATGCACAAGGCCTGTTCGCGGGTCAGCGCCAATAAATTAGCCCCCAGCAGGTTGTACACCGTGTCATCAAACTGCATGGTTTCAACCGGGCCGGCGATGTGCCCGTTCTCCACCCAAAAGGTGGCGAAGCGCGTCATCCCGGTGAGCCTCGCGGCCCCGCTGTCCGAGTAGTTCAAATACCACAGGTTGCTGATGTACAAGCCGGTGCCCAGCTCGCGCAACACCTGCGCAGTCGCCAGCTCGCCGGGCGCCATCACCAATGAGTGCGGCATTTCTTCTTCGCCCGCACCGTTGCCGTGCAGGTCATATTCGGCAGCCGAACGCGAGTTGGCCAATTGACCCACCAGTTTCCCTGCCTCAATCAAATTGACGTCTTCCGCCAGTACGCCGTCGTGGCTGAAACCCGGTTCAAAGCCGGTGGAAGACTGTTGGCGCAGGCTGACCCGTGGCGAGAGCTGTTGCGTGCCCAACTGTAACTGTTGCAATGGGCTTTGTCGGGTGGCGAGCGCCTTGGCCGAAAACGCGCCGTAACTGAGCATGCCGAGTACTTCATCGACTGCCGCCGGGGCGAGATAGGCACGGTATTGACCGGGTTGGAGCTTGATTCGCGGCTTGTTCAGGTGTTCCAACTGCTCGCGAGCGTGCCCAAATAAATCGGTTAATGCCTGGGTATCCCACTGCGCCGAACCGTAGGTGGTTTTGACCGCTTCACCGCTGGCATTGAACAGGCTCCAGTCAAACAACGCGTTGGCGCATTGATGCCAGCCGTACGCGCCCCAACTGCTGGCGAACCCGCGGTACAACGTGC
Organism: Pseudomonas sp. ICMP 460; assembly: GCF_002723595.1. NCBI lineage: Bacteria > Pseudomonadati > Pseudomonadota > Gammaproteobacteria > Pseudomonadales > Pseudomonadaceae > Pseudomonas > Pseudomonas sp. ICMP 460. The sequence goes on from NZ_LKBR01000004.1 coordinate 161,954, forward strand.
CCGCAGCGTAAATGCCGACCATGTCGAGGCCTTGGCTGAGCCGGTAAATCGTGTCGATCACCTGTTGCATCGGCGGCACACAACCCGGCACATGGCGCTCGGATTGCCAGTCCTGAGTGTTGAGCAATAAATAAGGGTCGGCGGGCAGCACGTCGAGTACATCGCGCAACTGCTGCAGGTTTTCGCCCAACTGCGCCACATCGTGTTCGAACGCGCCGCTGAGGTTTATTTGTGTGCTGCTGTGTCGTTCGTTGCGGATCACGCGAAGCGTCAATTCGATTTGCAGCACAGGGTAGGCCTGGCGCACTTTGCCGTGGTTGAAGCGCACAAACTGGCTGTCTTCAGCCTCGTACCGCAGGGTGAAATGTTCATCGGCGCGCAACTGGCGCGTGAGCCATTGTTGCAGTGCCTTGAACTCAACGGCGAATGGGCAATTGTTATTCATCACGCCTGGCCTCCGAACACATCAATTGCGCTGAATACGCAGGCTGGCGACGCATGGCCTACGGTCACTGCCTGGTTGGGTTCGCCCTTGCCGCAGTTGGCCGTACCCATTACCCGAAGGGTCGATGCATCGCCCACGGCGCGTAAATTGCGCCAGAACTGTGATGACACGCCGCGATAATTGGGGTTTTTTACGACCGCTCCCAACTCACCGTTTTCGATCAACTGGCCCCATTCGCAGCCGAACTGAAACTTGTTGCGCGCGTCGTCAATCGACCACGACCGGTTGGTGGCCATCAGAATGCCGTGTTCGATACCGCCAATCAGTTGCTGCATGCTTTGATCGCCAGGCTCTATGTTGAGGTTGGCCATGCGGTCAATCGGTGCGCGGTTCCAATTGCACGCGCGGCTGTTGGCAACGCCCGGCAAGTCACTGCGGGCCTGCGACAGCGCGCCGCCCATTGGCCGTTGCAAAATCCCTTGCTCGATCAACAGGTGCTTTTCGGCCTTCAGCCCCTCGTCGTCATGGCTGTAACTGACCAGTTCGCCGGCCACATTCGGGTCGAAGCTGACATTCAGCAGATCGGAGCCATAGCGGTAATGGCCGAACATTTGCGGCGTGACAAAGCTGGTGCCGGCGTAGTTGCGCTCATCCCCCAGAATACGGTCCAGCTCCAGCGGGTGACCGATGGATTCGTGGATTTGCAGGATCATTTGGTCCGGCATCAACAGCGTGTCCCGCACGCCGTTCGGGGTGTTGGGGGCCATCAGCAGTTGCAAGGCCTGGTCCGCCACGCGCGGCGCTTGCTCGGTAAAACCTGACTCGGTCACCAGGCGCGCGCTGCCTTGCTGCGCCAACTGGTACGAGCGGTGTTGGCTCTGGTGGCCATCAAATGCAGTGACGGCCAGTGCCGGAAACAGTTGCTGTTGTGTGCGCTGAATGTCGTTGCCCTGGTTATCCAGGTACAGCTGTTGTTCGCGCGCCACGCGCACGCTGCAGGACCACTGCACCAGTCGCGCATCCTTCGGCACTTGCTGCGAGGTTTGCATTAACAGCGCCAGCCACTCGGCAGTGTCGGGGAGCGGCGTGTCCAGTTCGGGCGAGCGGTAATGGGCGTGCACGCCTTGCACGTACGCCGTGGTGTATTTCAACAAGCCGCGACCGCGCAGTGCCTGGGCCGTTTGGGTGGCGCGATCGAGTGCGTAGCGCAACCCGGATTGGCTGATGTCACTGGTGGCGGCAAAAGCCTGTTGACCGTCAACGTGCACACACACCATTACCCCGCATTCATTGCGCTGGGCGGGTGGCTCAATAATATTTCGGGTCACAGCCAAAGACTGCGATTGTTGTTCAACCAGGCGCAGGGAAATAAAGCCAGGCACATGCTCACACTGTTGCATAAATCGCCTGAGTGCAGACTGGGCGGTACTCATCAATTGACGGTCCTTCTTCAGCGCAAGACCTTGAACTTAGTCCAGGGTCTTATCAGTTAGTTAACATCTATGCACAGAAAGTTATAAAGGGTGCCGCGCGAACTGCCGGACTGCAGCGTGTTTATCAGGTGACTAACACGTCATGTTTTGGCGCATCGGTTTGGCTCAACAAGCCGTCCGATTGATGCTGCCATAGCCGGTAATACAAGCCGCGAAGTTCAAGTAGTTGATGATGGCTGCCGTCTTCAACAATCAAACCGTTGTCCAGCACAATAATGCGGTCCAAGTGAGCGATAGTTGACAGTCGGTGCGCTACGACCACCACAGTTTTGCCGGCCATGATGTCGTCCAGGCTGCTTTGAATCAGGCTTTCGGTTTCCGAGTCGAGGCTGGCGGTGGCTTCATCGAGTACCAGAATCGGCGCGTTTTTGAGCAATGCACGTGCGATCGCAATGCGTTGGCGTTGGCCGCCCGAGAGTTTCACCCCGCGCTCGCCGATCAAGGCGTCGTAGCCGTCCTGCATATTCAGGATGAACTCATGTGCATGCGCACGCCGGGCTGCTTGCACGATTTGCGCTTCGCTGGCGAGTACGTCGCCGTAGCCAATGTTTTCACGCAGGGTGCGGTGGAACAGGCCGGGTTCCTGTGGGATCAAGCCAATTTGGCTGTGCAGCGATTGCTGGGTCATCTGCTGAATATTGGTGCCGTCGATTTCGACGGTGCCGACTTGCGGGTCGTATGAACGCAGCAGCAGGTTGAGCAGTGTCGACTTGCCTGAACCGGAAAGGCCGACCAGGCCTACCCGCTGGCCGGGGCGAATATGCAGGTTGAAGTGTTTGAATATCGGTTTGCCAGGGCCATAGGCGAAGTTCACGTCGCGAAACTGAATCGAGCCTTTTTGCACAGTGGTCGGCAGGGCGCTCGCCTGATCCGGCATTTCGTGCGGTTGCAACAAGGTATCGAGGCTGTTTTCGATATTGCCGGTGCACTCGAAGAAGTGCATGAACTGCATGCTCAGGAAGCTGCATTGAGCCACGATCATCAGGCCCAGCGTCGCCACCATCACGAACTGCCCTACATCGATTTTGCCCACATGCCACAAGTACAGCGCCAAGGCGACCAGGCCGACGCGCAGCACAACCGACAGGCTGTCCTGCAACAAGCGGATTTTTTCCTGGTAGAAAAACGAGCGTTGCGCCGCCTGTTTTTCACGGGCCTGGTAACGGCTCAGGTAGCCGAGCTCAAAGTCCTGGCGGGCGAACAGGCGGATGCTGCTCAAGTTGCTCACCGCGTCGACGATCTTGCCGGTGGTGATACTGCGTGCCTGAGCATGCGTGGCCGCCAACACCTGAGCCTTGCGTGAAAGCACGAACGCCAACAGCGTGTAAGCCACTATCCATACCAGCAAGCCCAGGCCCAGCCAGGGTGACGCCTGTGTCAGCAGCGCCAGGCTGGTGAGCAACACGACTAAAATCGGCAGCATCTCGATTGCCAGCGACCAGGTAATTTCCAGCAGGCCAATACTGCCTTCACCGATGCGATGCGCCAGGCTGCCGGCAAAGTGTTCGCCGAAATAGCGCGCCGAATGGCGCTGCAAGTAGGCAAACAAGTCACGCACGATGCGGATTTTCTGATCCGGCCGCATCATGATCATGCACAGCGTGGCGCCCCGTGCGCAGAGCATTTGGGCCACGGCGAGCCCGCACAATAACCCCAGTGAGGGCAGGCTGGCGGCTAACAGATCGGCCTGCTCCCAAGCACCCTCGCTGACCGCGCTGGTGATGCGGCCAATCGAATAGGGCATCAGCGTTGCGAACAGGGCCGCGCCCACCTGCAACACCACGATTGCCCAGTGCCAGCGCGGATACAGCCGTATATAATGCCACACAAAGGCCCACGGCCGTTTGGGAGGTACGGTGATAGCGTCAAATTCCGACATGACAGACCTTTTTTCAAAGCAAAGCTATCCGCGTCGGCTGCGCGAGAAGTCGCAGCCGAGTGAGGGCACTCAAAAAGGACGGGTGCGTCTATCCAGCACCCATGCAAATGCAGGGCGCGGCGACGCAGCTGAGGCTATGTGTCGGTGCCTGAGGGGGCAGGCATATCGCAGGAGGGCAAATACAGGCCAAACGCGAGGGGCAAAAGGCGGAGTTCTATCAAGCGCGTGCGTACATCGGACATCGTTCTAATTCCTTTAAAACAGCCAATCATTGACATGACTTTTGGTCAGTCTTTGCACTGAAGGTGGACGGCGTTTACGTCTTTGCTTGCAATTGGTGCGGGTTGCGCACTCTGGAAGGCGTGATTCCAGCAAAAGAACTGCTCGCGTGGTTTTATAAGAAAAATATATGCCAAGTTGTGTCAAGGCTGACAAAGAAACGTAGAAAGGCCGACGATTCGCGGCGTTGACCCAGATCAAATCCCGCGCAGCCGCGCAGGCTCATGCTCTGCAAAATTTTTCCGGGAGCACGGATCATGAGTGTTTACGAATGGGCGCGGCAGGAGTTGCGCAGAAGCCAGGACGCCGCACTGGAAATCGGCTTTGACCCAGGCTTGACCCTGCGCGCGATGCTCAGTGCAGTGGTGCAGCAGAGCAAAGGCGTGCGCAGTTTCGAGGACCTGGCCGACGAGCTGCAATACCTTGCAGAGAACCTCGACGACCAGCAAGAATACGCCTTTATGCGGCCTTAATGGCGCGGCGGCAGGTCTTCGGAGAACAGTTCGTCTTCGGCATCCGGGGCCACCGGAATCTTGTGTTCCTCGGCCGCCCAGGCGCCGAGGTCGATGAGTTTGCAACGGTCCGAGCAGAACGGCCGGTTGAGGTTGGCCGCTTTCCATTCCACGGGTGCACCGCAGGTTGGGCAGTCGACGGTCAAGGGTTGGCTCATGATCGGCCTCCACGCAAAGTAAGGTAAAAGTGGTGCAGTCGCTCGACCTCGCTGTGCAGCCAGGCAAGGTCCTGGTCATTGACCAGTACGTCATCGGCATGGTTCAGGCGTTCTTCGCGGCTGGACTGCGCCTGCAAAATCGCCTGCACCTGGTGTTCGCTGATGCCGTCGCGCAGCAGGGTACGCTGAATCTGCAGTGATTGGGGCGCGTCGATCACCAGAATGCGCTGGGTCATGCTGTGCTGGCCCGATTCGACCAGCAGCGGCGACACCAGAATCGCGTAAGGCGAGCGCGCGCGCGCCAGGTGGCTGCGAATCTCCTCGCCGATCAGCGGGTGCAGCAAGGCTTCCAGCCAGCGCCGCTCTTGGGGTACTTCAAAGATCAGTGTGCGCAGCGCGGCGCGGTCCAGCGTGCCGTCAGGCCGCAGCACGCCTGCACCAAAGTGCTCGGCGATGCGCGCCAGCGCCGGGCGGCCAGGCTCGACCACCCAGCGCGCCGCATGGTCGGCGTCGACCAGGTCAATGCCCAGGTCGATAAAGTGCTGGGCGGCAGCGCTTTTACCGCTGCCGATGCCGCCTGTAAGGCCAAGGATCCAGGGTGTTGCAACAGAAGTGGTCATCTGAAACCGACAGACTGCAAATAGAAGTCGGTTATTTGACCACCCCAGAGCAATGCAATCCAGCCGCCAATTGCCAGGCATGGACCAAACGGCATCGGCGTCGACGCCTTCGACTGGCGCAAACGCATCAGGATCAAGCCGGCAGCGACCCCGAGCAGCGACGACATCAGCAGCGTCATGGGTAGAATCTGCCAGCCGCCCCAGGCGCCGAGCAACGCCAATAACTTGAAGTCGCCATAGCCCATGCCGTCCTTGCCGGTGATCAGCTTGAACAGCCAGAACAGCGTCCACAGGCTTAAATACCCGAGCACCGCGCCCCACAGCGCTTCGTGCAACGGCACCAGCGCATCCAGGCCATTGACGATCAGCCCCAGCCACAACAGCGGTAACACCAGTACATCCGGCAATAATTGATGGTCGATGTCGATCAGGCTCATCGCCAGCAAGCCCCAGCTCAACAGCAGCACCGCGCCGGCTTGCCAGCCGAAGCCGAAATGCCAGGCCACCGTCGCCGAGATCAATGCGCAGGCCAGCTCGGTGAACGGGTAACGCGCACTGATCGGTTCATGGCACTGCGCGCAACGCCCGCGCAGAATCACGTAGCTGAGCAGTGGGATATTTTCCCACGGGCGAATCGGTTGGCTGCAATGCGGGCAGCAGGAGTGGGGGTACATCAGGTTATAAGTCGGTTGTGCAGGCTCAGCCGGCAAACCGAGCACTTCCAGGGCTTGGGCGCGCCAGTCGCGTTCGAGCATTTTCGGCAGGCGCCACACCAGCACATTGAGAAAGCTGCCGACAATCAAGCCGAGCACCAGCGCCATTGCGACAAACAACCAGGGTTGTTCACTCAGTAGCAGGCTCAAAATGCCGACCCCAATTGGAAGACCGGCAGGTACATGGCGATGACCAATGCGCCGACAATGCCGCCCAATATCACCATTATCAGTGGCTCCATCAAGCGGGTGAGGTTATCCACCAGGTTCTCCACGTCGGCTTCGTAATGATTGGCGACTTTCTCCAGCATGCTATCCAGCGTGCCCGATTCTTCACCAATCGCCGTCATCTGGATGGCCATGCCCGGGAACAGCCCGCTGGTGGCCATGCAGTGGTGTAACTGCATGCCTGTGGATACATCGTGACGCATATGTTCGATCGCCTGTTTGAACAACCCATTACCGACTGCCCCCGCCACGGAATCCAGCGCCTGCACCAACGGCACGCCCGCTGCAAACGTGGTCGAGAGGGTGCGGGCAAAGCGCGCGACAGCAGTTTTTTTCAGCAGTGTGCCTGCCAAGGGCGTATTCAACAAACCGGCGTCTACCGCGTGACGCAAAACGGGCGATTGCCGATAGGCCTGGCGCAGCGCCGCCAATGCCGTGCCCAGGCCAAGCGCGAGCATCCACCAGGCATATTGCAGGAATTCGGACAGGGCAATCACACCCAAGGTAAAACCGGGCAGTTCGCCGTCGACCCCGGCAAACAGGCTCTGAAATTGCGGCACCACGTAGACCAGCAAAATCGTGCTGACCACGCAGGCGACCACGATCACGGCGATGGGGTAGGTCATGGCCTTTTTGATGCGCGCCTTGAGCAACTGGCTTTTTTCCAGATGAATCGCCACGCGCTCCAACACGGTTTCCAGCGCGCCTGCCTGCTCGCCTGCGGCTATCAGGTTGCAATACAGCTCATCGAAATAGCGCGGTTGCTTGCGCAGTGCTGCCGCCAGGTTATTGCCCGCAGCAATCTCCTGTTTCAAGCCGCTCACCAGCGCGCGCATTAACTGTTTGTCGAAGCCTTCGCGAATAATATCGAAGGCTTGCAACAGCGCAATTCCAGCCCGCAACAAGGTCGCCAACTGGCGAGTAAACAGGGCAATATCAGCGGGATTAATGGGCGGCGCGAAGCGTGGCAGGCGCGCGCGCTGCTTGCGCACACGGCCAGGGCAAATCCCTTGCTGGCGCAGTTGCGCCTTGATCAACGCCAGGTCATGCCCCACGGTGTGCCCGCACACCCTGCGCCCTTTGCGGTTAATGCCTTCCCAGGCGTAGATCGTTGCAGCGTCAGTCATGTCACGTTCCGCACACAGGTAGTCGAAGCTTCAGCGTAGTCAGGTAGCGGCTGCGAGCAGGCAACGGATGCAGGTTAAAATGTCAGATTGTGCGTCTTGCACGCGATAGGCCGTTCGCGGATGAGTACACTGGCGCCGTTGTAAAACGCGGGGCGCAGGACGCGCCTTGTTACGGGTTTTATTCTGGAGAGTGAATGTGATGCGTCATAAAGGCTTTACCTTGATCGAGTTGTTGATCGTCGTGGCGATCATCGGCATTTTGGCCACCATCGGTTTGCCCATGTATACCAAGCACCAGGCCAAAGCCAAGTTCACGGCGGGGTTGGCCGAAATCAGCGCGCTGAAAGCAGGCTACGAAGACACCCTCAACCAGGGCAGCGTACCCACCCTGGCCTTGATCGGTGGCACCAGCCCCACCGCCAACTGCAAGATTGAGGTGACCGGCGATGTCGCCACCGGCGCGGGTGCCATCAGCTGTGAAATCCTTGATGCCCCCGCGCCCGTGCTGGGCAAGACCATCACCTTGACGCGCAGCGCCACTACGGGCTGGAAGTGTGCCACCACGGCCGATGCGCAATACGTTGCCAAAGGCTGCGGCGCCGACGCACCGTAGCGCCTGTCGGGCGGTGGGCGAGTTAGTTGCCGCATGCCGAATGCGGTGCTAGCTTTAGCCCACAGCCCGTGTAGCTCAGCCGGTAGAGCAGCGCACTCGTAACGCGAAGGTCGCAGGTTCGATTCCTGTCTCGGGCACACAGGCAAGACTGTTTCAAAGGCAACGTTTTCAGATGATCCCAGAATGGTTCTGAAGGCCAGACGAGCCGGTATTCGCACCCGCTCTTTAGTATCTGCGCAACCTTGATGACCCAGATGCATCCCCATTCCTTGATCTAAAGAGAACAACATGACCACGACTGAATTGACCCAAGAAGCACGGCACCAACAAGCTCTCGACAAATACCTCGATGAGTCGCCGCATCTTAAAGAAGAGATCAAGGACCTGAGTGCTGACGACCAGCGCGATCAGGTCCAGTGGGCCTTCGAGGATGAGGCGGAAAGCCAGGGTTATCAGCCTTGGGAACTGAGCCTCAAGTACACCTCGACACCGGAAGAATTCGAAGCCGCACGGCTGGCCTTGCACAAAGAGGCAGCCGAGGTACTGGGTGTCGAATGGGATGAGTATTGCGAGATGAATAACCTGATTGTCTAAGCGCCAAACCCGCAGCCCGCTCGCTGTGGCGCGCGGGCTTGCTCGCGTTGGGCTGCGCAGCGGCCCCACTACAGGCACCGCGCAGTTTCAGTTAAACCAGGTTGTCTGGTTCAGGGCCACTGCGTGCCCCAACGCCAGCAAGCCCGCGCGCCACAACACGCGACTCAAAGGCTAAGGCGCATCGACAAATCCACCGCCTTCACATCCTTGGTCATCGCGCCGATGGAAATATAATCCACCCCGGTTTCAGCGATAGGCAGCAGGGTGGTTTCATTGATCCCGCCACTGGCCTCCAGCTTGGCCTTGCCGGCGTTCAAGCGCACGGCCTCACGCATGTCATCCAGGCTCAGTTCATCGAGCATGATGATGTCGGCGCCCGCCGCCAGTGCTTCGCGCAATTCACTCAGGCTTTCCACTTCGATTTCCACCGGCTTGCCCGGCGCAATTTTGTGCGCGGCGGTAATCGCCTGCGCAATACCGCCACACGCAGCGATATGGTTTTCCTTGATCAAAAACGCGTCGTACAAACCAATGCGGTGGTTATGGCAGTCACCGCAGGTCACCGCGTACTTCTGCGCCAGGCGCAGGCCCGGCAGGGTTTTTCGGGTGTCCAGCAACTTGACCCTGGTACTGGCGACAAAGTCCGCCAGAAACTGCGCGCGCGTGGCGACGCCTGACAATGTTTGCAAAAAGTTCAGCGCGCAACGCTCGCCACTCAGCAGTGAACGTGCCGGGCCTTCGAGGTGAAACAGCGCCTGGTTGGGGCTGACACGCTCACCGTCCGCCACCTGCCAATGCACCGCCACGCGTGGGTCGAGCTGGCGGAATACCGCGTCGACCCAAGCCGTACCGGCGATAACAGCCGCCTCGCGCGTGATGATGGTGGCTTTGGCCAGCCGTTCGGCGGGGATCAATTGCGCGGTGATGTCGCCGCTGCCGATGTCTTCCTGAAGTGCGCGGCGCACGTTGGCTTCGATTTCGGCGGTGAGGTCGGCAAGACGCAGATTCGGCATAACAGGCTCCACAAACAAAGTGCCAGGAGTATAGAGGCAGAGTGCCTTTGAACCCATACCACCCATTCATTTGCAGCCCAATGGCAGAGTTTGCTGGCACAACTGCACTCATTTGCAAGATAATCTCGCGCCTTGCAATTGGCGTCATAGCTTTGACGTCTTGGTGGTAGCCGGTTTTTTGCAGTGCCCCATGGGTGCTGCTTCCGATCTTTCGCCGAACAACACCGCCGTTTCAGGAGGCCAGGATGCAATTTGTCGGAAAGGTGGTGCCCATCAACACAGCACAGGCCACGCCATCGCCGCTCGCGCGCCTGCCGGTGGTGTTGCTGCAAGTTCGCGACAAGGCCGCCCAACAGTTGCAGCAAGGTTTGCAGGACCTTTTCGATAACGCCGACGACACCCTGTTCGAAATGGCCGACAAGGCCCGCAGTAACGTCGACCATCACATTTTTTTTGAAGCCATGCGCGACCTGCGCCTCAAACGCAAGAGCTTCGAGCGCGTGTTCATGGAGCAACTGTTTGCCGCGTTCGCCAATCTGGGCCAGAGCGGGCAGGGTGAGCCGCACCTGGTGCCGGTGGTGTCTTACGAAGCGACGCCCGGCAATGCAAGGGATGATCTGGAAAAAGCCACTGCGTTGCAGGCCATGCTCGGTCGAGTGCGACATCGCGATGGCTTGGCGTTGGCGCAGTTGACCGCGCGCTTGAGTGCGCTGCTTGGCAAACCCCTGGACGAGCGCGATAACCCGTTGGGCCCGGCGCTGCTGTGTGAGTTTTTTTTGCGCGCGGGGCGCAGCCTGGGGGTGGAGATTCGCGTCAAGCTGATCATGCTCAAGCTGTTTGAAAAATACGTGCTCAGCGACGCCGACCCGTTGTACTTCGAAGCCAACCAACTGCTGGTCGCCACCGGGGTTTTACCTGAACTCAAGGCGGTGCCATCGAGGCGCTGCGGCGGGCGTGCGGCCCGCGAGCGGCGTGAAGGCAGCGTGCCGAGCGTCGACCCGCCGCATGATGAAAATGGCCAGGCTGCCTTCGCCGCGTTGCAGAAGTTGCTCGCCGCCGTGCGTGGCAGCGTCGCGCCCACCCTGGAAGCCAGCGCCGAACGGCAGCCGATTGCCACGCGCGACCTGCTGCGGCTGCTGTCGCATTTGCAGCAATATGTGCCGGAACCCGAAGCCGAAGACGATTTTGACCTGCGCAACCAGCTTGGGCAGTTGTTGACCCGCGTCAGTGTCAAGAGCGGCAAGTCGCGCGTGGTGGAAGACGCCGATGAGGATGTAATCAACCTGATCGCCCTGCTGTTCGAATTCATCCTCAACGACCGCACGGTGCCCGAGGCCTTCAAGGGCTTGATCGCCCGCTTGCAGATCCCGATATTGAAAGTGGTGGTGCTGGACAAGAGCTTTTTCAGCCGTGCCAACCACCCGGCGCGGCGCTTGCTCAACGACATTGCCGCCGCCGCCATGGCCTGGAGCCCGCACGCTGACTATCAGCGCGACAGCCTGTATGTGCATATCGAGCAGGTGGTGCAGTGTTTGTTGAATGAGTTCGTCGAAGACCTGACGATTTTTACCCCGTTGTTGGCGCAATTCAGCGCCTTTACGGCGGACGAGCGGCGCCGTAGCCAATTGCTTGAACAACACACCTACGAGGCTGAAGCTGGGCACGTGCGCACACGCGCCGCGCGTCAGCACGTAGCCGATGCGCTCAACCGGCGGTTGCTGGGCAAGGTGCTGCCGCAGTGTGTGCTGCAGTTTGTTCAGCAGGCCTGGAGCCAAGTCTTGTTGCTGGCCTGCCTTAATCACGGCGAAGCATCGGTGCAGTGGCAGGCGGCGGTGCGCACCCTGGACGAGTTGATCTGGAGCGTCGGCCGGCACAAAGACGCCGAGGCTGCCGGGCGCCTGTTGGAGCAAGTGCCTGGGTTGCTCACGGCATTGCGCAACGGCTTGAGCAACGCGGCGTTCGATTCCGTCAGTACCCGCGCGTTTTTTGTACGGTTGCAGGCCCTGCATATTCAGTCATTCGACGGCGAGAACCCCGACACGCTGGTCAAGGTACGCGAGCCGTTTTCACTCAGCCCCGGTTTGCCGGCGCCGCTACACAGCCTGCCGAGCGATGACCCGGACCTGCTCAAGGTCCACCGGATGCGGGTCGGCGGCTGGTTTGAATTCCAGCCAGACCCCGCGAGCCTGGTGCGCTGCAAGCTGCTGGCGATCATGGCGCCGGCCAACAGCTATATTTTTGTCAGCCGCACAGGGCTTAAAGTCCTTGAGAAAGATGCCGATCAATTGGCCCTCGCGTTCAAGCGTGGCGCACTGCGCATGCTGGACGATGGCCTGCTGTTCGACCGCGCGCTGGCGTCGGTGATGGGCAACCTGAGGCAACTCAATCGCGGCAAGTGATCGCAACCGCAGGGCTGAACGCGGCATACTGGTAACACCTCGTCTCATTAAAGGAACCCGTATGCAGTTGGACCCCACCAGCGGTTGGTGTAAGGGCATTCGTCATTGCCCTTCACCCAACTTCAACGAGCGCCCCGCCGGCGAAATCTCACTGTTGGTGGTGCATAACATCAGCTTGCCCCCGGCGCAGTTTGCCACCGGCAAGGTGCAGGCGTTTTTCCAGAACCGCCTGGATGTCACGGAACATCCCTACTTTGAAGGGATTGCCGACCTACGAGTGTCTGCGCATTTTCTGATTGAGCGCGACGGCACGGTGACGCAATTTGTGTCGTGCCTGGATCGCGCCTGGCATGCCGGCGTTTCGAGCTTTGAGGGGCGTGAAGTGTGCAATGACTTTTCCTTGGGGATCGAGCTGGAGGGCACGGACGAGCTAGCCTTTACCGATGCGCAATATGTGTCGCTGATCGACCTGACGCGCCAGTTGCTGGTGGCCTACCCGAGCATTACCCAGCAGCGTATTTGCGGGCACAGTGATATCGCCCCGGGGCGCAAGACCGACCCGGGCCCGGCTTTTGATTGGGCGCGCTTTCGCAGCGCCTTGCAGGATGGAGGACAACCACGATGAGTTTTCTGGTGTTGGTGTTGGCGGTGTGGGTTGAGAAATTTTCGGCCTTGCGTCGGCGGTTGCAGCGCGACGGCGGCTGGTTGCGTGAGCTGGCCAAGCTGGAATCGAGCCCGCGCATGGGCAAACAGCCTTGGTTGATTCTGATGCTGCTGGTGTTGTTGCCGGTGGTCTTGCTGGCGCTCTTGCTGTTGGTGCTGGAGCCGGTGGCTTATGGCTTGCTGGCGCTGCCGGTGCATTTGCTGGTGGTGATTTACAGCCTGGGCCGTGGCGATTTATTGGCCGGGCTCGGGCCGTTTCGCGATGCATGGCGGCGCGGCGACCTGCAAGCCGCCGAGCACGTGGCCGAGCGCGACCTGCAAATTGCCGCCGAGAATGGCGAGCAACTGCTGGAGCGCGTTCAAGCGCATGTGTTGTGGCAGGCTTACCAAAGCTTTTTCGCGGTGATTTTCTGGTACTTCCTGCTCGGCCCGGTCGCCGCGCTGGCCTATCGCCTGCTGGCGCTTGCAAGTGAGCACAGCCAGAACCCGCTGGTCGCCGAGCGTGCCGGGCAATTGCGCCATGCGTTTGACTGGGTGCCGGTACGCCTGCTGGCGGCGAGTTTTGCCCTGGTGGGTAACTTTGTCGCAGTCGGCCGGGTGATGCTGCATGAACTGCTGAGCTGGGACATCAGCGCCGCACAACTGGTGGAAAAAGTCGGCTTGGTGGCGGCTGAAATTCCGCCGCCGGTGGTGGGTGCCGACGGCATCAACAGCCTTGATCGGCTGTGGGAACTGCTGCTGCGTGCGGCAGTGCTGTGGTATGCAGGCTTTGCGATCTGGACCGTACTGCCCTGATGCCTTTCACTCTACCAATTGAACAGCGCGCGCGCCGTGCGTGTACTCGTCTCGGCCAGCAATAAAGGGCTGATGCCCATGCGCCCGGCCAAGGCGGTGCAGATGTCCGGCAGGTGTTGCGGGCTGTTGCGCTGGCCGGGGTACATGGCGGGCGCCATGTCCGGTGAGTCGGTTTCCAGCACCACGGCGTCCAGTGGCAGTTGCGGCAGCACTGTGTGCATGCGCAACGCCTGAGGCCAGGTCGCCGCACCGCCCAAGCCCAGTTTGAAGCCGAGCTTGATGTACTCGCGGGCTTCCTCAACGCTGCCGGCGAACGCATGGACAATACCGCCGCGTGGCACGCGGATGCGCTTGAGCGTGGCGATTACCACCGCGTGGCTGCGGCGCACGTGCAGCAGAGCCGGGAGCTGAAAGTCCACCGCCAGTTTCAGTTGGGCTTCAAACAGGCTTTGCTGGTGCTCGCGATCAAGGTGTTCAACAAGGTAATCCAGGCCAATCTCGCCCACTGCGCAAAGCTGGCGGTGACCGCTCAGGCGGGTCATCCACTCGCCCAATTGCGTCAGGTCGGCGGGGCGATGCTCATCAAGGAACACCGGGTGCAAGCCAAAGGCTGCGAATAAACCTTCATCCGCCTGCACCACGTCCCACAGCCGCTGCCAGTGTTGCTGCGACACGCCCAACACCACCATGCGCTGCACCCCGAGTTGGCGGCTGCGGGCGAGGACTTCACCGCGATCACTGTCAAAGTCCGCGAAGTCCAGGTGGGTGTGGGTGTCGATCAGCTCCACGCTCAGGCCTCGTGAATTCGCTGCTTGAAGGTTCGGCCGATGGCTTGCACGCCCGGCGTGTACTGTTCTTCCTCAATGGCAGCCAGGGCCAGGCGCAGGGCGGTGTCGGCAATCAGCTGATGTTGCTGAGCCATGGCGTTGACCGGCAGCGGCAGAAAGTCGAGTAGTTGAGTGTCACCGAATGTGCCCAGGCGCAGTGGCTGCGACTTGAGCGGAAAGTCGTGCAACGCATCGAACACGCCTTGCAGCAGCACGTAGGAAGTGGTCACCAGCGCGTCAGGCAAATGCCCCAGTTGCTCCAGCAGTTTTTCCATCAACTGTCGGCCGCAGTCGCGACTGAACGCCTCGCCTTGTTCGACGATGATTTCGCCGCTGAAGTCGTGCAGCGCTTCGCGAAAACCTGCGGCACGTTCCTGGCTGATGCTCAGCTCGGGCCGCGCACCGATCAGCGCGATCTGCTTGGGCAGTGGCTGCAACAGGCTGCTGGTCAGTTGCTGGCAAGCCTGGCGGTCGTCGCTGACCACTGAACAAAACTGCTCAGGCTCCATGACCCGGTCGATGGCAATCACCGGCAGGCCTTTGGCTTGCAGTTCGCGATAGCTGTCATCGCCGGCCGGCAAGCAACTGGCAACAAACAGCGCGTCGCAGCGCCGGGCGCGAAACAGTTGCAGCAGTTGGCGCTCGCTGTCCGCCTCGTCGTCGGAGCTGGCGATCAATAACTGGTAACCTCGCGCCCGCGCACCTTGCTCCAGGAGCTTGGCGATGCGCGCGTAACTGGGGTTTTCGAGGTCCGGCAGGATGAAACCCAAGGTGCGCGTGTGCCGACTGCGCAGCCCCGCCGCTTGAGGGTTTGGGGTAAAACCATGCGCTTGAACCACCGCGCGCACCCGCTCGACGGTTGCGCTGCTGATGCGTTGCTGTTCGGCTTTGCCATTGATGACATAGCTGGCGGTGGTCACGGACACACCGGCGAGACGTGCAATATCACTGAGTTTCAAACCGGGATTTCCTTGTTTTTTAGAGCCAGCCCCGACATTTTGTCCAATCGTAACCGATTACGGCACACGACCAATGGGCAGGCTCAAGCGCCGAGTGGTCCTTCAAGCTTGCATAATTAACGCGTAACCTGCCATAAATTCTAGATTAAACGTTTCAGCCAGCGTATTTTTACGACGTTCGCGACTGACTGGCTACTGCCAACTGACCACTCAGTCATTTACTTTGAACGCCTTGTGCGGATTTATTCAAAACAATACCTAGTGCGCCCATCGCACTAACTAGGAGAACGGCATGCTTGAGCTCACTGTAGAGCAGATATCCATGGGCCAGGTGGCTGTGGACAAATCTGCTGCCTTGCACCTGCTCGCTGACACATTGGTGGCCGATGGCCTGGTCGCCGAGGGCTACCTCAGCGGCTTGCAAGCCCGTGAAGCCCAAGGCTCGACTTTTCTAGGCCAGGGTATCGCCATTCCGCATGGCACCCCGGAAACCCGCGACCAGGTGTTTTCGACCGGCGTGCGCCTGCTGCAATTTCCCGAAGGCGTGGATTGGGGTGATGGCCAGATCGTCTACCTGGCCATCGGCATTGCCGCCAAGTCCGATGAACACCTGCGCCTGCTGCAACTGCTGACCCGCGCGTTGGGTGAAACCGACCTCGGCCAGGCGCTGCGCCGTGCCGGTTCCGCCGACGCCTTGCTGAAACTGCTGCAAGGCGCGCCGCAGGAACTGGCGCTGGATGCGCAGATGATCAGCCTCGGCGTGTCCGCCGATGACTTTGAAGAGCTGGTATGGCGCGGCGCACGCTTGCTGCGCCAGGCCGACTGTGTGAGCAACGGCTTTGCCGCCGTGTTGCAACAGGTTGACGCACTGCCGCTGGGCGACGGCCTGTGGTGGCTGCACAGCGAGCAGACGGTAAAGCGCCCTGGCCTTGCATTCGTCACCCCGGACAAACCCATGCGTTACCTCGGCCAGCCGCTCAATGGCCTGTTTTGCCTGGCCAGCCTCGGTGAAGCGCACCAGGCCCTGTTGGAGCGTTTGTGTGCCTTGTTGATTGAAGGTCGCGGCCAGGAATTGGGGCGTGCCACCAGCAGCCGCGCGGTGCTTGAAGTGCTCGGCGGCGAACTGCCGCCTGACTGGCCGAGCGCGCGCATTACCCTGGCCAACGCGCATGGCCTGCACGCGCGGCCGGCGAAAATCCTCGCGCAATTGGCGAAAAGTTTTGACGGCGATATTCGCCTGCGCATCATCGATGGCCCGGTGGGCGCGGTGTCGGTGAAAAGCCTGAGCAAGTTGCTCAGCCTCGGCGCTCGTCGCGGCCAGGTGCTGGAATTTGTCGCCGAGCCGACGATTGCCGGCGATGCCTTGCCCGCCTTGCTGGCGGCGGTAGAAGAAGGCCTGGGCGAAGACGTTGAGCCGCTGCCGACCGTGAGTGCGCAACCTGCAACCGTGGATGTCGAACCGCAACCGGTGATCAGCGCGCCGCAGGCCGGCAGCCAACTTCAGGCTATCGCCGCAGCGCCCGGTATCGCTATCGGCCCGGCGCATATCCAGACCCAACAGGTGTTCGATTACCCCTTGCGCGGCGAGTCCTCCGCCATCGAGCGCCAGCGCTTGCAGGATGCGCTGAGCGACGTGCGCCGCGATATTCAGGGCCTCATCGAGCGCAGCCAAGCCAAAGCCATCCGCGAAATTTTCATTACTCACCAGGAAATGCTCGACGACCCGGAGCTGACGGACGAAGTCGACACCCGCCTCAAGCAAGGCGAAAGCGCTGAAGCGGCATGGATGAGCGTGATCGAAGCCGCCGCCAAACAGCAAGAGTCGTTGCAGGACGCCTTGCTCGCCGAGCGCGCCGCAGATTTGCGTGACGTTGGCCGCCGCGTGCTGGCACAACTGTGTGGCCTGGAAACCGCGCAAGAGCCGAGCGAACCTTACATTCTGGTGATGGACGAAGTCGGCCCTTCGGACGTTGCACGCCTGGACCCAGCCCGCGTCGCCGGCATCCTCACCGCGCGTGGCGGCGCCACTGCGCACAGTGCCATTGTCGCGCGTGCCTTGGGCATTCCCGCTCTGGTCGGCGCAGGCGCGGCGGTGCTGCTGCTGGCTTCCGGCACGCCGTTGTTGCTCGACGGCCAGCGCGGCCGCCTGCATGTGGCCCCTGATGCGGCCACGCTGCAACGCGCGACGGTGGAGCGCGACACCCGTGAGCAACGCCTGCAAGCCGCCTCTGCGCAGCGCCATCAACCGGCGTTGACGCGTGACGGCCACGCCGTGGAAGTGTTCGCCAACATTGGCGAGAGCGCCGGTGTTGCCGCAGCGGTAGAGCAGGGCGCCGAAGGCATTGGTTTGCTGCGCACCGAATTGATTTTCATGGCGCACCCGCAAGCGCCGGATGAAGCCACTCAGGAAGCCGAATACCGCCGCGTACTCGACGGCCTTGAGGGTCGCCCGCTGGTAGTGCGCACCCTCGACGTGGGCGGCGACAAACCGCTGCCTTATTGGCCGATTGCCGAAGAAGAAAACCCGTTCCTCGGCGTGCGCGGTATTCGCCTGACCTTGCAACGCCCGCAGATCATGGAAGCGCAACTGCGCGCGCTGCTGCGCTCGGCGGATAACCGCCCGCTGCGCATCATGTTCCCCATGGTTGGCAGCGTCGATGAATGGCGTGCGGCGCGTGATATGACCGAGCGCCTGCGCCTGGAAATTCCGGTGGCCGACTTGCAACTCGGGATCATGATCGAAGTGCCTTCCGCTGCGTTGCTCGCGCCGGTCTTGGCCAGGGAAGTCGACTTTTTCAGCGTCGGCACCAACGATTTGACCCAGTACACGCTGGCCATCGACCGTGGCCACCCAACCCTGTCGGCGCAGGCCGATGGCTTGCACCCGGCGGTGCTGCAACTGATCGACATCACCGTGCGCGCAGCGCATGCCCATGGCAAATGGGTGGGCGTGTGCGGCGAGTTGGCGGCGGACCCGCTGGCCGTGCCGGTGCTGATCGGGCTGGGTGTGGATGAATTAAGTGTGTCGGCCCGCAGCATTCCTGAAGTGAAGGCGCGGGTGCGTGAATTCAGTCTGAGCGAGGCCCAGGGCCTGGCGCAAAAAGCGCTGTTGGTGGGTTCGCCCGCTGAAGTGCGTGCCCTTGTGGAGGCCGTGTAAATGGCGAAGATTTTATGCCTGACGCTGAACCCGGCGTTGGACCTTACGGTACGCCTGGCGCGCCTGGAGCCGGGTGCAGTCAACCGTAGCGAAACCGTGCTCACGCATGCCGCCGGCAAGGGTGTGAACGTTGCGCAGGTGTTGGCCGACTTGGGCCATAACGTGAGCGTGGGTGGATTTCTTGGCGCGGCCAACCCCGAGGCGTTTGATGCATTGATCGCCAGCCGTGGGTTTGGCGATGCGTTTATCCGCGTGCCGGGTGAAACCCGCAGCAATATCAAGATTGCCGAACAGGATGGCCGGGTTACCGACATCAATGCGCCGGGGCCTGAGGTCAGTGAGCAGGCGCAAGAGGCGTTGCTCAAATTGCTCAAGGTGGTCGGCCCGGAGTTCGACGCGGTGGTTGTCGCCGGCAGCTTGCCGCGCGGCGTCAGCCCGCAGTGGTTTCAGGGCTTGCTTGCGCAACTTAAAGCACTGGGTTTGAAAGTCGCCCTGGACACCAGCGGTGAAGCGCTGCGCGCCGGTTTGAAGGCGGGCCCGTGGTTGATCAAACCCAACACCGAAGAACTCACCGACGCGCTGGATTGCCCCACCGATTCGATCGCGCAACAGGCCGAGGCCGCCGAGCGCTTGCACGCCCAAGGCGTGGAGCATGTGGTGGTGTCGCACGGTGCCGACGGCGTCAACTGGTTCAGCCCGGGCACCGCGCTGCATGCCACGCCGCCCAAGGTCAGCGTGGCCAGCACGGTGGGCGCGGGCGACTCGTTGCTGGCCGGGATGCTGCACGGCTTGCTGAGTGTTGATCTGCCGGAAACCACCCTGCGCCGCGCCACGGCGATTGCCGCGATGGCAGTGACGCAGATCGGTTTTGGCATCAGCGATGACGCGCAATTGGCGCGTCTCGAAAGCGGCGTCCATGTGCGCGCGCTGACAGAACAATAAGAGGGTTTGTGATGAAATTAGCCATTGTTACTGCCTGCCCGAACGGCATGGTCACCAGTGTGCTGTGTGCGCGTTTGCTGGACGCCGCCGCGCAACGCATGGGCTTGCGCACCAGCGTTGAAGTGGTGGACGTGCAGCGGCCCGAGCGCCAGTTGTCGCAGGCCACGCTCGACGACGCCGAGTGGGTGTTGCTGGTCAGCAGCACACCCTTGGACATGCAGCGCTTTGTCGGCAAGCGGGTGTTCCAGAGTACGCCCGCGCAAGCGTTGGCGGATGTCGACGGCGTGCTGCGTCGGGGCGCCGAAGAGGCGCAAATCTACGTCGCCAGCCAAGCCCCGGCGGCGGCGAACGCGCCGCGTATCGTCGCGATTACCGCGTGCCCGACCGGCGTGGCCCACACCTTCATGGCCGCCGAAGCCTTGCAGCAAACGGCCAAGCGCCTGGGCTATGACCTGCAGGTCGAAACCCAAGGTTCGGTCGGCGCACGCACGCCGTTGAGCCCACAAGCGATTGCCGACGCCGACGTGGTATTGCTGGCGGCAGACATTGAAGTCGCCACCGAGCGCTTCGCCGGCAAGAAGATTTACCGTTGCGGCACCGGCATTGCCCTCAAGCAATCTGAAGCCACGCTCAACAAAGCCCTCGCCGAAGGCACGGTGGAAAGTGCGGCCAACGGCGCGGTGGCCAAGAAGTCGGAAAAAACCGGCGTCTACAAACACTTGCTCACCGGCGTGTCGTTCATGTTGCCAATGGTGGTGGCAGGCGGCTTGTTGATCGCCTTGTCGTTTGTGTTCGGCATTCATGCCTTTGAAGAAAAAGGCACCCTGGCGGCGGCACTTAAAACCGTCGGCGACCAGGCCTTTATGCTGATGGTGCCGCTGCTGGCGGGCTACATTGCCTACTCGATCGCCGACCGCCCCGGCATTGCGCCCGGCATGATTGGCGGGTTGCTGGCGGGTACGCTGGGCGCCGGGTTTATCGGCGGTATTTTTGCGGGTTTCCTTGCCGGCTACTGCGTTAAATTTATCTCGCGCGCGGTTCGCTTGCCGCAAAGCCTTGAGGCACTCAAGCCGATCCTGATCATCCCGTTGCTGGCGAGCTTGATCACCGGCCTGGCGATGGTCTACCTGATCGGCCCTCCGGTTGCACGGTTGCTGACCGGCCTGACTGATTTTCTCAGCACCATGGGCACCACCAACGCGGTGCTGCTGGGCATTTTGCTGGGCGGCATGATGTGTGTTGATTTGGGCGGGCCGATCAACAAGGCAGCGTATGCGTTTTCGGTCGGTTTGCTGGCGGCGTCCAGCGGTGCACCGATGGCGGCTACCATGGCCGCCGGTATGGTGCCGCCGATTGGCATGGGCATCGCGACCTTGCTGGCGCGCCGCAAGTTTGCCCAGACCGAGCGTGAGGCGGGCAAAGCGGCGATGATTCTGGGCATGTGCTTTATCTCTGAAGGTGCGATTCCGTTTGCGGCCAAAGACCCGCTGCGGGTGATCCCGGCGAGCATCGCCGGTGGCGCGTTGACCGGCGCTCTGTCGATGTACTTTGGCTGCAAGCTGGCGGCGCCACACGGCGGCTTGTTTGTGCTGATTATTCCTAACGCGATGAACCACGCGCTGCTGTATTTGCTGGCGATTGTGGCCGGCAGTGTGCTGACGGGGTTGGTGTATGCGCTGATCAAGCGCCCTGAGGCGGTCGAGTTGGCGGTGGCTCCGGCGCAAGTCTGACGCGCTTGCCCCACGAACCCGAGCCTGCGTGCGGCCATCGAGGTTTAACCGGGCGCTTCTCAGGTCAAAAGCAGATTTGCTTTTTGTGGGCGCGGGCTTGCTCGCGATGCAGGCACCTCGGTACATCAGCACTACCCAGTGGATGCCATCGCGAGCAAGCCCGCTCCCACAGTTGATTTGTATCGGGCTGTAATCAGTGTCACATCCGCTTCATGCGCCCGTGCTTAAGTGGCCCTTTTGATACTCAAGAGGGCACCTGCATGAGCCACTTCGACCTCGGCCGTCGCCGCGTGATGCAAGCCGTTGGCGCCGGCCTGTTGTTGCCGGGCCTGGCGCCTGCGGTGATTGCTTCGGTGAAAGACCGGCCGCAACTGACCGATGGCGTGCAGTCCGGCGATTTGCTCGGCGACCGCGCGATGATCTGGAGCCGCAGTGACCGCCCCGCGAAAATGGTCGTGGAGTGGGACACCCGCAGCGTGTTCAGCAACCCGCGCAAATTCATCTCGCCGCTCGCCGACAGTCGCACCGACTTTACAGCGCGCGTCGAACTCACCGGGTTGCCTGTCGACCAAGCGATTTTCTACCGCGTGCATTTTGAAGACGCCCAGACCGGCGTCGCCAGCGAGCCTTGGTTCGGCCACCTGCGCAGCGTGCCACAACAACGCCGCGACATTCGCTTCGTGTGGAGCGGCGACACCGTTGGTCAGGGCTTCGGCATCAACCCGGACATCGGCGGCATGCGTATTTACGAAGCCATGCGCCTGCGCTTGCCGGATTTTTTTATTCACAGCGGCGACACGATCTACGCCGACGGCCCGGTGCCTGCACAGCTCACCGTGGAAGACGGCCGCGTCTGG
Source organism: Pseudomonas sp. ICMP 460 (assembly GCF_002723595.1). Classification (NCBI taxonomy): domain Bacteria; kingdom Pseudomonadati; phylum Pseudomonadota; class Gammaproteobacteria; order Pseudomonadales; family Pseudomonadaceae; genus Pseudomonas; species Pseudomonas sp. ICMP 460. The sequence goes on from NZ_LKBR01000004.1 coordinate 183,957, forward strand.
CGCAATATCACCACCGAAGCCAAGAGCAAAGTCGCCGAAACCCTCGACGAGTACCGCGGCAATTATCGCTACAACTTGCTCGATGAAAACGTGCGCCGCTTTAACGCCGAGGTGCCGCAGATCTGGCAATGGGACGACCACGAGGTGATCAACAACTGGTCGCCGAGCAAGCAACTCGATGAGCGCTACACCACCCGCGACATCAACACCCTGGTCGGCCGCGCGCGCCAGGCCTGGCTGGAGTATTCACCGATGCGCCGGCAAAGCGCCGACGGTGGCGGGCGTATTTATCGCAAGCTCAGTTACGGCCCGTTGCTGGATGTGTTCGTGCTCGACATGCGCAGTTATCGCGGCCCCAACGACGACAACCTGGGCGGCGAAAAACCGTTCATGGGCCGTGAGCAACTGGACTGGCTCAAGCGTGAACTCAAGGCCTCTCAAGCGCAGTGGAAGGTCATCGCCGCCGACATGCCCATCGGCCTCGGCGTGCCCGACGGTGAGGTCAGCCCCGGCGTGCCGCGCTGGGAAGCCATCGCCAACGGCGACCCCGGCCCGGCGCAAGGGCGTGAGCTGGAAATTGCCGAATTGTTGGGTTTTTTGCGCGCGCAGAAGGTGAGCAACCATGTGTGGCTGACGGCGGATGTGCACTACTGTGCGGCGCATCATTACCACCCGGACCGCGCGGCGTTTCAGGATTTTGAACCATTCTGGGAGTTCGTCGCGGGGCCTTTGAACGCCGGGAGTTTCGGGCCTAACCCGCTGGATAAAACCTTTGGCCCGGAAGTGGTATTCGAGAAGGCGCCACCGGCGCAGAATACATCGCCGTTTGCCGGCTTTCAGTTCTTTGGCGAAGTGCAGATTGATGGGCAGACGGCCGAGCTGACCGTGACCTTGCGCGACCTGGACGGGGTCTCAGTCTTCGAGCAAACGCTGCAACCTGCCTGAGTTGATCATTCCCACGCTCTGTGTGGGAACGATCATTTGGGGCTCAGTACACATCGCGGCGATAGCGGCCTTGCTCAATCAAGCGCTCCACTGCTTCGTTGCCCAGCACCTCGCGCAGCACTTGATCGACGCCTGTCGCCATCCCTTGCAAGCTGCCGCACACATAAATGGCAGCGCCGTCCGCCAGCCATCTGCGCAGCACATCCGCCGATTCACGCAGGCGGTCCTGTACGTAGATTTTCTCGGCTTGGTCGCGGGAAAACGCCAGGTCCAGCAGCGCCAGATCACCGCTCGCCAGCCAGCCTTGAAGCTCATGCTGGCACAGGTAGTCGTGGGCAATATTGCGCTCGCCGAAGAGTAACCAGTTGCGTTGCCGGCCCTCGGCAATGCGCGCTTTGAGCAAGCTGCGCAGCCCCGCGAGGCCGGTGCCGTTGCCCAACAGTATCAGCGGCACCGGTGCTTGCGGCAGGTGGAAACCACTGTTGCTGCGCAGGCGCAAGCTGATGCCTGAACCGATGGCGGCGTGTTCGGTCAGCCAGCCGGAGCCCAGGCCCAGGCTGCCATCGGGGTGACGTTCCTGGCGCACGATCAACTGCAACACGCCGTCACTCGCGATCGAGGCGATCGAGTATTCGCGCAGGCCCAGCGGCACCAATGCGTTGACCAAAGCTTGTGCGTGCAGGCCGACCAAGTGCGCGCGGTTGTGCGGCAGTTGGCGGGCGGCGAGGGCTTGGCTGAGCGTTTGCGCCGTGCCGTCGATCAGCACGCCGTCACTGCCCTCCAGGCCCAAACCTGCGAGGAAGTGCTCGATGGCCGCTGCGCTGTTGCGTGGCAGCACGTCCACCAGGTCGCCGGCCGACCAGCGTTGCGGCGACGGCGGGGTGAGGCTGAGCAAGTAGATGGCCGCGCCGACGCTGTCGCGGTTGAGCAGGGCGCGCTCGGACAGGGTCCAGTGTTCGAACGGTGCCGTTTGCCAGGCCGCCGCCGGCGCGTGGCCGGTGAGTTGGCCCAGTTGCTGTTGCCAAGTCAGCAAGGCTTGGGTGTCGCCGCTGTCGACTTCCACCGGGGCAAACAGCGGGTTGCCGCCCTGGTGGGTCAGCCAGAAGTGCAGGCGCCGCGCAAAGCCACAGAAGTGTTGGTACTGGCGATCACCCAGCGCCAGTACCGCGTAGTTCAGGCCTTTGAGCGACAGCTGTTGACCGAGCACGCTGCGTTCGAAACCACGGGCGCTGTCGGGGGCTTCGCCGTCGCCGAAGGTGCTGACCACAAACAGCGCATTGTGCGACTGGCGCAGCTCGTCCTGGCTGATGCCAGCCAGGGGCTGCACGTTTACCGGCAGCCCGGCCGCCTGCAATTGCCCGGCAGTTTGCCACGCAAGCTGCTCGGCGAAGCCGCTCTGGCTGGCAAAGCCGATCAACCACGCCGGGGCATCGCTGTGGTTGGCGCCAAGGCCTTCGCGCGCCTCACGCACTTGGCGTTTTTTGCGGCGACGGTCGAGGTACAGCAGCCAGCCGGTAATAAAGAACAGCGGCATGCACAGCGCGCTGACGGTGAGGATGATGCGCCCCGCCAGGCCGAAATAACTGCCGGTGTGCAGCGCGTAGATACTGGTCAGCAGTTGCGACTTGAGGGTGTTGCTGGCGTAACGGTCGTGGCGTTGGAGCTCGCCGGTGGCCGGGTCCAGGGTGATCTGGTTGGTGGCGCGGTCATGCGGCGACGTTTTGAGCAGGTAATACACGGTGGCCGGTTGCCCGGCGACGGCCGGCATACGAATGTTGTAAGCGCTCAGTCCAGGCCCCGCGTTGCTGTAGATGCTGCTCCAGATGGCGTCATAGTTAGCCACCGGCGCCGGGCCGTCGGGCGCCGGGCCGCGCTTGCGCATGCGTTCATTGTTCGGCGCGTCGGAGAGCAGTTTGGTCAGCCCCTGGTTGTACCAATCGTAGGACCAGGACAGGCCCGTCAACGCCGCCAGAAGATAAAACAGCAGGCACCAGGTGCCGAATACCGAGTGCAAATCCCAGTTGAAACTGCGGCCCTTTTTGCGCCAGTCGAGTGTCAGCCAGGCGCGCCAGCTCGCCACTTGGCGCGGCCAGCGCAGGTACAGGCCGGAGAGGCAGAAGAACAGCAGGATCAGCGTGCAGGCGCCAGTGATTTGCCGGCCGGTTTCGCCCATCGCCAGGAAGCGGTGCAATTGCAGCACAAAGCCGAAGAAGTCCTGCCCGACGGCGTCGCCCAGGTAATCGCCGGTGTACGGGTCGAAGTAGCGCATCTGGCCACGGCGCTCGCCCGGCGGCGCGCTGAAAAGCACGCGTGCGGCATTGCCGCTGTCGCTTTCCACCCACAGCATCGCCACGCTTTTGCCTTCGGTAGCCTGCAGCTTGCGCACCAGTTCGGCAGGCGGCAGTACGCCGGCTTCGCGCTTTTGCACGCTGAGTACCGTGGGGTTGAGCGCCCGCAGAATTTCATCCTGAAACGACACCGCCGCCCCGGTGATCCCCATCAACGCCAACACCAGCCCGGCGGTAATGCCGAAGAACCAGTGCAACTGGAACAGGGTTTTCTTCAACACGTCTGACGGCCTCGCTGAGCGGTTAGTAGATTACGGCGCGCATTATGCCGTGGGTTATCGAGAAATATTCTGTTTTGCGCACAAAAGCGCCACGCATCTGATGCGTGGGGCTTGTCGCTGGACATTGATAAAGCCTGGATCGTCTTTGGTGCTTACAGGGCGGATAACCATCTGCTGATCGATCCTACGGCTACCAACACGGGTGAGCTACGGGGCAATTTGGTTGCGCTGACTTTTATTGCGGAAAAGGCTGATAAAGCGCTGGCTGGATTGGTGACACGTTTGTGCCTCGTTTCCACGATTGGTTGAACAGCGCTTGCAAGGCATGTGCTGGTTCCGCTGAACCCCAGAGTGTTTTTTATTATGCGAATCAATCAGGCATCTGTTCCTGCGGGATATGACGTTGTTCAACGAGCTCTCGAAGAAAATAAACGCGGCGCTGAAAAAAGGTCTGAAGATGAGGACCCATCGCTGACCAGCGCACAGGTTGCAGATCGGCTTAACCGCGCCGGCAGCCGCTGGCGTGACAGTAACCGGAATGGCAAGACCGAGCTTACTTATGAATTTGCCAATGCCCCGCCACGCGGCTTCAGAGAATTCAAGCGTATAAACAGCAAGTCCGGGATCGACAAAGTCTTGCCGCTGAGCCTTTTGCACAAAGAACTTATCAACAAGGCGCATCAAGAGTATGCCGATGTTGCCAATCTGACTTTCACCGAACAAGCACGCGGCGCCAGTGAGGGGCATCTGACCCACAGAGGGTACGTCACTGGCAACAACGCCTCGACCATGTTGGGCTTTGCTTACAAACCGGACCCGCGCGACCCAGAGGTACAGGGCACGGTCTGGCTACGTCTTGCAGAGCAGACGAGCGGACCGCGCAACCCGGCCAACGCTGATAGAAATGACATGATTACCGAAAAATGGCGTTCAACCATGATCCATGAGCTAGGGCACAGCCTTGGTTTGGATCATCCGCACGGTGATGAAAATGAAAAGCTTGAGCCGCAGTATTATGCGGAGGATTTGAGGACCTACTCGATCATGAGCTACACCACGCCCTTTCTGAACGACGCTGAGGAGAGTGTCCACCCCGTCAGCCTGATGATGGATGACATGCGGGCAATCCAGGCAAAATATGGTGCGAACTACGCCACGCGCAACGGCAATACTACTTATGGCTTCAACTCCAATACTGATCGTGATCAGTACAGCCTGAAAACGGCCCAGGACAAACCATTGTTCAGCGTGTGGGATGGCGGTGGCTGGGATACCCTCGATTTTTCCGAGTTCAGCCAAGATCAAACGATCAACCTCAATGCAGGCTCGTTTTCTTCAGTGGCAGGGTTGGAGGGTAACGTCGGTATCGCCCATGGTGTGACGATTGAAGAGGCCAGAGGTGGCCAAGGCAAGAATACGTTGATCGGTAATGCGGCCTTCAATGTCCTGCGGGGCGGCCGCAGCGACGACATTATTTATGGCGGCAGCGGCGGGGCGCAAACGTGGGGCGGGGCGGGCGCCAATACCTTTGTGTTTGATGCTACGTCCAGTGGTAAGCCTAATCTGGTCATGGACTTCGTCAGCGGCAAGGACAAACTCGACCTGTCTGGCGTGAGCCGACAATCAGGTCCGCTGAACTTTGTTTCCAGGTTGCCGATTGATCGCAGAAAACAACAAGACCCGAACAACCCGACGTTCATGACCAAACCGGGTGATGTGCTGGTGAACTACGACCCCAAGGTTCAGCGAACGCTTTTAAGGATGGACACCACGGGGGATGGCAGGCTGGACCTGCAGATTTTTGTCACCGGCAAAGTAGATGTCCGCAAGGATATTTTTGTATAAAAAAAGCCCATGACACGTCATGGGCTTTTTGCTGGCGGTGCTGCTTAAACGTAGAACGATTTCAGCGGCGGAAAGCCGTTGAACTCAACCGCGCTGTAGCTGGTGGTGTAGGCACCGGTCGACAACCAGTACATACGGTCACCAATTGCCAGGTTCAGCGGCAGGCCGTATTTGTAGTTTTCGTACATGATGTCGGCGCTGTCGCAGGTTGGGCCGGCGATCACCACTTCTTCCATCTCGCCTTTTTTCTCGGTCCAGATCGGGAACTTGATGGCTTCGTCCATGGTTTCGATCAGGCCCGAGAACTTGCCCACATCCGTGTACACCCAGCGTTCGACGGCGGTGCGCGATTTGCGCGCAACCAGCACTACTTCGCTGACCAGGATGCCGGCGTTGGCGATCAACGAACGGCCCGGTTCCAGGATGATTTCCGGCAGGTCATCGCCGAAGTCTTCCTTGAGGAAGCGGATGATTTCTTCGGCGTAGGTTTCCAGGCTGTTGGTGCGGGTGATGTAGTTGGCCGGGAAGCCACCGCCCATGTTGATCAGTTTCAGCTGAATGCCGTCTTCTTCTTTCAAACGTTCGAAGATCACTTTGACCTTGGCGATGGCGGCGTCCCATACGCTGATGTCGCGCTGTTGCGAACCGACGTGGAACGAGATGCCATAAGGCACCAGGCCGAGGTCACGCGCCAGAATCAGCAGGTCCATGGCCATGTCGGTCTGGCAGCCGAATTTGCGCGACAACGGCCAGTCAGCCGTGGTCGAGCCTTCGGTGAGGATACGCACGTAGACTTTCGAACCCGGTGCGGCCTTGGCAATGTTGCGCAGGTCGGCTTCGGAGTCGGTCGAGAACAGGCGCACGCCTTTATCGAAGAAGTAGCGAATGTCTTTGGATTTCTTGATGGTGTTGCCGTAGCTGATACGGTCGGGGCTGACGCCACGGTCCATGACCTTGTCCAGCTCGTAGATCGAGGCGATGTCGAAGCTCGAGCCTTTGTCTTTGAGCAGGTCGATGATCTCGACGGCCGGGTTGGCCTTGACGGCGTAATAGACTTTGGCAAATTCGAAACCGGCGCGCAGGTCATCGTAGGCCTGGCTGATCATCGCGGTGTCGATCACCACGAACGGGGTTTCCTGTTTGTCGGCGAACGCCTTCATTTTGTCAAAGGTGGCGCGCGCGAAATAATCTTCGACGTTGATCGACATGCTGGGAACTCCTAAGGGCAAACTGGTTTGATCAATGGGTGCAAATGAACGTCCTCCGTATCCCCACTTTGGTTCGCCTACTTCCCAAGGCATGTCGCCGAAAGCAAAAAGGCCATGGGAGTAACCGCTCCCTTGGCCTTGCTGTCTCGTCGTCAGTACTTGAGCCGGATGGATCGTTTCCAGCATGGACGTTCGGCGCGAACTTTAGGACGTGGGAGGCCATAGATCAACTAAAAATGTCGCGTTTTTGCACGCGTTCGTCGCGCAGCGACGTTCAGCTACTTATGTAACCGACAGGTATGACGAATTGATGTTCCCCGAATGGGTTAAATCCACGGTATTTCCCTGACACACCAGAGAGCAAAATGTGGGAGGGGGCAAGCCCCCTCCCACATTTTGCTCTCTGGTGTGTCAGTTCAGTTCAAGCCAGGGCGGTTTCGGCGGGCGAAACAATGCTGGTCTTGCCGCCACGCGATTTACCCGAACTCAAGTACTCGGCAATCGACTCTTGAGTCACTTCACCAAGGAACACCCGTTCGGCATCCATCACCGGCAACCACGAGCGGTTGAACTCGTACATGCGCGACAGCAGGATGCGCAAGTGTTCGTCGTACGCCGCGGTGGCGTTGAACTCGCGCAAGTACTGGCCGCAGGTGCCGGTTTGACGGTGCAGGTCGCGACGTCGTACATAGCCCAGCGCCTTGTTCTCGGCGCAGGTCACCACCACGTAACGGCGGTCGGTTTCGTCCATCAATTCCAGTGCCTCGGCCACCGGGGTTTCCGGACTCACCGACGGCGCGTTGTCCGCTGCGTCTTCGGCCTTCACCAACAGCAGGCGCTTGAGGGTGCTGTCCTGGCCGACGAAGTTGCTGACGAATTCGTCAGCCGGGTGCGCCAGCAGCGTGTCCGGGTGGTCGATCTGCAGCAGCTTGCCGGCGCGGAAAATCGCGATCTTGTCGCCCAGCTTGATGGCTTCGTCGATGTCGTGGCTGACCATAATCACGGTCTTGTTCAGCGCGCGCTGCATCTCGAAGAACTCGTTCTGGATCATCTCGCGGTTGATCGGGTCGACCGCGCCGAACGGCTCGTCCATCAGCAGCAACGGCGCATCCGCCGCCAGCGCGCGAATCACGCCGATACGTTGTTGCTGGCCACCCGACAGTTCACGCGGGTAGCGATGCAGGTATTGCTTGGGCTCCAGCTTGATCATGCTCATCAACTCGCGGGCGCGGTCGTGGCATTTCTGTTTGTCCCAGCCCAGCAGCTTGGGCACGACCACGATGTTTTCCTCGATGGTCATGTTCGGGAACAGGCCGATTTGCTGGATCACGTAGCCGATGTTGCGACGCAGGGTCACTTCGTCGAGGTCGGTGGTGTCTTCGCCGTTGATCAAAATCTTGCCCGAGGTGGGCTTGATCAGGCGGTTGATCATTTTCAGCGTGGTGCTCTTGCCGCAGCCCGACGGGCCGAGGAATACGCAAATCTCGCCTTCGTTGACGGTCAGGCTTACGTCGTTCACGGCAGACACTGTTTTGCCGTTGCTTTGAAAAGTCTTGGTCAGGTTTTGAAGTTCGATCATTTGAGCAGTCCTTTTGGAGTCAGCGAGCGTTGCAGCCATTGCAATAGCAGGTCGGCGAAGATGGCCAGAAGACTGACCAGTACGGCGCCGACAACCAGCATCGACATGTCGCTACGGCTGATGGAAGCCAGAATCAGTACGCCCAGGCCACCGGCGCCGATGGTGGCGGCGATGGTCATGACGCCAATGTTCATCACCACGGCGGTGCGCACACCGGCGAGGATCACCGGCACCGCGATGGGCAATTCGACCATGCGCAGGCGCTGGGCGAAGGTCATGCCGATGCCTTTGGCGGCTTCGCGAATGCCTGGTTCTACGCCGGTCAGGGCCAGGTAGGTGTTACGCATGATCGGCAGCAGGGAGTAGAGGAACACCGCAGTAATCGCCGGCATTGGCCCCAGGCCCTGGCCGAATTTGGAGTAAAACGGCAGCAGCAGGCCGAACAGCGCTATCGACGGAACGGTGAGCAGCACCGTGGCGCTGGCTTGCAACGGCCCCGCGAGCGTCGGGAAGCGCGTCATCAACACGCCCAGCGGCACGCCAATAAAGATCGCCAGCAGCACCGCGATGCCGACCAGGGTGATGTGCTGCAAGGTCAGGTGCAGGACTTGTGCCCAGTCAAGATGGGAAAAGGCGTTTAAAAATTCCATGTCTTCTCCTCTTAGTTGATCGGGTGTTGGCGCAGGAAATCGGCGGCAACAGCGGACGGGCTTTCATGGTCGACGTCGACCCGTGCGTTCAACTGGCGCATGGTTGCGTCGTCGAACAGCGCGGCCAGCGGCGCAAGGTCGGCGGCCAGTTGTGGGTGAGCATCCAGGTACACCTGACGCACCACGGGGGCCGCGGTGTAGTCCGGAAAGTAATGCTTGTCGTCTTCCAGCAGCTTCAATTTGAAGGCGTTCAGGCGACCGTCGGTGGTGTAGACCAAACCGGCAAATACCTGGCCATTACGCAGCGCGGTGTAGACCAGGCCGGCGTCCATCTGGCGTGTGTTTTCGCGCGTCAGGTTCATGCCGTACAGCTTGACCATGCCGCCCATGCCGTCGGAGCGGTTGGCGAACTCGGTGTCCAGGGCGACCAGGCGTGTGCCTTTGGTTTTTTCGGCCAGGGCTTGGGTCAGGTCGCTCATGGTGTTGATCTGAGGGAATTCCTTGGCCACATTTTCCGGCAACGCTAACGCGTAGGTGTTGCTGAATTTCGACGGCGACAGCCAGACCAGGCCTTTTTTCGCGTCGAGTTCTTTGACTCGAGCGTAGGACTGTTGGCTGTCGAGCTTCTCGTCGACGTGGTTGTAGGCCACCAGCGAGACGCCGGTGTATTCCCAGATCAAGTCCAGTTGCCCGCTTTCCTGGGCACTGCGCGCCAGGTTGCTGCCCAGGCCACCGGTCACTTGGGTGTCATAGCCCTTGGTGCGCAGGTACTGGGAGGTGATTTCGGCGAGCAGGGTTTGTTCGGTGAACACCCGGGCGCCGATGCGAATGACGGGTTTTTCTGCGGCTTGCGCAAAACCTGCAAACAGCAGGACGCAGCTCAGTATCAGTGTCAGTTTTTTCATATCAATTCCTTTGCCAAGCCTTAAGACGGACGCAACCCGCGTTCCAGCCAGAGGCGGCTGGCCATGGTCACCAGACCGTCAAGCAGCAATGCCAGCAACGCGGTGCACGCGGCGCCGAGCAGCAATTGCGGCTGATTGTTCAAGGCGATGCCGGGGAAGATCAGGCTGCCCAGGCTGTTGGCACCAATCAGGAACGCCAGCGGTGCGGTGCCCACGTTGATCGCCAGGGCCACGCGTACGCCGCCGATGATGATCGGCACGGCGTTGGGCAATTCCACGCGAAACAGCACTTGGCGCGGCGTCATGCCGATGCCGGTGGCGGCTTCTTTCAGCGAACCCTGTACGTTTTTCAGGCCTTCGTAAGTGTTACGCACGATAGGCAGGAGGGAGGCGAGGAACAGCGCGAAGATGGCCGGGCCACTGCCGATGCCGAGGACGCCGAGGGCGATGGCCAGTACGGCCAGGGGCGGAACGGTGTTGCCGATGTTGAAGATCTGCATGAAGCGTTCTGCGCGCCCGACCATGTTCGGTCGGCTGAGCAGGATACCGGCGGGAATGCCCACAATCAGCGCCGCCAGCATGGAGACTAGAACAAGGATCAAATGAGCTTGCAGGTAAAACAACAAATCGTCGCGGTACAGTTCGATCGTGTTGATGCCGATCCAGTGGACCAGCAGGGCCAGGAGAGCGACGACAACCGCTCCTCCTATCAGCCCTTTGCCATAGCGAATAGCCACAGGCGGACTCCTTTTTTCTTTTGTCGGCGACCACATTTCCGAGCGGCAATGCCATTCCTGGCTGTCGGCGAATGTAGTCGCGAAAAGCAGCTTGCCAATGCCGGTAAGACGGCATGAGGTCAAGCCATGAGCGCAGCCTCGTCAGGCTAACTTGCTGATTTATCAGCCCCTGGTCCGAGCGCGGTAGCAGGGGAGTGGACGTCTCTACCTTTTAAAAGGTTCCACACTTGGCAGCATTTAGCCACCCCCAATGGGCTGAACGGTGGTCCGGCTGCTCGGGTTTGCGCTATACTCGCCGCCCTTTTTTGACTCACCTGCCAGGCGATTTCCCATGACCCACCAGGCCGCCGAAGTCGCGAAACGCCGCACTTTCGCCATTATTTCCCACCCCGATGCCGGTAAAACCACCATCACCGAGAAGCTCCTGCTGATGGGCAAGGCAATCGCGGTGGCCGGCACGGTGAAATCCCGCAAGTCCGACCGCCATGCCACCTCCGACTGGATGGAAATGGAAAAACAACGGGGTATTTCGATTACCACCTCGGTCATGCAGTTTCCGTATCGCGACCACATGGTCAACCTGCTCGACACCCCGGGTCACGAAGACTTTTCCGAAGATACTTACCGCACCTTGACCGCAGTCGACTCGGCGCTGATGGTGCTTGACGGCGGTAAAGGCGTTGAGCCGCGTACCATCGCGCTGATGGACGTGTGCCGTCTGCGTGACACGCCGATCGTCAGCTTCATCAACAAACTCGACCGCGATATTCGCGACCCGATCGAATTGCTGGATGAAATCGAAGCCGTCTTGAAGATCAAGGCGGCACCGATCACCTGGCCGATCGGTTGCTACCGCGACTTCAAGGGCGTGTACCACCTGGCCGACGACTACATCATTGTCTACACCGCCGGCCATGGCCACGAACGCACCGATGTAAAAATCATCGAGAAGCTCGACTCCGACGACGCCCGCGCCCATTTGGGTGACGAGTACGACCGGTTTGTCGACCAGTTGGAACTGGTGCAAGGCGCCTGCCATGCGTTCAACCAGCAGGAATTTCTCGACGGCCAACTGACCCCGGTATTCTTCGGTACGGCCTTGGGCAACTTCGGTGTCGACCACGTGCTCGACGCCGTGGTGAACTGGGCGCCGAAGCCGCTTGCGCGCGTGGCCAACGAGCGCACCGTGGAACCGGTCGAAGAAAAATTCACCGGCTTCGTGTTCAAGATCCAGGCGAACATGGACCCCAAACACCGCGACCGTATCGCCTTCATGCGCATCTGCTCCGGCAAATACGACAAAGGCATGAAGATGCGCCATGTGCGTACCGGCAAGGACGTGCGCATCGGCGATGCCCTGACGTTCTTCTCCTCCGAGCGTGAACAGCTTGAAGAGGCGTTTGCCGGCGACATCATCGGTTTGCACAACCACGGCACCATCCAGATCGGCGACACCTTCACCGAAGGCGAAACGCTGGGCTTTACCGGTATCCCGCACTTCGCCCCGGAACTGTTCCGCCGCGTACGCCTGCGTGACCCGCTCAAGTCCAAGCAACTGCGCCAAGGCCTGCAGCAGCTCGCGGAGGAGGGCGCCACCCAAGTGTTCTTCCCGGAGCGCAGCAACGACATCATCCTCGGCGCCGTCGGTGTGTTGCAGTTCGACGTGGTCGCCAGCCGCTTGAAAGAGGAATACAAGGTTGAGTGCTCGTATGAGCCGATCACCGTGTACTCCGCGCGCTGGATCGATTGCAGCGACAAGAAGAAGTTGGAGGAATTCTCCAATAAGGCTGTGGAAAACCTGGCGATCGACGGCGGTGGTCACCTGACCTACCTGGCCCCGACACGGGTTAACCTGGCGTTGATGGAAGAGCGCTGGCCTGACGTGAAATTCCGTGCGACGCGCGAACACCATTAAAGTCTGAGCGCTACGAGGAAGGGCGAAGCTGTGATGGCTTCGCCTTTTTTATTGAGCGAGAGTGATGTTTAACGCTTTCATTTGCATTAACGGGCGCGCTGCACTTGCGGTGTTAATGGGAAGTAGCGCCTCTTAAATTTTGAAGTAAAAGATTTAGTAATTATGTGTCGTAATGTTTCATAAGTTCGGTGCCTTGAGCGACAAGCTGCATGGTTCGTGCGTGAACATCCTGGTGCTGACTGATCTGCAAGCATCGCTTATGCTCTCCCTCTTAGTTAGAGGCATGATCAGCAAGTCAGGCAACTAGTTGCGCAGTAGTCTGTGGAAAAGCCTGTGGATAGATCCCTGCAGGCTTTATAAATAAAGGCGCATAGGCGAGTGCGCAGGAAGTTGCGCACCACTGCGCAAGAAGTTGCTCAACATTCACGGCTTTCTCTACGCAACTTATCAACTCATACCGCTAACACGTCCGCGACACCCCCGGTTTATATACGAAATAATTAACGTGGCACGGTATTTGATACCTGCTTAGTTACCCACCGGGCGATTTCGCCTCCCGGGCATTCTTATTTATCCAGCAAGGAGCATCTCCATGGCTACGCCAGCGTATATGTCCATCACGGGCACCAAACAAGGCCTGATCACCGCCGGTGCTTTCACCGCCGATTCGGTTGGCAACACCTACCAGGAAGGTCACGAAGACCAGGTCATGGTTCAGGGCTTCAGCCACGAAGTGATCATCCCGCGTGACCCGCAGTCCGGCCAGCCTACCGGCCAGCGCGTACACAAGCCGGTCAAAATCACCAAGGTATTCGACAAGTCCTCGCCTCTGCTGCTGGCAGCCCTGACTTCCGGCGAGCGCCTGACCGAAATCACCATCCAGTGGTACCGCACCTCGGCTGCCGGCACCCAGGAACACTACTTCACCACCAAACTTGAAGACGCGATCATCGTCGACATCAAGGACTACATGCACAACTGCCAAGACCCGGCGAACTCGCACTTCACTCACAGGAACACTACTTCACCACCAAACTTGAAGACGCGATCATCGTCGACATCAAGGACTACATGCACAACTGCCAAGACCCGGCGAACTCGCACTTCACTCACCTGGAAGACGTCGAATTCACCTACCGCAAAATCACCTGGACTCACGAAGTATCCGGTACTTCGGGTTCCGATGACTGGCGTTCGCCGGTCGCTGGCTAAGCCTGGCTGACCGTTGCACACATCGGCCAGCCCTGCTGGTCGATGTTGTTTTCAGCATTGCATGACACAAGGAACAAGGGATGTTCGCGCCGGCCAATCAGACTCACTTCAGCCTGACCATCGAGGGGCTGGCAAACGACCTTCAAGTCTTCAGCCTGAGCGGTCGCGAGGCGATCAGCCAACCGTTCGCGTTCGAGATTGAACTGGTCAGTGAACAGCCGTCCCTCGACCTCGAAAGCCTGCTGCACAAACCGGCCTTTTTGCAGTTGTCACCTGACGGCAGCGGCATTCACGGGCAGATCTACCGTGCCGCCCAGGGCGACTCCGGCAAGCGCCTGACGCGCTACGCCGTGACGCTGCG
>NZ_LKBR01000005.1:0-174166 GCF_002723595.1 Pseudomonas sp. ICMP 460
CAGCAACTGCACACGCACCCGCGTCAGGGCCACGCGCTGTTGCGACTTGAGGTTACCCGCCCCGCCCAACGCACTCAGCACATCGGCCGACAACACACCCGGTGTCGCCACCGTCACCGTCTCCGCAATCAAATCCGGCGTCAGGGCCTTCCAGAATGCCTGCTGTAATTTTTCAAACATGCTCAGCCCTCCAATGCAGGTGAAGTTTCAACGATAGCCGCGTGATAAACGCGCAACACCTCGCGCACTTGCGCGGCCTCTTCCAGGCCCAGCACTTGGCGGGCGATGCGCTGGCAGTCGGCCAAGTCCACACCGCGCACGGTAGCTTTAATGGTCGGAATCAACGGCACACTCACCGACAACTCATCCACGCCCAGCCCGACCAGTACCGGCACCGCCAGCGCTTCGGACGCGAGCGCACCGCACACACCGACCCACTTGCCATGCGCATGTGCAACCTTGACGGTGGTAGCGATCAAACGCAGCACCGCTGGGTGAAAGCTATCCGCCTGGCTGGCCAGGCGCGGGTGGTCACGGTCCATGGCCAAGGTGTATTGGGTCAGGTCATTGGTGCCGATGGAAAAGAAATCCACATGCGGCGCAAAAACATCCGCCATCAACGCAGCGGACGGCACCTCGATCATGATGCCCAGCTTCGGCAGCTCGGTGAGCCCCAGCGCCAGCGCTTCCTGCTGCAGAAGCTTGCGCGCCAGGTGCAGCTCCGAGAGCAGGCTGACCATCGGCAACATGATATGCAGCCGCGCCAAACCGGCGCTCGAAAGGATCGCGCGGAACTGCTCGCGCAACAGTTCAGGGCGCTCCAGGCACAGGCGAATACCGCGCAAACCGAGGAAAGGGTTGGTCTCGCTTGCCATCGGCACATAAGCCAACGGCTTGTCGCCACCCACATCCAGCGTACGCACCACCAGGTTGCGCTGGGTGCCCAGGGCACGCGCGATTGCGCAGTAGGTGCCAGCCTGTTCTTCCGGGCTGGGCGCGCGATTGCGGTCAAGGTAAAGAAACTCCGAACGCAGCAAACCGACGCCCTCGGCACCCAACGTCAGCGACTGTTCTACCTCGTGTAAAGAGGCAACATTGGCCGTGACCTCAACCTGATGGCCGTCGCGGGTGGTGGCCGGCAACGCAGCCTGCGCCACTTCACGCTGTCGCCTCTGCCGTTGCTGCTGGCGGGCGGCCTGCAGTTGGGCGATTTCGGCGAGGTCGGGTGCCAGGTGCAGCTCGCCTTTGTCGGCATCGAGCAGCACTTGTTTGCCGTTGGCCAATGCCAGCACGTCAACCGGCACGCCGCACAACGCCGGCAGGCCGAGCGCACGCGCGAGGATCGCCACGTGGCTGGTCGCGCCGCCGCCGACGGTGACAAAACCGAGGACCTTGCGCGTATCCAGGCTGGCGGTTTGCGACGGGGTCAGTTGCTCGGCGATCAGGATGGCTTGCTCGGGCAGGTCCCACGTGCTGTCTTGAATACCCAGGATCAGTTTCAGCACGCGCTGGCCAACATCGGTCAAATCGGCCGCACGTTCGGCGAGCAGCGCATTGCCCAGGCCCTGGAACAATGTGGCGGTTGCCAGCGTGGCGCGGCTCCAGGCAAAGGCGGCGCTTTTGCCGTTGGCCAGCAGGGCATGCGCTTGCTCAAGCAGGGTCGGGTCTTCGAGCAATTCCTGATGGGCACGGAATATCTGTGCCTGGGCGCTGCCGGCCGACGTGGCTTGCAGGGCGCGCAGCGCCTCACTCGCCGCCAGCAGGCCACGCTGCAATGCGGCACGTTCGCCAGCCTCGCCTGCGCCCTGTTCGGTGATCTTAAGTTCAGGCTCAGCCACTTGAACCACTTGGCCAAACGCCGACCCCGGTGACGCGCACACACCCAGCAGCACGGTTGCCGACGCTGCCGACGCAACCGGTTCAACCACCTTGGCCGTTGCTGCAACCGTCTCACCGCAGCCTTCGGCCAACAAAGCGGTGAGTGCCTTGATGGCCTCGTCGGCATCCTCGCCCGCCGCACTCACCTGCAAGGTGTCGCCGTGCACCGTTTGCAACGCCATGATCGCCACCAGCGATTTGGCGTTGGCACGCTGG
The DNA here is from genome assembly GCF_002723595.1 of Pseudomonas sp. ICMP 460. Classification (NCBI taxonomy): domain Bacteria; kingdom Pseudomonadati; phylum Pseudomonadota; class Gammaproteobacteria; order Pseudomonadales; family Pseudomonadaceae; genus Pseudomonas; species Pseudomonas sp. ICMP 460. The sequence continues at coordinate 2,095 of NZ_LKBR01000005.1, forward strand.
GTGTACTTGTGCAGGTAAATACTTGCGTTGAAACCCTTCGCCGCGCGGGCAAGCACCGCCGCAGGGCGTGCGTGCAAACCGTTGGCGTTGGGCAAGGTCAGCGGCTCGGAGAACAACGCTTCGCTGCCCTCTTGATCCACGGTTTGCACTGCATCGCCCGGCGATACGCGCAGCAGCGGCTGGCCCACCTCCACCACACCGCCCCCCGGCATCAGCAGCACAAACGGCTCGCCGCTGACCACCAGCATCAGGGTCAACAGGCTGCGCGCGTTAAGTGCCACGTAGTCAGCATCGAATTCAATCAGCGGTTCGCCAACCGCGACTCGCTGGCCTTCCTGCACCAGAGCAGTGAACCCCTGACCTGCCAGGTTCACGCTATCCAGGCCGATGTGCAGCAACACCTGCACACCGTTGTCGTCGGTAACGCTGACCGCATGCCCACTGTTCTGGATATTGCTGATCACCCCGGCCAACGGCGCGCAAAGGGTCTGCGAGGTGGGATCGATGCACAGGCCGTCGCCGATCATGCGACTGGCGAACACCGGGTCGGGCACTTGATCCAGCGCCAGCAACACGCCGGACAGGGGCGCCAGCAGTTGCAAGGGTTGAGTTGTGGTCATGACTTCACCTGTTGTTGTGTACTGTAAAAATCATTGGGTGGATGCACAGATCCCACATAAAGCCCATCCACCTGAGTGCAGGTTATTTCCACCAGTATTCGACCTGCACACCCACGTTCGAGCCATGCCGTGCCGTGCCGTAGGCGCCGGTGTCGGACAACGCCGAGCCCGCCGCCAGTTCATTCGCCGCGCGTTTGGCCGCTTGGTTCCAGGTGGCGTAGGTGTAGTACAAACGCACTTCCGGCCGCGCCCAGAAATCCGCGCCGTTGGGTGACCAGGTCGGGGCGAAGGTAAACTTGCTCAGTTTGCGCGTACCGCCGGCCGCCTCGACTTGATCATGCCCAAATTCGCTGACCAGCTTGAACTGCTCGCTGATTGCATACGCCGGGCGCACACCGATGGACATCCAGTTCTGATCGCGGCGGCCTGCGCGAACGTCCTTTTGGTACACCGCCTCGATTTGCCCGCCAAAACGCGGCGTCACCTGCCAGTCAAAAAACTCCACGGCGCGGTAGCTTTTGCTGCTCTTGTCCAGAGTGGTGTCGCCGGTATAACCCAGCCCGGTGCCGGGGCCTTCGCCGTACTGCAAGGCGAATTTGTTTTTGCCGCCGAGGAACGGTTGCTGCACGTGCTGCGCCGTGAGCGCCCAGCCGCTGTTGGCGTCACGCCCACCGGCCTTGTCGATGTAGCTCAAACCCAATTCCAGCTCACCGCCGGGGTTGGTCTTGAAGCCCGCCACGTTAAAGTCGTGACGGGTGACGTATTGCTTCTGGTACAGGTTGTCCTTGCGCGAAAGCGCATAGCTGTACTTGAGGCCGCCGATCAGCACGTCCTCGACACCGCCGCCGGTGGCGCTCTGGTTCCAGTAGTAAAAATCGGAAATATGGATGTCATTACGTTTGTAGTAACGCCGGCCGGCCCACAGCGAACCGCCATTCAGGCTGGGCAGGTTGGACCATTGCGCGTACATCTGCGGCATGCGCGCTGTACCGTTGTCTTCACCCTGAAACTTCAGGGCGCGGTCGTACTGGTTGTACAGCGACGCCATGGCATCGACGCTGAGCACCGAGCCGTCATCGAAGGTCAGCAGGTCCTGACGCAATTCAAATTCGGCGTACTGCTCGCATTCGTTACCCAAACGGTATTTGGTTTGCGCCCCCGGCAATTGGAAACATTGTTGCTTGCCACTGCCGGTTGAAGTACCCGCGCCGCTGCGCAAGTAACCGGCGAATTCCAACGCCTCAGCGGCAAATGGAGCAGTGAAACAAGTCGCAAGCAGGCCCAGCTTTAGGGTGGTTTTCATAAAGCACTCCGGTATTTTTATTATGGTTTGGCGAAGCGCCCCTGCACGCTCACGCAGGGGTTGGAGCGGGTCTCAGTCCTTGAGGTGCAGCACAAACGATTCGTAAGCGCGCAACGCCACCGTTCGCGTGCGCAGCGGGCTGTCGGGGTAGTTGCTGATCAGCAGGCGTTGCTCGGTGGCCGCGTTGATCACGTGGTCGGGCAGTTGGAGTTCGCAGGGTTGGGCGTAAAAGTTATTCAGCACCAGCAAGCGCTCGCCAGCGCCTTCACGCAGGTACGCCCAAACCTGGCGGTGGTCTTGCAGCAGTGGGCGGTAAATGCCCGTCTGGATCAGCGGCTCGTGGCGGCGCAACGCAATCAGCGCGCGGTAGTGATGCAGCACCGAAGCCGGGTCATCCAACTGAGCTTCGACATTGATCTGCGCCGCGTTGGCCGCCACGCCGATCCACGGTTTGCCAAGGCTGAAACCGGCATTCGCCTCAGTGTTCCACTGCATCGGCGTGCGGCCGTTGTCGCGCGACTTTTGCATGATCGCCGCCATGCTCGAGGCCTCGGTTTCGCCGGCATCGCGCTTGAGGCGGAAGATGTTCAAGGTCTCGACATCCCGGTACTGCTCGATCGTGTCGAAACCCGGGTTGGTCATGCCTATTTCTTCGCCCTGGTACACATACGGCGTGCCCTGAAGGAAGTGCAATGCAGTGGCGAGCATCTTGGCCGAGACCACGCGGTGCTCGCCGTCGTCACCGAACCGCGAGACCACCCGCGGCTGATCATGGTTACACCAGAACAACGCGTTCCAGCCGCCACCGGCCTGCATGCCCATCTGCCAGTCGGAAAGAATTTGCTTGAGTTGCAAGAAATCAAAATCCGCCTTCACCCACTTCTGCAGGTTCGGGTAATCGACTTTCAAGTGATGAAAGTTGAAGGTCATCGACAGCTCTTTCGACGCCGGGTTTGAATAACGAATGCAGTGGTCCAGGCGGGTCGATGACATTTCGCCGACATTGATCAGGTCATGCCCTGCGAAGACTTCGCGGTGCATTTCCTGCAGGTATTCGTGCACGTTCGGGCCGTCGGTGTAGAAGCGGCGGCCGTCGCTGTTGTCTTCGGGGAAATCGGCGGGTTTGGAGATCAGGTTGATCACGTCCAGGCGGAAACCGCCCACGCCTTTGTCGCGCCAGAAGCGCATCAACTTGAATACCTCGGCGCGCACCTTGGGGTTATCCCAATTCAGGTCGGCCTGGGTGTGGTCGAACAGGTGCAGGTAGTACTGGCCGGTTTGCGCTTCATATTCCCAGGCCGAACCACCGAACTTGGATTGCCAGTTGTTCGGCTGGTCGCGCCAGATATAAAAGTCGCGGTACGGGTTGTCGAGGCTGCTGCGCGCTTGCTGAAACCACTCATGCTCGATGGAGGTGTGGTTGACCACAATGTCGAGCATCAGCTTGATGCCGCGCGTGGCCGCCGCGCTGATCAGCCGGTCGCAATCGGCCATGCTGCCGTAGCTGGGGTCGATGGCGTAGTAGTCGCTGATGTCGTAGCCGTTGTCGCGTTGCGGCGAGCGCAGGAACGGCGTGATCCACAGGTAATCCACGCCGAGCCATTTCAGGTAGTCGAGTTTGTCGACGATGCCCAGCAGGTCACCGGTGGCGTTACCCGCGTGGCTGTGGAAGCTTTTTGGGTAGATCTGGTAGATCACCGAGTGCTGCCAGTTGTGCATGGAGACTCCTTCAGCTTGGAATGCAATCAATGTGGGCGCGGGCTTGCCCGCGAAAGCGCTGGATCAGGCGACGCGATACCCAGGCCGAACAATCTTCATGCTCAACACACAGGTCAAAACGAACGGCACGACAATCGCGATGATCATGCCAACCACAAACACCGCGATGGACTGCGGCACGATCGAGATAAACCCAGGCAAGCCGCCGACGCCGATAGCCGAGGCGGTAACCTTGTTCAGCGAGAGGAAAATGCTGCCCAGCGCCGAGCCCATCAAGGCGGCATAAAACGGAAACTTGAAGCGCAGGTTCACCCCGAACATCGCCGGTTCAGTGATGCCGAAATAAGCCGAAATCGCCGAGGTCGAGGCCATGCTTTTGTCGCGCGCATTGCGGGCCATGTAAAACACCGCAAGCGCCGCGCTGCCTTGGGCCAGGTTGGACATCACGATCATCGGCCAGATAAACGTGCCGCCCTGGGTAGCAATAAGCTGCAGGTCGACGGCGAGGAACATGTGGTGCATGCCGGTGATCACCAGCGGCGCGTACAGCAGGCCGAAAATCGCCCCGCCGACCATCGGCGCCAGGTCAAACAGCGTGACCACGCCTTCGGTGATCAGGATGCCGAGGTGGCGGGTGACTGGGCCGATGATCGCCAGCGCCAGCACGCCAGTGACGACGATGGTGGTGATCGGCACAACCAACAGTTGAATCGCATTAGGCACTCGCGCCCGCAGCCACTTCTCGATCACGCTCATTACGTAGGCGGCCATCAGGATCGGCAGGATCTGGCCCTGGTAGCCGACTTTCTCGATCTGGAACACACCTAAAATGTCGAAGTAAGGCAGGCTTTGGCCGTCGAGGCCGGCCACCGCCTTGCCGTAGTTCCAGGCATTCAGCAGGTCCGGGTGCACGAGCATCAGGCCCAGCACGATGCCGAGGATCTCACTGCCGCCAAAACGCTTGGCCGCCGACCAGCCCACCAACGCTGGCAGGAACACGAACGAGGTATTGGCCATCAGGTTGATCAGGCTCCACAGGCCATCCAGGTTCGGATACGCCTCCAGCAGCGTCTGGCCCTCGATGAACATGCCTTTGGCGCCCATCAAGTTGTTCACGCCCATCAGCAGGCCGGCGATGATCAGCGCGGGCAAAATCGGCATGAACACATCGGAAAACACCCGCACCAGGCGCTGCAGGGCGTTGGTCTTGTCGGCGCCCTTTTGCTTGACGTCGGCGATGGTCGCGGCGGCGAGCCCGGTTTGCTCGCGCAACGCGGCGTAGACCTTTTCGACTTCACCGGGGCCGATCACCACCTGGAATAAACCGCCGGTGAAGAACGAACCCTGGACCAGATCGACCTGGTTCAGCGCACTGCCATTGACCAGGTTCGGGTCTTTGAGCGCGAGGCGCAGGCGGGTTACGCAGTGCGCGGCTTGTTCAAGGTTGTCGCGGCCGCCGAGGTTTTCGAGAATCTGGCGGGCAATATTCGGATAGTCGTGGCTCATGCTTGGTATCCACTTTGATTTTTTTATTTAGGGGCAGTCATTGGCAGCACGCCGTGGGCAAAAGTACTCGTCTGTACGAGTTAAAGCAATAACTCGTATAGACGAGTTACGCAAAGTATATTTTCTGAATGTGAAGTCGGACATTTCCGATAGTCCACCGGTGTGCAATGGACAAAGGCCACCTCTGCCACTAAGGTTCCTGCCTTGAACGCGCAGTCCACCTTCATCGAGTCGGGCACAGAGCCATCCCCATGAGTAAATACAACCAGATCTATACCGATCTGCTTGCCAACATCACCACTGAACGCCTGCAGCGCGGCACACGCCTTCCCTCCGAAACCGAACTGATGGACGCCTACCAAGCCAGCCGTGGGACTGTGCGCCGTGCCATCGAGCAGTTGCAGGAACGTGGCTTTGCACAAAAAATCCATGGCAAAGGCACCTTCGTGCTGTCGCCCAACCCGATTGAATTTCAACTGGGCGGCATCGTCAGCTTCCGCGAGACACACGCAGACCTCGGCGACGACGTACACACCGATGTGGTCGAATTCACTCAGTTACCGTTGGAAGGTTCGCTGCTGCACCACATCGAAGCCGAGCCCGGCACGTTGATCACGCGTATCAAACGGGTGCGACGCATCGGCGGCAAACGGGTGATCCTCGACATCAACCATTTCGTCGCCGAGCTGATCCCGGGGCTGGACAGCGTGATCGCCGAACAGTCGATCTACGCGTTTATCGAGCAAACGCTGGAACTGCAGATCAGCTACGCGCAACGCACCATCGAAGCCCTGCCCCGCAGCAAAGATGACCAGGCACACCTGGACCTCGACGGCCAAAGCCACGTGATCGTGGTGAGCAACCAGACGTTTTTGCAGGATGGGCGGCAGTTCGAGTACACCGAGTCGCGGCATACGCTGGACAAGTTTTACTTTTCGGATATTGCGCGGCGTTAAGCCTTCAGGCTTGCGCAGCAGGCTCGGCGGGCAGCAGTGCGGCGAGGATCGCGTCGCGACTGGCCGTCAGAATTTCATCGGCCAATGACGAGTCGTCGGGGCAAGCCCGCGACATCACAATCGCGCCGAGCGCCTGCGCCATAGCGGCAAGCCGCGTGGCGCGAGCCTGGGCGCCCTCTTCGCCTTCGGCCGTCACAGCGTCAGCACACAGCAACCCCAACTGTGCCTCGATACCGGCGGCAAAAGCCGCTCGAACCTCGTCCTCTTTACGCGCGGCGTCCGCGCACAGTGCAGCCATCGTACAGCCGGCCGTGCGGTTGTCACGGTGCTCGCGAGCAAGGTAAACCCGCACAAACTCAGCCGCCGACGCACCCTCCGCCAGCGCGGCAGACTGAGCCATACCGCACGTCGCCGCTTGCGCCATCAAATCCGCCTTGGAGCGGAAATGTTTGTAGAAGCCGCCCTGGGTAAAGCCCGCAGACGCCATTAAATCGGCAATGCCGACGCCATCGAAGCCGCGCTCTCGAAACAGCGCCGACGCCGTTTCAATGATGTGCGCGCGATTTGCCTGCGCCTGTTGCTTAGTGACTTTCATGCTTGACCCAAACGTTGTTCACACAAGCCGCGAGTATACATTGATGTCGATCGACATCAAACCGTTGACATTTTAGAGTTCAGTCGTAATTATTAAAGCCGTTCCCCACACCCGAAGCAGAACCCATGCCTGAGCAAGCACTGTTTGAACCCTACGCTTTGGGCAAGCTGACGCTGACCCATCGCACCCTGATGGCGCCGCTGACACGCAATCGCGCCTCGGCAGGCTTGGTCATTACCGAAGCGACACAAATTTCTGCGCAGGCGCAGGTCTATCCAAAAGGAAACTCTCAATGAACACGCTACCCACTGTGCTTGTCACCGGCGCTTCCAGCGGTATTGGCGCCCTCTATGCCCAACGATTTGCTCAGCGCGGGCATAACCTCGTGCTGGTCGCACGCGACAAAGCGCGACTGGAGGCCTTGGCGGTGCGACTGCGCGAGGAGCACGCGGTTGCTGTGGAGGTGCTGCAAGCCGACTTGACCCACCCTGATGACCTCGCGCGCATCGAAACACGCCTGCGTGACGACGCCGAGATCGGCACCTTGATCAACAATGCCGGCATCGCCCACGCGGGTGCCTTCACTCAGCAAAGCGCTGCGGCCATCACCACGCTGATCACGCTCAATGTGGTTGCGTTGACGCGACTCGCCGCCGCAGTTGCCCCGCGTTTCGCGCAGTCTGGTGCGGGCTCGATCGTCAACATCGGCTCGGTGGTCGGTTTGGCGCCTGAATTTGGCATGACGGTTTACGGCGCCAGCAAAGCCTTCGTGCTGTTCCTGTCGCAAGGCCTGAACCTGGAATTGGCGCCCCAAGGCGTCTACGTACAGGCGGTACTGCCGGCCGCAACCCGCACCGAAATCTGGGAGCGCGCAGGGTTCGACGTCAACACACTCTCCGAGGTGATGGGCGTTGAGGAATTGGTCGACGCCGCACTGGTCGGTTTCGACCGCCGCGAGTTGGTGACCATTCCGCCGCTGCACGTTGCAGACCGTTGGAATGCACTGGATGGCGCGCGCCAAGGGCTGCTGTCGGACATTCGGCAAGCGCATGTCGCCGAGCGCTACCAACCACAAGCCTGAGCGTTGCCCTTCACACCAAGGTAGTCATGATGAGTCGCTCAACCCCCGACCCGCTCGCCGCGCGGTCTTACATCAACGCACCGAACAAGCTAGCCATGGTCGCCGGTACGGCCTTCGCCTATCGCGAGTTGGGTGTGCAGAGCGGCGTACCGCTGATCCTGCTCAACCATTGGACCGCCGTGCTGGATGACTTTGATCCGCGCGTCGTCGATGGCCTTGCACGCCATCATCGGGTGATCGCTATCGACTACCGTGGAGTCGGGTTATCGAGTGGCAGCGCGCCGCTCACGGTAGACGAGATGGCCCAGGACACGCTCGAGTTGATCCGCACAATGGGCTTTGCGCAGGTCGATGTGTTGGGGTTTTCGCTGGGTGGTTTTGTCGCACAAGCGTTAGCGCTGAGGGCACCGGGTGTTGTGCGCAAGCTCATTTTGGCCGGGACTGGCCCGGCGGGCGGCCCCGGCATTGATCGCGTCGGCGCGTTGTCCTGGCCGCTGATGCTCAAGGGCGCGCTGACCTTGCGCGATGCCAAATTTTATCTGTTTTTCACCTCCACACGCAGTGGCAGACAAGCAGCACGCGCCTTTCTAAAAAGGCTAAAGGAACGCGTTGTCGACCGCGACAAAGGGCTGACACCTCGCGCTTTTTTACGCCAACTGCACGCTATAAAAGCCTGGGGGCGCCAGGCGCCGCAAGACTTGGCCCGCCTGCAAATGCCCGTGCTCATCGCCAATGGCGACAACGACATCATGGTACCGACAGCGTTGAGTCGCGATATGGCCCAACGCATCCCCCACGCGCAACTGGTGATCTACCCGGATGCGGGCCATGGCGGCGTGTTTCAGCACCACGCTGACTTTGTGCCCAGAGCGTTGGCGTTCCTGGCCTGACATCGCCTCAGGTTCACGCAGCCCATCCGGCTTTCCAAGACGCATAACATCGGAATCACAACACCATGAAAGCAGTCACCTTCAAGCGCTATGGCAAGTCGCCTGACATCGGGTTAGCGCAAGTTTCCCGCCCGACCATCAAGCCGAACGAACTGCTGGTCGAAGTTCACGCGGCCGGGTTGAACCCCATCGACAACATGATTCCTACGGGCCTCTTCAAAGCGGTGTTGAAGTTTCAACTGCCGGCTATTTTGGGCAGCGACCTGTCCGGCGTGGTACTAGAGATCGGCAGCGCTGTTACGCGGTTTAAAGTCGGTGATGCAATTTTTGCCAGCCTGTTTGACCTCGGCACCGGCTCCCTCGCCGACTACGCCGCCGTACCGGAAAGCGTCGCCACGCTGAAACCGGCGAACCTCGATTTTGTGCAAGCGGCTTCCCTGCCGATGGTAGGGCTTACGGCGTGGCAAGCGCTGAAAGAGCGCGCCAATCTGCAACCGGGCCAGAAAGTATTCATACCGGCGGGTTCTGGGGGCATAGGCACTTTTGCCATCCAACTGGCGAAACATCTGGGCGCCACAGTGGCCACAACCACCAGCACCGCGAACGTCGAATGGGTGCGCAGCTTGGGCGCAGACGAGGTGATTGATTATAAAACCCAGGAATTTGAGCAGGTGCTGCGCGGCTACGACGTGGTGCTCGGCACAACAAAAGGCGACGCTATTGAAAAATCCGTCGGCATCCTGCGGCCTGGAGGCAAGATTATTTCCCTCGTTGGGCCACTGGATAAAGCCTTTGCCCGCGCTCGGCGGTTAAATGGCTTGCTTGGGTTTGTATTCGGGCTGATGAGCCGCAAGATTATTCGGCTTTCGAAAAAGCACGGTGTTTCGTACGGGTTTCTTTTTGTGCGCCCTGACGGTGGGCAACTGAATGAAATGGGTGGGCTCGTTGATGCGGGGATTATCCGCCCGGTGATCGACAGGGTTTTTCCGATGGAACAGGCGGTGGAGGCGCTGAAGTATCTGGCGCAGGGTCGTGCCAAGGGGAAGGTTGTGGTGAAGGTTAGGTAAGCCTGGTCGCTGTACAAGCGACTTGTCGCTCATCAGCCACCAATCTTCTGGCGAAGCAGCTTGTTACCGTTGAGATACGAAGCGACCTGACAAACACCTAGCTGCTTGCGTAGGATGCCTGCGTGGCTATGGAACACCTTCCTTCTAACCTCCTATGACCTAGGGGTTTCGCTCTCCACACTGCGCCTGCTACTTGCAGGCGTTTTTACATCAGCTGCAGCACGATGCTGCAGCTCACCCACAACGGCGGCCAAGGAAAAAATCAAGCATGAATCAGCAACTGTTCCTGCGTCGCCGTAGCAAAGTTCACGTCCCGATGGGCACTGGCGGTGCCACGCGCGCTCAGGTCGCGTCGGCTGTGCGGGAAGTCGCAGCATTCCGATACGTGTTGTCAGAGCCTTTGATTGAGCAAATCGGCAGGTTGTCCGCGACAGAACTCAAGCACTGGCTGGGCGAAATTATGGGGGTCCTTCGGCGGGAAACCGGCGCTCACGTACACCACAGGCCGTTTTATCCTGACTTTCCAGAGCAGGTTCTCACGGCCTCAGAGGCGGAGTTGTACCTTAACGCCGTGATCCATTACTTCACGCTTCTGCGTTTACCACCGACTGAACACTCTCGACCTGCGATGCTTGAAGGCGACTACATATCCCGCGTTATCGAGCCGGGAAGCATCTCCGAGTTCGAGTCGTTGCTCGAGCCGCTGGTTTCATCGCGCACATCGCTCTCCGAGGCTGACACCGCCGATGTCGTCTGGTTTATTGGAACGTACAAAAGCGATGTGTTCGGCCTGCTGCCTGAGGCCATCCCATTCCGCGAGATCCGCGCACAGGTTGGCGGCGCACTTATTTTGCATGTGGCCGGCGATGCGAGGGTGGATGAATTTCTGGAGCGAAATGTCGAAACCGCAACTGACATTCTACGACTTGCGGTCGCGCTGAGTGGAGGAGACGTATCACTGACGACCGCGTCGACACGTTTCAAAGCGATGAAGCGCTCAACGCGCCGCCTGCTGTTGCGTCTGCTCGACTCCATACCCAACGCTGCAGAAGATGTGATGCGGCACGCTGAGCGATGGAAACGCCTGGCTGAAGTACTGCATCCGGGCGACTACGCCGATAAGTACTCACGAGCACTGGCCGCCATCACGGCAGCACGTCGCAACGAAGCACCAGACTCATTTGGATCACGCGTCGAAACATTGCTTGCCCAGCGTCACATTGCCACGCTCACGCCCCTGCTACAAAGCCGTCCTGGTGAGTTCGCACGACGGCTGGACGTGACCCTGCGGCGCGCGACGGAACCAGAGTCGGTTCTCGACGCGTTCGAGGCGGTTGCAACACAAGTGTCCTCACCTGTCTTGCTGCAATTGCTGGCCCACGTCCGTGCGCCGCGCCCCCTCCCCCTGCGGGCCTTCACACCGAAGGGTGCATTTGCCAAAATCTATGGCATCAAGGATCGACGCGAACCTCTCGCTCCTCACGTGTTGGCTCGTGCAGCGCGAATTTGCGAAGACGCTCTCGTAACGCGTTTTGCGTCGCTACCGCCACTAGGTCGTTGTTTCATCGATCCGGCATTACGCGACTACAAGGTGCCGCTGGCGCAACGTGCCTCATCGAAGTCGCTACGTACGCTGGTGCGAGGCAGTCAGTTGCCTATGCCTGACACACGTTTTATTCGCCTGTTCCTGTGGTGGAAAAACGGCCGTGGACGCACCGACATCGACTTGTCCGCAGCGTTTTTCGACGTCAACTTCGTGTTCAAACAAACGGTCGCGTACTACAACTTGACGGGTTTTGGCGGCTACCACAGTGGCGACATCGTCGACGCCCCCGAAGGCGCTTCGGAGTTCATCGACCTCGACCTTGATGTGCTCGTCAAGAAGGGTATCCGCTATGTCGTCACGTCTATCAACTCATTTACCGAGCAGCCGTACTGCGATCTTCCAGAATGCTTCGCTGGCTGGATGGCCCGCGCCGACACGGCGTCGGGTGAAGTATTCGAGCCACGCTCCGTGTTCGACCGTATCGACATCGCATCCGACACAGTTATCTGTCTGCCATTCGTGATGGACTTGCAGGAACGACGCGTGATCTGGGCGGATCTGGGGCTCACTTCGTCCCCATGGTGGAACAACGTGCAGAACAATCTCAGCGGGGTATCGTTGATGCTACGAGCTTTGGTGCATACACCAAGGCCGGAGTTGGAGACTTTGTTCGATTTACATGTTCGGGCACGGGGAGAACGAGTGGCTTCACCGCAGGAGGCAGAGGTGGTGTTTGCGCCTGAGCAAGGCATAACACCGTTCGAAACGGATTTGATTCGGTCACAATTTCTTTAAAGCCTACGCCAGCCTTAGCGCTTCGTTGAAAACAAAAATGCCAGTCAGCATAACTGACTGGCATTGGTGAAACCCCCTACTGCGCTACTTCGAATCCAGCGCTAGATTCCCCATCACTCCCACTCTATTATCAATTAACAAAAAAAATCATTATAAAACAGAGAATTAATAAATATGAAAATCAAAAAACCATGAAAAATACCATAACAAGTAAAACGTTCAAGAAGCCGGATTAGCCTCTGTCGTGGCAACGATTGCCGATAGCTGCCGCCCTAGGATGACTAACTCTTCCGCATCACCATCACGAACAACCTCGGCCAGCAGCTCAGCCGCGTACGCCGGATCAGCCTGGAAAAGCTCTGCCATTGCATCATCGTGACTACGGTCCTTCATCAATCGCCCCTGTTTTGTAGATGCCCTGAGCCTCAAGAATAGCCTGCTCAGGCCAAAGCAAATCCATCCGCTTCTGGCCGGCACTGCTTGTCAGGGCTGACAGAGATCGGTCATAACCGGTCACAGACACCTCTACCTGATTGGGGGCATTCAGAACGATGCGACAGATTAGAACTAGCCAATCAGTTCAGTAGCCTATTGACGCTGATGCCGAGTTGATCCAGTTGCCGAGATTTCACTGACCCAGTTTGACTCCTCGTGAATCATTATTTGTGCTGGATTTTTGCAGGTTTGGAGATGGGGCAGTCTTGCGGCGGCAATTGGGTCAATCTGGGGTCAGCGTCAATACATCGGGTACAATCTTGAAAGACTGAAATGCAAGTCTGGCTTTAAATACAACGGCGTTTGGAAAATGGCGCTCAACCTTCTGTCTTACCGAATTGATCGTCTCGTCGCATAGGGGGCCTAGGATTACTTCTCTCAGTTGAATACCTCTACGCATAGGCCAGAAATGTAGGGCACCGTCAGCATCCGCAGTTTCCAAGCTAATGAATCGACGGTACTCCTCCTCATAACGCCATCCCGCGGACTTGGTACACAATAACTGTTGTTGTAATTCCTCACTCAACTCGGCCGGTGTTTGCTTTGGGCCAAGTGCGGCCAGAATTCGGTCGTCTTGATAGCTGACCTGCTGCACCTGGCTGCGGCAGACGTCAAACCCTAGGCAAATACCTGCGTGTTTTTCCGCATAATGGCTCCACATTACCGGTTCTGACCAGTCTCCGGCGAAGCACAGTAGGCCCATCCGAGAATGGTTTTTATCCTTCCAATCCCTTACAACCTGACGCGTTTTGTGTTCTTTGAAGTTTGCGGCAAGCAGCTCGAAAGGGTCATTCAGATCCGCGAAGCGAGATACCTTGAGACGATGATTCTCGATGTTGCTGAGAGCGTGTTCGACGCTGGTGAGGTTGTATAGGCGGATCTTAGAGCTGTCCGCTGGTGGGAAGCTCGCAATTGCGCTGCCCATGTCAGATTTGTAGCCCGCTGCGATCCATTCGCGCCTGCGCATTTCGTTCGTGGGCATAGCTACATTTCCTATTTTTCTAAGTCATGAACAGGTGGGTCTTCAAGCGTTTTTACTTCAACGCCCCCATCATGGGTGCTGCGAATTATTTGGCGCTCGCCTAGATAAACCGCTGGATTCTTACTGAAGAAAATAATGTCTCCGGGCTGAAGGCTTAAGCCATTACGCCTAAGCGACTCAGACTGTTTTTTTGATAATTTTACAGGTGAGGAATCATTCAAAAGCTCTGTAGCCCATGACCGTAACTCGGGTGAGGTCTCTTTTTCGCCCTCTTTTTTAGGCAAAAGCAGTGATACCGCCAAGCTTACGTAATCACGTTTTATTTGTTGCTCTTGCAAACTGCGCTGCACCCAAAAACCTATCAATGCCAGCACTACAGGGATGGCCAAAATCGAAAAGATCTGACTGAGCACAAGTAAACGCGACAGCTTTTGGTCAACGGATGAGGTCATAGTATTCCCTCGTTCCTTCCTGGCCTCCGGCCTTTCCGGCGCCTCTACTGGCTTAGCCCGCAACTGGGCGGGCTTATTGGTATAGCGACTTTCCCCTCAACAATCTACAAGTCTGGTGAAGGCCAGAGCCGGTTCACCCGAAACGCTATCGACAATCGAGTCAGGGGTGCTAGACAGTAACCGTGTTGCAACTCCAACGGATGCCAAATTGGAAGTGCTAACTACGGCCTGAACGTAAAAGTGTGTAACCCCATGCCGTGCGAGGCCTTTGCTGAGCTCTTCCAGTCCCTGTTGCAGTATCTCTGTTGCCCAGCCTCTCCCTCGGTACGACTCGGGAACGGCATAGCCGACTTGAAAACATCCAATACCATTGATCTTCTCCATGCTCACAAACATTGCCATTGCTTTCACGCGACCATGCTCTATACGAGCATAGGTGTATCTGGCACGTCCGTTTTTTTCATCAAAAACAAGACGGACCGAAGGATATTTTTCGGTCGGATGGGTGAGCATTCCTTTGCGTATCTCAGCTTGAAGGCTAACGAGTGCTTTAAATGGGTCAGTCATAGACATACTGGGTTCCCTGCTCAGTCCAGAGAGCACGAAGGTGCTCCTCTCCTACGGGCTTATGTGACTTAATGAGTATGCAGTGGTGTGTAACTCGGAAAAAAGGGGCGCGATAGGAATCGGTAGTTACTTGCCTGCCCCGCATGTGCGAGGCTTGGTGGGTAACTAGTGCGACTTTTCAGGGGGTCATAAACAGAGACTCCGAGTAGGGATTGTCGTTGCTGACACACGGTCGTCCCCGCGAAGGCGTAACGCCCACCTCATAAAATCTTGCTCAGCAGTGTCACCGATTTCATCAGCGCATCGTTGTCCGAGTGCCACACCAGCGATTCTGCGTTCAGATGGATAGAACGGCACGCTCAGTCTCTTTCCGCTCCCGATATGCTTTTTTAGGAAAAACCGGAGAGGCGATAACTATCCTGACACAGGGGCGCCAGCACAAGCACTAGCCAACTGAGCGTCAGACGCTCTGCAGTTGTGTCGTCCCCTGCCGTAGAAAAAGCTAGGGCAATGAGTAATTATCAGATCTTCTGCTAATCTATGGCTTTCTGCCATCGCAGATTACGCGGATTACGGACGCAGCTTCACAAGGACGAATACATGAGGATGTTCGTATCTAACCCATTGATTCTGGGTAATGTCTTGTACGCAAAGGGATTTCTGCTACGTCGGAGACGCGCTTCATATAATCCGGCTACGTATTCATTGCCCAATCTAACCGCCCTTGAACCTCAATCGCGCCCATCTTTTTCAATATTAAATAGCGCCAAAGTCGCCCATCTCTCTCGTCTCCTCGGATGTGTGCACGCTTGGCGCGCTTCAAATATCCGAAGACAGCAGCCAAGAAACATCGCGAGGTGGCGCAGCGTAAATCTAGGCAAGCATGAAATTCATGTTGTCATGTACAGATATTGCATACCAACAGCAAGGCAATCACTCCGATGCTGCTTGACAATCATTACTATGAAAAATGCGAAGTACCTGAACATCCGAAGTACGATATTCAGACATCACTCGCGCACCTATAAAAAAGCACCCTCCAATAAACACTTTGAAAATCCAAGCACATCAACCCACTATTCCGAGAAATAAAATGGAAGAAATCAGTGTAACAAAAGAAATTTCGGAACTAAAAAGCCAGCTTTCGTACACTAAAAATATCGGCTTTTTTATGGGTGCTGGAACATCGTGCGCACTAGGACTACCCAATATATCTCAATTAACCGAGCAGGTAGAACTACTACTAAAACCGGAATTAATAGCGCACTTTAATATTATAAAGAATGACTTAAAGTCGAAAAACCCCGACATAACAACTAGCATTGAAGACATACTCAATCAGTTCCGTAGAATCCGGGAAATCACAGGTGAGCGTGCAGATAGCAACTTTCTTGGCGTAGATGGATTAAGTGCAAAAAATATAGATATTGAAATATGTAAGCACATTTACAACCTAATAAATGATAAAGAATCAGCCGCATCGTTAAAAACGCCAAAAAAATTCTTTGCATGGTTCAACATGCAGAACAGGGATTACTCTAAAGAAATATTCACAACCAATTACGATTTAATTATAGAAAAATCTTTAGAATCAATAAGAGCGCCGTACTTTGATGGATTCGTTGGTTCATACGAACCGTTTTTCTGGCAAGAGAGTGTAGAGCGACACATCAAAAAAAATGACCTCACTCAAAACTGGATAAGACTCTGGAAGATACACGGTTCTCTTAGCTGGTTTTGGAAAGGAAACGCAAACACGAAGTCACATAAAGTAATCAGGCTTGGAAGAGTAGAAAAAATTGAGGAAGAGAGAAATGAAATTGTCATTTATCCATCTAAAGAAAAATATGATTCATCCCGTCGCCAGCCTTTCCTAGTTTACTTTGATCGTCTTAAAGATTATTTACTGAGCGGAGAGCTACTTTTTATATTTAGCGGATACTCATTCCTCGATCAACATATAAACGAAATTATATTTAACTGTTTACGACAAAACAACAGACTGAGCGTCGTAGTTTTTTTCTATAGCGATGAGGAAGTGGAGAGATTAGAGCCACTATCTGCAGGATATTTAAATCTAACAGTGTTCGGCCCGAAAAAAGCAATTGTAAACGGCATTTTTGGCGTTTGGAAATTTGAACAATTCGAGCTGAACATGAAGGCGAGTAATAACAGATTCTGGTGTGAAACAACAAACGCACTTCTACTTGGTGATTTTAACTATCTTGTTGATTTTTTGGTTGCTAACTCCGGTCGCCAACACGAAATTGAGATCACAACAAATGAAGAGTGACTCTACTTATTTAGGTCAAGTGATTCGAGTAGACTCGAACGCAGTGGAGGTAGAGGTTTCTGCTGAAATCCCGTCTGCAGCACCAATAATTAATGGTCGACTTTATAAAATAGGCCAAATTGGCACTTTCGTCAAAATGCCCATGGGCAATATAACTATCTATGCAATCGTTTCCGCTGTAAGCGACCGCCCATTTGGCACAGATGATGACGGAGAGACAAGATCGAGCTCTAAGTTTTTGTCGATACAGCTAATTGGCGAAAAAATCGGTGACGGTGAGTTTGAAAAGGGCATTGGAACTTATCCAACTATAGGTGATGAGGTTCATCTTGTTATAGAGAAGGATCTCTTTGAAATTTATGGAGAACAAGACTCAGGATCTATAGAGCTTGGTAAGCATTCTTCGTCCGAGAACCTTAGCGTCCATGTAGACACTCACAATCTAATTCTTCGCCATTGCGGCATAATGGGATCTACCGGCAGTGGAAAATCAAATACAACAGTTACTCTCCTCAAATCGATATTAGGCAGCTACGCAGGTTCAAGAGTAATACTTATCGACCCCCACGGCGAATATGCATCAGCGTTTCCGGAAGCCAAAGTATTAAGAATTGGAGATACGCAAGCCCCCCTATATATACCTTTTTGGTTGATGACATTCGAAGAGCTTGCTTTTTTCTTAGTCGGGGCAGATCAACGTGACGAACAGAAAATGGAGTATAGACAACTTCGAGACCTAGTCACTGTAATGAAGAAAAAGAATTTCAATTTAAAGTCGGGAATAGTAAACCAAGACTTAATTACCGCCGATTCCCCCATCCCGTTTAGCGCACGAGATCTCTGGTACGAGATGAATTGGCTACTGAATGCTTCGTTTTCGACAACTCTTAAAGATGATCAAACCAAAGCTAATGCCTGTGAAATTTCAGTAGGTGCTCCCGAAAAATTAAGCCCAGCTATCTTTCGCCCTTATGCTATGGGTACCAGTGCGCCATTCAAGTCAAAACACACAGAGTATTTTTCATACGAGAAGAAAATACTATCCCGACTTAAAGATTCGCGTTATGACTTTCTCTTCAATCCAGGAGACTACAAAACAGCAGACTCCCCCAAAGACTTGCACAATCTACTTGCCGAATGGATCGGAAACTCTCAGAAGCTAACCATATTAGATTTGAGCGGAGTGCCTTTCGAGGTTCTTGATATAACTGTAGGCCTAATAACTCGCTTTGTCTACGACAGTATGTTCTGGGGAAGAAAGGAAGCATATACTGGAAAACAGCGACCTCTCCTGCTTGCCTTTGAAGAAGCCCATACTTATCTTGGAAAAAATGATAAGAGCAGTTACTCAAAAACTGCTGTAGAGCGAGTATTCAAGGAGGGAAGAAAATTTGGGATAGGTGCTCTCGTAATATCTCAACGCCCCTCCGAAATATCAGAAACTATACTGTCTCAAATCGGCACGCTAATAGCCTTAAGACTTACAAACTCCGCTGACAAATCTATAATTAAATCATCAGCCCCCGACAACATGAATAGCTTAATTGATTTATTGCCATCGCTACGAATAGGAGAGGCAATAGTCACCGGAGAAGCGATAAAAATCCCTTCTCGCATTCGATTAAAACTTAACTACCCACGCCCTACGAGTGATGACCCTAAGCTCGTTGAGTGCTGGAAAAAAGAGCATGTGCATGAAGAGGAAAACTACAAACTGGTCGTAACTAAAATACGCGAACAAAAAATCTAAAAGGAATAAAGCATGGACCGTAAAAACATATCCTCCACTATGATAAGAAGTATTGGCTATGACGTGGATACGTCAACACTAGAAATAGAATTTAACACGGGAGCTGTCTGGCAATACTATGACCTCCCTGAGTCAGACTGGCATCAATTCGATGGCTCAGCCTCGCAGGGTAAGTACTTCCACGCATCAATAAAGGGGCACTTTAGAGAAGCCCAAGTAGGTTAAACACAGTTATAACGCTTCTATGTATAGAGGATTTAGTAAATCTCTATACATAGATTCTCCATAAACCTGAGATTCCTAAAATGATTGATACTATAAACGACTGGAATAAAAGATTAACCATTGCTCAGACAGGGCATTACATCACATCCGAGAGATACATACTAATAAATAGGTTCGTTGGTATCCCCCTGGTAATATCTTCAACATTCGTAAGTGCATTTTTATTTTTCGATAGCGCTGGCCTTTCAGATAGCATTTCAATAGTTATGAAGCTACTCAGCATTTTAGTTGCACTTCTTGCATCCCTACAAACATTAATGCGCCCCACAGAAAAAGCTGAAGCCCATAGATCGTGCGCTGCACGATATGGAAATTTGAAGCGAAAGATAGAACAATTCTCAGCAGCGGGCAGTGCAATAGATGACTGGAAAAACTTTTCTAAAGAAATAACAATTGAATGGGCAGGAATTTCGGAGAATGCTCCTACCACCCCCCAAAGAATCAGAAAAAAAGCCAATTACATAATTAACAATAAGGCTTAGTAATCCAGTATAACAACTTCGAGACGGCGCGGCTCACCGAGCCCTAAGCTTCTTTAACACGTAGGCTTACTCCAAAAGCGATTCGTATCTGCCTTAACACAACAACCAGCTCTGCGGTGCTTCCGTCTCGTGCCACTGCGGTCAATAACTCTATGCAATAAGCCGGGTTTTCGCGCAAGTGCTCGGCCATTGCTTCACTATGTAGTTTATCTTTCATCGGTGCATTTTCACTTAGTGAGACAACAAGCTAAGCGTCGACTCTAGCCCGTTTTTAGCTGAAGATCCGTTGGAATGAAGGGCAAAGCTAATCGAATAAGAATTTATCTGGATCGCACAACCAAAACTTACTCTCCTCGAAATGCGTCACTTTTGATTTTTCACAATCAGCCCATCTTCTCACCCCAAATCTACTTGCAGCTTTCGAAATTCGACCACGATATTTTTAACGTCGATAGCATTAGCCTCTTCTCATGCTTTTCTGCTAGCCAGAGTTTCAATAGACCAGCCACCTGCCCGAGATCGCCATTAACCTTTGCCAAATCTGCCACGACGGTCAGATCGACGACCGACCGAATTGGCGCGCTCAAGCCAAGGGCGCGACGGTAGGCCAAGCGTGACATGCCAGCTTCTTCGGCCTTATCAATGATCACCGCCTTTCCTCGTCAGTAACCCCAACTTCGATTGGCTTGCCGCGTCGGCGAGCCTTTGTTTTCTCTTTGGTGCCGCCTGCCACGAGCGCTCCTGTTGTTGCCGTGTTTTTGCGCTTAGACGCCGCAGCGGCTGTGCGCCTCGCAGAGCAAGATCCGTTGAGCCGAAGGCGAATAAGGGGCAGTGTTGTACGGGTACGGGCTTGCCCGTACCCGTACAACACATATCTTGCCGTCTTAATCTGTGCGTGTTCGTGCGTTCGAATCGATCACTATCCATCGGAGCCCCTAAACAGAGGGCTAAACGCATAAGGACGCATTGAAGCGCATACCAGCGCACTTTGTGTGTCGCAAAAAAGCTAATAGGCGCATAGAAACGCACCCAGACGCGTAACAGCGCAGTTTTTTACTAGGGCGGATTCCATGACGGCCTACTTGCTCAATGCGCAAAACAGATACAGAGGGCGCGCATGATATGAACCAAGTAAAAGACGATGGGCACCAAAGGAAAGGCTCTGGGCAATTCACATCGCAAAGCCTCTCACCAGCCCCGACAGGAGTAGTAAGAGTACAGCCGGAGCACAGCGCCACACCGCCTCCCAAACCCGGCTCAAAACGTGCGGGATTCGACCACAACCCAAATAGTGGAAACACTCGGGACGACCTGATCTGACGCTCCACGAAACAGCGAGGCCGTGTAACCCCTTTAATTTGGGCGAGAAAATGAGGTAGAACTTTTCAGTCTGTCTAAATTTACCTCATTAAAAACGGTGAACCCATGGCTCGAAAAATTCTCGCAGAACGCCGTTCTGACGCCCTTTCAGAGCTGGAAACAGCTAAAGCAAGATTGGCGAAATTGGATAATGAGGCGGCTGAGAGAATTGGAAGAATTGCAATCAAATCAGGATTAGTTAATCTTGAAATTACAGACGATCAGATTCGGGAAGAATTCGACAATATTGTAGAAAGGATCAGAAAGGGGGATTGATCATGAAAACCGCCCACCGCATCAGCGCATTGGCCAACCAACTCAACGAACTGCAAGCCTACCTCGGTCAAGCCAGCGGGCGACCTAGTCAAGCCGTTAGAGAAGCCCAACGCATTGCGGCAGAGTTGGCTTCCTCGCTCGAAAACTGGCACTTAGAAACACTACACATCCTTGAAACGGAGCGTGGTCACTATCGCACCCAGAACCCCTATTACTCAGCCCACTAATGCGCTACGCCATTTCATCAAAAGTCCACCTCGGTGGGCTTTTTTTTTGGCCGTAAAAACACATCACGCTGGAAAGACAGACAGGTCCATGCGTAAAGAAAATGCCAGCAAAATCAGGTTGCTGCGTTTCAACCTCACCCAGGCAACGCCCGCAAGCCGTTGATTTCTATGCGGATAGATACTTATCCGCATATTTAAAACCACACCATATCAGTCAATAATCAAAGCTCGAACCATGACAAACTGAGGTGTTCGGCATGAATACGGAATTGCTGAAATCGCCGATTTCATCGGCTCGGAAATCGAGAATACGTACTGCCCTTGTTTTAGCAATGAAAAGCACAAGCTTTAGCGTGGGTCTCTACCTGACCCCTCCCCTGCATATGCCATCTACTGCTCAAACTGCTCGACGTTCTATCAACAGATGTTTGAGTACGCCGAGGCGGTCAACACGGCGCTGAACACTGCAGAGCAGCTACAGACGCAGATTCAGCAGTATCAGAACATGATCACCCAGGGCACGGGCTTGCCAAGCACCATGTTTGGCGGCATCGCGGCCGATCTTAAAAACGTGGCCAACATTTACATCCGTTCGCAGTCCCTAGGACGCCAGATCCAGAATATGGACTCTCAATTCAACACCGCTTTCCCAGGCTTCGAGTCCTACCTGAATCAAGCAGCGAACTCAGCAGGAGTTCCTGCGCGGGATCGATATCAGAAGTAGTCGGAACAAGGCAGCGACAACATAAAGACGGCACTTGAGGCGGCAAACCTCAATACCAGCACGTTCGAGTCTGAAGACGTCCAGCTTGATCGCATGGTGGCCCGTTCGCAGTCAGCCGTAGGCCGCATGCAAGCTATGTATCGAGCATCAAGCATGGCATTTGGCTCAGTCAATCCCCCGTACCATGCCACATAAACACGGTGCTTGGCGATGCACAAAGCTGCCAGCATTTGCCAGACCCAAAAAGCCAAAAGCCCGCAATTACGCGGGCTCCAGGGCATTTCTTGCTAGTTGGTGCCGGACAATGCCGGACGTCCAATCATTCCCACTCAATCGTCGCAGGCGGCTTGCTCGACACATCATAAGTAACGCGCGAAATACCTTCGATCTCATTGATGATACGCCCGCTGACCGTCTCCAGCAGTTCGTACGGCAGGTGCGCCCAGCGCGCGGTCATGAAGTCGATGGTTTCCACTGCACGCAGCGCCACGACCCAGGCGTAACGACGGCCATCGCCGACCACGCCAACCGATTTCACCGGCTGGAACACCACGAAAGCCTGGCTGACTTTGTGGTACCAGTCGGCTTTGCGCAGTTCTTCGATGAAGATGTGGTCGGCGCGACGCAGCAGGTCGGCGTATTCCTTTTTCACTTCACCGAGGATGCGCACGCCCAGGCCTGGGCCCGGGAATGGGTGGCGGTAAACCATGTCGTACGGCAGGCCGAGTTCCAGGCCGAGGCGGCGCACTTCGTCTTTGAACAGTTCGCGCAGCGGTTCTACCAGCTTGAGGTTCATTTCCTCTGGCAGGCCACCGACGTTGTGGTGGGACTTGATCACGTGGGCCTTGCCGCTTTTGGCGCCGGCCGACTCGATCACGTCAGGGTAGATGGTGCCTTGGGCCAGGTACTTGATGTTGTCCAGGCTGGTGGCTTGAGCATCGAAGACGTCGATGAAGGTGCGGCCAATAATTTTGCGCTTCTTCTCTGGGTCGGACTCGCCGGCCAGGTTGT
This sequence comes from Pseudomonas sp. ICMP 460, assembly GCF_002723595.1. Taxonomy (NCBI): domain Bacteria; kingdom Pseudomonadati; phylum Pseudomonadota; class Gammaproteobacteria; order Pseudomonadales; family Pseudomonadaceae; genus Pseudomonas; species Pseudomonas sp. ICMP 460. The sequence goes on from NZ_LKBR01000005.1 coordinate 25,076, forward strand.
TGAGGAACTGTTCCTCGGCGTTGGCGCGGATCACTTTGACGCCCATGTTTTCGGCGAACATGGCCATTACTTGCTCGCCTTCGTGCAGGCGCAGCAGGCCGTTGTCGACGAATACGCAGGTCAGTTGGTCGCCGATGGCTTTGTGCAGCAGCGCGGCAACTACCGAGGAGTCAACGCCGCCGGACAGGCCGAGCAGCACGTTGTCGGTGCCGACTTGGGCGCGCACGTTGGCGATGGCGTCTTCAGCGATTTTCGACGGGGTCCACAGCGCTTCGCACTGGCAGATGTCGAGGATGAAGCGCGACAGGATGCGCCCGCCTTGCTTGGTGTGGGTGACTTCCGGGTGGAACTGCACGCCGTAGTAGCCGCGCTCGTCGTTGAACATGCCGGCGATCGGGCAGCTCGGGGTGCTGGCCAGGATGTGGAAGTCTTGCGGCAGCTTGGTGACCTTGTCACCGTGGCTCATCCACACGTCGAGGCCGAACAGGCCGTCGGTGTCGACGTGGTCTTCGATGCCGTCCAGCAGGCGGCTTTTGCCGACCACGTCGACACGCGCATAACCGAATTCACGCAGCTCGGAGCCTTCAACCTTGCCGCCCAGTTGCTCGGCCATGGTTTGCATGCCGTAGCAGATACCGAACACCGGCACGCCGAGGTCAAACACCGCTTGCGGGCAGCGCGGGCTGTTGGCTTCGTGCACGGACTCGGGGCCACCGGCGAGGATGACGCCTTTAGGTGCAAATGCGCGGATCGCTTCGTCATCCATGTCGAACGGGTGCAGTTCGCAGTACACGCCGATTTCACGCACGCGGCGGGCGATCAGTTGGGTGTACTGGGAACCGAAGTCGAGGATCAGGATGCGGTGGGCGTGAATGTCGAGGGCCATGGGAGAAAACTCTAAAAGCAGTTGCACGCTTCAAGCTGCAAGCTGCAAGTAATCGGGGGCTGCGCGGAAGCTGCATCAACGCAGCCCCGCTTGCAGCTTATAACTTGTGGCTTCTGGCTGGAGGCTTTAGCCGACTCGATAGTTCGGCGCTTCCTTGGTGATCTGAACGTCGTGGACATGCGATTCAGCCATGCCGGCGCCGGTGATCCGCACGAACTCGGGCTTGGTGCGCATTTCTTCGATGTTGGCACTGCCGGTGTAGCCCATCGAGGAACGCAGGCCGCCCATCAGTTGATGGATGATCGCGCTGAGGGTGCCTTTGTACGGCACACGGCCTTCGATGCCTTCCGGTACGAGCTTTTCGGCGCCTGCCGAAGAGTCCTGGAAGTAACGGTCGGAGGAGCCTTGCGCCTGGGACATGGCGCCCAGCGAACCCATGCCACGGTAAGCCTTGTACGAACGGCCCTGGAACAGTTCGATCTCGCCCGGCGCTTCTTCAGTACCGGCAAACATCGAGCCCATCATCACGCAGGAAGCACCGGCAACGATGGCCTTGGACAGGTCACCGGAGAAACGGATGCCGCCGTCGGCAATCAACGGTACGCCGGTGCCTTCAAGGGCTGCGGCGACGTTGGCGATGGCGCTGATTTGCGGCACGCCCACACCGGCGACGATGCGCGTGGTGCAGATCGAGCCTGGGCCGATACCGACCTTGACGGCGTCGGCGCCGGCTTCGGCCAACGCCTTGGCGGCTGCGCCGGTGGCGATGTTGCCGCCGATAACTTGTACGTCAGGGAAATTCTGCTTAACCCAGCGAACGCGGTCGATCACGCCTTTGGAGTGGCCATGGGCAGTGTCGACCACCACCACGTCAACGCCGGCTGCCACCAACGCTGCAACGCGGTCGCCGGTGTCTTTACCGGTGCCGACCGCAGCGCCAACGCGCAGACGACCTTGGTCATCTTTGCTGGCCAGCGGGTAAGCCTTGGCTTTTTCGATGTCGTTGACGGTCATCATGCCTTTAAGGGCGAATTTGTCGTCGACGATCAATACGCGTTCGATGCGGTGTTTGTGCAGCAGTTCGCGAGCCTCGTCCTTGTCGACACCTTCGCGCACAGTGACCAGACGCTCTTTGGGCGTCATCACTTCGCGGACGGTAACCTCAAGGCGGTTTTCGAAGCGCACGTCACGCGACGTGACGATGCCGACCAGGTCGCCATCATGCAGCACCGGAACACCGGAGATGTTGTGCATACGCGTGAGTTCGAACAGGTCACGCACGGTGGCGTCAGCCTCGATGGTGATCGGGTCTTTGACCACACCGGCTTCGTAACGCTTGACCTTGCGCACTTCGGCAGCTTGCTGCTCGATGGTCATGTTCTTGTGGATGATGCCAATGCCGCCTTCCTGAGCCATGGCGATTGCCAAACGGGCTTCGGTGACGGTGTCCATGGCAGCAGAAACCAGGGGAATATTCAGCTCGATGCCACGGGTTAGGCGGGTCTTGAGACTGACTTCGTTAGGAAGCACCTCGGAATAACCGGGCACTAAGAGAATGTCGTCGAATGTCAGAGCTTCTTGGCTGATACGCAGCATCGCGGGGGCTCCCGAGCGGGAAAATGGAAGCGCGTCATTATACTCAGACACCCCCTCGGGCTCAATGTAAAACTCTGACATATTTGGGATTACAGGTGAGGCTGATTAAAGCTCGACTTTGACCCAGCTCATCTTTTGGTCCAGCCAATCGGCGAATTCGTCGATGAAGCTCTGCTTGAACCCCGCTTCCGCCCAATTATTAAAGATGAAGCCCAGGTTGGAAAACCCGCACTCTTGCAGGAATAAAAACCCGTTGATGTCATCTTCATGCCCACACAGCGGGCAGGTAAAGTTGTCGGTGTGGCCGGGCATCCAGTCTTCCAGGCTGTCAAACAGCGCTTCGCCGACTTCCTTGAGGCATTCCGGGCAGCCGGCTTCTTCCAGAAAGCCCTTGGCTGGCGTGTAAATGCAGCGCTTGTAGATGATTTCGAGGCCATTGATCGGCTCGTTGAACGGCAGCGCGGCCGGGTGCAGCACCACCGCGCGGGCACCGTCGGCCAGCGCATAGGCCATGCGGTTGCCGGTGCGCCCGCAGGTGGTCAGTTCTTCCTTGATGATGTTCTTGCGCACCAGCCAGCGCACGATTGCCCGGGCGCGGGGTTCGTGGACGGGCAAGGTGGAGATTTTTGGGACAAGGATGCTTTGGGAGTTCATTGGAGTCCTGCGGTGTGGCTACATTTAACTGCGCGTCACCTGTGGGAACGGGCTTGCTCGCGATGAGGCCCTGAAGGCTGGCAGCTTAAGCCCTGAATAAATCCGGTCAAGTGCTCAAGTACCGCCCGATCAATGCAAGGCCACTGGCCAACACCAGCCACGTCACGCACCTGACAAAAGCCTCGCGGGACATGCGCATCGTCAGCCTGCGCCCACACCACAGCCCCACAGCCATCGCCGGCAACAGGCACACCGCCAATAACAACAGCGGCCCATCGGCATACACCCCGGCGATCAGGAACAAACCGAGGCGCACCACCGTGCTGCAACTGATCAACGCACTTTGGGTGGCGCGTGCAGCGTCCTTGGGCAAACGGCTGTTCAGGTAGAGCGCATATAAAAAGCCGCCGCTGCCAAACAACGCGCCAAACAGACCGCCGACAGTGCCCATGGGAATCGACCAACCCGCCGCCAGTTGAGTCGGTCGGGCTTTTACTGCCAGGTTGTAAATCGCATAGGCGCTGATGAACAACCCCATCAACAGCAGCAACAGATCCGAATGCAGGTTGAGCAAAAAAATCACGCCGAACGTGCAACCGATTGCCATGCACGGCAGCAATCGCAGCAGTTCCAGCTTGTTGACCTCGCGTCGCGATTGCAGCAGGTTGCCGAACGCCGCGACAAAATCCAGCAGCACCAGCAGCGGGATGATTTTCGACAGTGGCATAAACATGATCAGGATCGGCCCGGCGACCAGCGCCGTACCGAAGCCTGCGATGCCAAACACGATATAAGCCAGCACCACACACAGGCCGATCACCAGCCAATCAACACCGCCAAACGACCACTGGCTCATCAGCTCAACCGCACTCATCGTCACGTCCTTGAAAAAGATGGCAACACTTTAGTCGCCCTTGAGAGCAGCGGCCAGGCAGCGTAGCACTGCGCGCCGGTAGCGCAATTCTGCCAAACCCTGCGCGAATGCCTATAAACTGCCGCTCATGATTAAAGATCCCTTTGCCCGCTTGGGCCTGGACCGCGAAGTCCTGACTGTCAGCCAGCTCAACGGCCGCGCGCGGGTGTTGCTGGAAGACGTGTTCACCAATATCTGGGTGGAAGGCGAAATTTCCAACCTCGCCCGCCCCGCCTCCGGCCATGTGTATTTCACCTTGAAGGACAGCGGCGCCCAAGTGCGTTGCGCGCTGTTCCGCAATAATGCCGCGCGGGTGCGCCAGGCATTAAAGGATGGCCTGGCGGTCAAGGTACGCGGCAAGGTCTCGCTGTTCGAAGGCCGTGGCGACTACCAGTTGATACTCGACACGGTAGAGCCCGCCGGCGATGGCGCGCTGCGCCTGGCGTTTGATGCGTTGAAGGAAAAGCTCAGCGCCGAAGGCCTGTTCAGTGCCGAGCGCAAGGTGCCGCTACCGGCGCACCCGCAGCGCATCGGCATTATCAGCTCGCCCACTGGCGCGGTGATTCGCGACATCATCAGCGTGTTCCGCCGCCGTGCGCCGCAGGTGCAACTGACGTTGATACCGACTGCCGTGCAAGGCCGCGAAGCGATTGCGCAGATTGTGCGCGCGCTGAAACTGGCCGACGCGCGCGGCTTCGACGCGTTGATCCTGGCGCGAGGCGGCGGCTCGCTGGAAGACTTGTGGTGCTTCAACGAAGAAGCTGTGGCGCGCGCAGTGGATGCCTGCGTCACGCCGATCGTCAGCGCCGTGGGCCATGAAACCGATGTGTCGATCACTGACTTTGTAGCCGACGTGCGCGCGCCTACGCCGTCTGCCGCCGCTGAATTACTCGCGCCGGACGCGAGTAACCTGGTGCGCCAGGTTGAAAGCCTGCACCGCCGACTGGTGATGCTGATGCGCAATCGGCTGACGCATGACCGCCTGCGCCTTGAGGGCATGGCCCGCCGCTTGCGCCACCCCGGCGAGCGTCTGCGCCAGCAAGCGCAGCGCCTGGATGACTTGGACATGCGCCTGCGCCGCGCCTTCGAGCGCAGCCTCAATACCCGTCGCGAGCGCTTGATACGCCTGGAAACCCGCCTCGCCGGCCAGCACCCCGGCCGTCAATTGGCGCTGTTGCGCCAACGCCTCGACAGCCTCGCCGAACGCCTGCCGCGTGCCATGCGCGAAGGCCTCAAGGCACGTCGCCTGCAACTGCAAAGCCAGGTGCAGACGTTGCAGGTAGTCAGCCCGCTGGCCACCTTGGGCCGTGGCTACAGCATTTTGCTCGACGAGCGCGGCCACGCGATTCGAAACGCTGCGCAAACCCACACCGGCCAACGCCTGACCGCGCGCCTCGGTGAAGGCCAATTGCAGGTGCGGGTGGAAGATAACCACCTGACACCCGTCACCCTTTCGTTATTGGATTGATTGATGCCCCGTCTATTTAGCCTGCTGTTGCTGTTATGCCTGACCTTCAACGCCCACGCCGACAGCTACATCACGCGGTTGCTGAACAAACCGGTACCGGGTGGCGTCGCGGTGGTCGACCTCGGCAGTTCGGCGACCGCGCCTAAAGCCACCTACCAGAACCGACCGGTATTGGTGGTCAAGGAACAGAACAATTGGCTGGCGATTGTGGGCATCCCGCTGACGGTCAAACCCGGCACCCAACGCCTCACCAGTGGCACGCAAAACCTGCCGTTTATCGTCGGTTTCAAAAAATACCCCGAGCAACACATCACCCTGAAGAACAAGAGCCAGGTGAACCCGGACCCTGCACAACTCAAACGCATCGAGGCCGAGTTGGCGGTGCAGCTCAAGGCTTATCGCAGTTTCAGCCCCAATACGCCGAGCAACTTGCTGCTGGACAAGCCGGTCAATGGCCCGCTGTCGAGCAAGTTTGGCGTACGCCGGTTCTTTAATGGCGAGGAGCGCAACCCGCATTCGGGCCTGGACTTCGCGGTAGGCGCGGGCACGCCGATCAAAACCCCGGCGGCAGGCAAAGTGATTCTGACCGGCAACTACTTCTTCAACGGCAACACCGTGTTCGTCGACCATGGGCAGGGCTTTATCAGCATGTTCTGCCACATGTCAAAGATCGACGTGAAGGTCGGCGACCCACTGCAACGTGGTGCGGTGGTGGGCAAGGTCGGCTCGACGGGCCGGGCGACCGGGCCGCATATGCACTGGAACATCAGCCTCAACGATGCACGCGTAGACCCGGCGATCTTTATCGGCGCGTTCCAACCCTGAATGACTCGATTGCGCGGGCAATAAAGGCCGCGCAATTAAATCCACAAGCAGGCCTGCTTACAGCCATAAAATCTCGCCCCAACCGCAAATAGCAAAACTTATATCAATTTTTATCAGCTGCTTGCCATCTTTCACCCCTGCGGTTAGGGTTGAGCTTATGAAAACCTCTCACACCCTCATTCAGCTCCGCCAGCACCGCAGCCTGTGCCTCGTCAGCGCACGACTGCCAGGCTGAATCGATCTGCCTCGCCTATGCTTCACCCCAATAAAAAGCATCCCAATAACAGTTTCACGGCAGGCCGCCTTTTTTCGGCCCCTACAACCAAGGATTTCCCGATGAGCATGCTCAAAGACCCGTCTTCGAAGTACCGCGCGTTCCCGACCATCGACATCCCGGACCGCACCTGGCCGTCGAAAACCATCACCACCGCGCCTATCTGGTGCAGCTCCGACCTGCGTGATGGCAACCAGTCGCTGATCGAGCCAATGGACGCGGTGAAAAAGCTGCGCTTCTGGAAAACTCTGGTTGCGGTGGGCGTGAAGGAAATCGAAGCCTCGTTCCCGGCCGCTTCGCAAACCGATTTCGACTTCGTGCGTACCCTGATCGAAGACAATCACATCCCCGAGGACACCACCATTCAGGTGCTGACCCAGGGCCGTGAAGACTTGATCGCGCGTACCTTCGAATCGCTGCGCGGCGCCAAAAAAGCCATCGTGCATTTGTACAACGCCACCTCGCCGTCGTTTCGTCGCATCGTGTTTAACCAGGACAAGGATGGCATCAAGGCCATCGCGGTCAACGCCGCCAAGCTGTTCGTCAAATACGCCGCCCAGCAGCCGGAAACCCAATGGACCTTCGAATACTCGCCAGAGACCTTCAGCGCCACTGAGCTGGAGTTCGCCAAAGAAGTGTGCGACGCGGTAATCGAGGTGTGGAACCCGACGCCTGAGCACAAGATGATCCTCAACCTGCCGGCCACGGTTGAATGCGCCACGCCGAACATCTATGCCGACCAGATCGAGTGGTTCGGTCGCCACATCAACCGTCGTGACAGCGTGATCATCAGCCTGCACACCCACAACGACCGTGGCACCGGCGTGGCCGCCACCGAGCTGGGCCTGATGGCCGGCGCCGACCGTGTTGAAGGCTGCCTGTTCGGCAACGGCGAGCGCACCGGTAACGTCGACCTGGTGACGGTGGCACTGAACATGTACACCCAGGGCCTCGACCCGCAGTTGGATTTCTCCGACATCGACGGCGTGCGCAAAGTCGTCGAAGAGTGCAACCAGATCCAGGTGCACCCGCGCCACCCGTACGTTGGCGACCTGGTGCACACCGCGTTCTCCGGCTCCCACCAGGACGCAATCCGCAAAGGCTTTACTCAGCAAAAAGCCGACGCGCTGTGGGAAGTGCCGTACTTGCCGATCGACCCGGCCGACATCGGCCGCAGCTACGAGGCGGTGATTCGTGTAAACAGCCAGTCGGGCAAAGGCGGTATCGCCTACCTGCTGGAGCAGGAATACGACATCAGCCTGCCGCGTCGCATGCAAATCGAATTCAGCCAAGTGGTACAGGCCGAGACCGACCGCGTGGGCCTGGAGATGACCGCGCCACAGATTTACGCATTGCTGCAGCGTGAATACCTGCAAGCGAACACGCCGTATGCGCTGGTCAGCCATCGCCTGCAGGAAGAGAACGGCAACAGCTTTGTCGAAGTGGAAGTGTCAGGCAAAGGCCAGGGCGAAACCAACCTGCACTGGAAAGGCAAAGGCAACGGCGCACTCGAAGCGCTGGTGGCTGGCCTGCCGATTGGCGTGGAGATCATGGACTACAACGAACATGCCATCGGCGCCGGCACCAATGCCAAGGCGGCGGCGTATATCGAGCTGCGTGTGAACGGCGAGCGTCCGGTACACGGCGTGGGCATTGATGAAAACATCACCACGGCCAGCTTCAAGGCCTTGTTCAGCGCGCTGAATCGCTCGTTGAGCCAGCAGGAAGCAAAAGCCGCGTAACTGGCGGCTGACATGCGAAAGGCCCTTGGGTGAGAATCCAGGGGCCTTTTTTTGTGGTGTTTGTGAGGGCCTCATCGTGAGCAAGCCCACTCCCACATTTTGAATGTGTTCACCAATCAGTGCCCTGCCCCCACATTTACCAGTGTTCACCTATCTAACTGTGGGAGCGGGCTAACTGTGGGAGCGGGCTTGCTCGCGATAGCGGTCTGTCAGGCCAACTGAAAACTATCAGCATCCAGATTCGCCGGGAACCGGGTTCGGTATGCCGCCAGTTCCGCCGCCTCCAGGCACACCTGAAACACACCGTCCGCCTCCCCCGCACTCAGCAAGGTCTCGCCCTGAAAGTCCAGCACCTGGCTGTCGCCGGTGTAGGCAAAGCCTTTGCCATCCGTGCCCACCCGATTCACCGCCGCCACGTAGCACAGGTTTTCAATCGCCCGCGCCGGCAACAGGCGGTTCCAATGCAAACGACGTGCGCCGGGCCAGTTGGCGGTGTACAGCAGCAAGTCGGTGTCTTGAGCATCCCGGCTCCACACCGGGAAGCGCAGGTCGTAGCAAATCAGCGGCCGAATGCGCCAGCCCTTCAATTCGAACTGCACCTGACGCTCGCCGGGGGTGTAGTGATCATGCTCGCCGGCCATGCGGAACAAGTGGCGCTTGTCGTAATGCAACACCTCGCCATCCGAGCGCGCCCATAGCAGGCGGTTGCGGTGGCTGCCGTCGGCGGCCTGGATGATCACGCTGCCGGTGATCACCGCGTTGTATTTCGCCGCCTGGGCCTGAAGCCAGCGATGGGTGGGGCCATTCTCGCGTTCGGCGAGCGTGGCCGACTCCATCGAGAACCCGGTGGTGAACATCTCCGGCAGCACAATCAGGTCGGCGCCCCTGGCCTGCTCAAGCAGCAGTTCAAAGTGTTCGAGGTTGGCCTGGCGGTCATGCCACACCAGGCTGGTCTGGACCAAGGCAATATTCAGGTCGGGCAATACACTCAGATCACGCATAGTTTTTGCGCTGCGTGTCGCAGCGTCTCCTCGCGTTTGGCAAAGCACAGGCGCACCAGGCGCTGGCCTTGCGGTGGGCTCTGATAGAACACCGAGACCGGGATGGTCGCCACGCCGTGTTCGCGGGTCATCCACAGCGACATGGCGACGTCATCCAGGTCCGGGCGAATCTGCGAGTAATCCACCAGTTGAAAATAGGTGCCGGCCACCCGCGTAAAGCTGAAGCGCGACGGCGCCAGCAGGTCGCAAAACACGTCGCGCTTGGCTTGATAGAACGCCGGCAATTCCTCGACGTGTTCCGGGTGTTCAGCCATAAAGTCGGCCAACGCATGCTGCAACGGGGTGACACCGCAGAAGCTGACATATTGATGCACCTTGCGCAGCTCGGCGGTGAGCGCCGGCGGTGCAACCACATAGCCGGTTTTCCAGCCGGTGACGTGGTAGGTCTTGCCAAAAGAGCTGACCACGAAAGCACGCTGATACAGCTCTTCATGCGCCAATACGCTGACGTGCCCGATGCCATCGAACACCAAGTGTTCATAAACCTCATCACTGACCAGGTAAATATCCCGGTCGCGGATCAGTTCGGCCAACTGGTCCAGCTCGGCACGGCTGATCAACGCGCCTGTGGGGTTGTGCGGGGTGTTGAGAATGATCATGCGCGTGCGTGGCGACAGCGCGGCCTTGATCCGCTCAAAATCCAGCGCAAAACCTTGCAAGCTCAGTTGCACATGCACGCAGCGACCGCCCGCCAGTTCGACCGAAGGCTCATAACTGTCGTAACAAGGGTCGAACACAATGACTTCATCGCCATTGCGAATCACCGCCTGAATCGCGCAAAAGATCGCCGCAGTCGCGCCGGGGGTGATGGTCACTTCGCTGTCAGGGTTAATCGTGGCGCCATAGCTGCGCGCAATCTTGGCCACCACTTGCTGACGCAGCGCCGGCAAGCCGGTCATCGGGGCGTATTGGTTATGCCCGCTGGCGACATGTTTGCCCACGGCATCGAGCAAACCCTGTGGGCCGTTGAAGTCGGGAAAACCCTGGGACAGGTTCAGCGCGCCAGTCTCTGCGGCGAGTTGCGACATGCTGGTAAAAATCGTCGTGCCGACATTTGGCAGCTTGCTGGTGATCATGAGAGCCCCCTTCGGGTGAGCTGCAAGTTTTAAGCTGCAAGCGGCAAGCAGGTCAAGGGCAAACCTGCGCGCACAAAAAAGGGCTCAGTCTGAGCCCTCCTTTTTGCGTCGCATTTGAGCTGCGAGCCGCACGTCAAAACGAGACCGCTTTCACTTGCAGCTGGTAGCTTGCAGCTGCTTCTACCGTTTGTCGCGACGCTTTTTATCGGCTTTTTTGTGGTGCGTCATCATCCGGCGCTTCTTGTTGACCTGGCGGTCGGTGAGGCTGTTTTTGTTACCTTCGTACGGGTTCTCGCCGCCCTTGAACTCGATACGGATCGGCGTACCGACCAGCTTCAAGACACGGCGATAGGTGTTTTCGAGGTAACGCACATAAGACTTCGGCACCTTCTCGATCTGGTTACCGTGAATCACGATAATCGGCGGGTTGGCACCACCCAAGTGGGCGTAACGCAGTTTGATCCGGCGGTTGTTGACCATCGGCGGCGCGTGGTCGCCCACTGCGTCTTCGAGGATCTGGGTCAGACGGTTGGTTGGCCAGCGGGTGACCGCAGACTTGAACGAGTTCTGTACCGACGCGTAGAGGTTGCCCACGCCGGTGCCGTGCAGAGCCGAGATAAAGTGAATATCGGCGAACTCGACGAAAAACAGGCGGCGCTGCAGCTCGATCTTGACGAAATCGCGCTCGCTCGGCGTCATGCCGTCCCACTTGTTGATCGCGATGACCAGTGCCCGACCGGCTTCAAGGGCGAAGCCCAGCAGGTTAAGGTCGTGGTCTACCACGCCTTCGCGGGCGTCCATCACAAAGATCACCACGTTGGCGTCTTTGATCGCTTGCAGGGTTTTCACCACCGAGAATTTTTCAACTTCCTCGTGGATCTTGCCGCGCTTGCGCACACCAGCGGTGTCGATCAGCGTGTACTTTTCTTCGTTACGTTCGAACGGAATGTAGATGCTGTCACGCGTGGTGCCAGGCTCGTCATAGACGATTACCCGGTCTTCACCGAGCATGCGGTTAACCAGGGTCGACTTGCCGACGTTCGGGCGGCCGATGATCGCGATCTTGATACCGTCTTTTTCGCTCGGGCCAGGAATGCGCTTGGCTTCCTCACCTTCGGCGACGATTTCTTCTTCGCCTTCTTCAGACTCGTCTTCATCTTTCGGGAAATCGCTGAGGGCGATTTCGAGCATCTGCGTGATACCACGGCCGTGAGCACCGGCGATTGGAATCGCGTGCCCCATGCCCAACGGGGCAAATTCGGCGCGGGCCATTTCCGGGTCGATGTTATCGACCTTGTTGGCGACCACGTACGAGCGCTTGTTACGCTTGCGCAAGTGCTCCGCGATCATCTGGTCAGCCGCAGTAAAACCGGCTTTGGCGTCTACCAGAAACAGAACAACATCGGCTTCTTCAATGGCCAGCAGCGACTGCTCGGCCATTTTTTCGTCCATGCCATGTTCGTCACCGGAAATACCACCGGTGTCGACCAGAATGTAGGAGCGCCCCTGCCACTTAGCCTCACCGTATTGGCGATCACGGGTCAGACCGGACAAGTCGCCGACGATGGCGTCGCGAGTCCTGGTCAGGCGGTTGAACAAGGTGGACTTGCCGACGTTAGGTCGGCCCACCAGGGCAATTACGGGAACCATGCGGCTCTCCACTTCGTTATTTCAGAAAATACAAAAGCCGCTGCAAGGCAGCGGCTGGTGCTCGGGGCAGCATATTCAAATGCCGCATGCCCCGCCGTAGCGGGGCCGCCTGGGTTTTACCCCAAGCATGATTCTTTACTTGATGGTCAGGGCTTCGAGCTTGCCGCTGTTGCCAAACACGTAAAGCATGTTACCCACAACCAGCGGACGCACACGCACGCCGTCGCTGTCGATGCGTTCGCGGCCAACAAAACGGCCGTCCACCTGGCTCAGCAGATGCAGGTAACCTTCAAAGTCACCTACCGCTACGTAGCTTGAGAACACTTGCGGTGCCGACAGTTGACGGCGGGCCAGCGAATCGTTGCTCCACAGCGCAGTGGTGGAACGCTCGTCGACACTTTCTACAGTGCCGGAAGCCAGGCTTACGTAGACGCTGCCAAACCCTTGGGCGACACCGGCGTAGCTGGAAGCATCACGCTGCCAGTTGATGCGCCCGCTTTGCAGGTCCAGCGCAGCAACGCGGCCCTGGTAGGTGGCGACATAAAGGGTTTCGCCCGACAGCAGCAAGCCACCGTCGATGTCGACAACGCGGTCCAGCTCGGAGCGACCTTGCGGGATTGCCACACGGGTTTCCCAGGCCGGTACGCCGTTCTGGGTATCCAGGGCGACTACTTTACCGGTCGACAGGCCTGCCACCGCCAGATTGTTGGTCACAATCGGACCACTGGTACCGCGCAGGGTCAATACCGCAGGGGTGCTGTCGTACAACCAGCGCTGGTTGCCGGTGGCGGCATCCAGACCGATAACACGGTCATCCTGGGTTTGCACCACGACGATATCGCCGTTGGTGGCCGGTGCGGAGAGCACTTCACTGGTCACGCGAGCGCGCCATTTCTCTTCACCGGTGGCGGAGTCCAGGGCGACCACGTCGCCTTTCAGCGTACCGACCAGCACCATGCCGTAGCCAACACCCACACCGCCAGACACCGGCAGTTCAAGGTCTTTCTTCCACTTGACGTCGCCATTCATGCGATCCATGGCAATGATCACGCCGGTGGAATCAGTGGCCACGATGTTGTCGCCGTCAATCGCCGGCTCCAACAGGTTGTACAGGTCACCCTGGCCGTCACCGACCGAGCGGCTCCACTGCTTTTGCAAGACCACTTCTTCCTTGAAGCTGGTCAGCTCGGCAGGAGGCAGTTCTTTTTTACTGTTGCTGCTGCAACCCGCGGCCAGAACGGCCAGAGCCAGCAATGCTGCATGTTTCCAACGGATCACGTCACGCATCCCCTTTGGCCAAGTCGTCGAGCTTGATTTGTAAGCCACCGACCGCCGCTTCATCAGACAGCGCCGCCTTGGCTTTTTGGTACGCAGCATGGGCTTCGTCGGTACGACCCAATTGGACCAAGAGGTCGCCCTTGAGCTCTTCACGAGTGGCCACGAATGCTTTGTCAGCATCGCCGTCGAGCAGTTTGAGTGCTTCGTCAGCCTTGTTCTGTGCCGCCAATACCTGCGCCAGGCGCTGACGTGCGATTTCACCCAGCGTTGGGTTGGCCGGCTTGTCGGCGATAGCCTTCAGTTCAGTGGCGGCGTCATCCAGCTTGCCGGTATCGACCGCGACTTTCGCGACGAACAGGCTACCGTATTGCGCGTACGTGCTGCCGCCGAATTCGCTTTTCAGCTTGCCGGCCAAATCCGCCACTTGGGCAGGGTCAGGCTTACCGTTCGGCGTCAGCGTGGTTTCCAGCAATTGCTGATAGAGGATCGAGGCACCTTGAGACTGGTTGGCCTGATACTTGTGCCAGGCTTGCCAGCCGAACACCACCACTAAAGCCAGCAGACCGCCAGTCACCAAAGGCTTGCCGTTGCGCTGCCACCAGTCCTTTAACTCGACCAGTTGATCGTCATCAGTACTCGACACCCCAATACTCCTTAATCGCTAAATTCGGCTGTTCGACAGCTTCAACCCTGCACGGCGCAGGTGGCCAGGTGCGCGGCGAGCGCATCAAAGGCAATGTTCTGTTGCTCACCCTGGCCACGCAGGGGTTTGAAACCTATCACTTGCTGGGCCAACTCATCATCGCCAAGGATCAGTGCGTACAGCGCACCGCTCTTGTCGGCTTTTTTGAACTGGCTCTTGAAGCTGCCGGCGCCGGCATTGACTTGCAGGCGCAGGTTCGGCAACTGGTCGCGCACTTTTTCGCTCAAGGCCAACGCCGCCAATTCGGCAGCCTCGCCAAAGGCACAGAGGTACACGTCCACCTGCCGGGAAATTTCTTCGGGTACTTGCTCCAGGGTTTCCAGCAGCAGGATCAGCCGCTCGATGCCCATGGCAAAACCCACGCCGGTAGTCGGCTTGCCGCCCATCTGCTCAACCAGACCGTCGTAGCGACCACCGGCACACACGGTGCCCTGGGCGCCGAGTTTGTCAGTGACCCACTCGAACACGGTCTTGCTGTAGTAATCGAGGCCACGCACCAGCTTCGGGTTGATCACGTACGGAATACCGGCCGCGTCCAAGCGAGCCTTGAGGCCCTCAAAGTGCGTACGCGATTCGTCGTCGAGGTAGTCGGCCATTTTCGGCGCATCGACCAGTACGGCTTGGGTGTCGGCGTTCTTGGTATCCAGCACGCGCAACGGGTTGGTTTTCAGACGGCGCTGGCTGTCTTCGTCCAGCTTGTCGAGGTGCGCAGACAGGTATTCGACCAGCGCCACGCGGTAGCGGCCGCGGGATTCACTGGTGCCCAGGCTGTTGAGTTCCAGTTTGACCGCATCGCGGATGCCCAACTGGCCCCACAGACGCCAGGTCATCACGATCAGCTCGGCGTCGATGTCCGGGCCGTCGAGGTTGAACACTTCCAGGCCAATCTGGTGGAACTGGCGATAACGGCCTTTTTGTGGGCGCTCGTGGCGGAACATCGGGCCGATGTACCAGAGCTTCTGCGGCTGGCCGGCACCGGTGAGGCCATGCTCAAGCACGGCGCGCACGCACGCGGCAGTTCCTTCCGGACGCAGGGTCAGGGAGTCGCCGTTGCGGTCTTCAAAGGTGTACATCTCTTTTTCGACGATGTCGGTAACTTCACCGATGGAGCGCTTGAACAGCTCGGTGAACTCGACGATTGGCATGCGGATCTGCTTGTAACCGTAGTTATCCAGCAGGCGCGCGACAGTGCTCTCGAAGTAGCGCCACAGTGGCGTCTGCTCCGGCAGGATGTCGTTCATGCCACGAATGGCTTGCAGAGACTTGCTCACATCAAATCCTTAAATTCGTTCAATCAGCCGCGCGCGATCAGCGCTGCGTCAGCTGCAACCTTTTCGGCTGCTTTCTGGCGGATCAGCCTTTCGAGCTCATCCACCAGATTCTCGTTCGTCAACTTCTGCGACGGCTTGCCGTCGATGTAAATCAGGTTTGGCGTTCCGCCGGTCAGGCCTACGTGCGCTTCTTTAGCTTCGCCGGGGCCATTGACCACGCAACCGATCACCGCAACATCCAACGGCACCAGCAGGTCTTCAAGGCGCAATTCCAGGTCGTTCATGGTTTTCACCACGTCGAAGTTCTGCCGCGAACAGCTCGGGCAGGCAATGAAATTGATGCCACGCGAACGCAGACGCAGCGATTTGAGAATGTCGTAACCGACCTTCACTTCCTCGACCGGGTCTGCCGCCAGAGAGATGCGGATAGTATCGCCAATGCCTTCGGCGAGCAGCATACCGAGACCCACCGCAGATTTCACTGTGCCTGAGCGCAAACCGCCAGCTTCGGTGATACCCAAGTGCAATGGCTGGACGATTTCCTTGGCCAGCAGGCGGTAGGCTTCTACCGCCATGAACACGTCGGAGGCCTTTACGCTGACCTTGAAGTCCTGAAAATTCAGGCGTTCGAGGTGCTCAACGTGGCGCAGCGCCGATTCAACCAGCGCCGCCGGGGTTGGCTCGCCGTATTTCTTTTGCAGGTCTTTTTCCAGCGAGCCGGCGTTAACGCCGATACGGATTGGAATGCCGCGATCACGCGCCGCATCCACCACCGCGCGCACGCGGTCTTCACGACCGATGTTGCCAGGGTTGATGCGCAGGCAATCGACGCCCAGCTCGGCTACGCGCAATGCGATTTTGTAGTCGAAGTGAATGTCGGCAACCAGCGGTACTTTGACCAATTGCTTGATGCGGCCGAAGGCTTCGGCAGCGTCCATGTCCGGCACGGACACCCGAACGATGTCCACGCCGGCGGCTTCCAGACGGTTGATCTGCGCCACGGTGGCGGCCACATCATTGGTGTCACTGTTGGTCATGCTTTGCACTGCGATGGGAGCGTCGCCGCCCACCGGCACCGAGCCGACCCAGATCTTGCGCGATACGCGACGTTTGATTGGAGATTCGCCGTGCATGACTATTGTCCCAACTTGAGGCGAGCGGTCTCGCCACTGGTGAACGGCGCCACGTCCACAGGCTGGCCGTTGTAGGCCACTTGCGCGCCACGGGCATAGCCCAGACGCAGCGTCAAAGGAGGCTTGCCGCCCTGGTCAAGCGTATCTCCCTTACGCTTCAGACCGCTGAACAGCACTTTGCCATTGCCATCGGTGACTTTCGTCCAGCAGTCACCGATGAAGGTAATCTGGAGGTGCCCATCACCGGCGATCAACGCAGGGCTGGTGGGTGGCGACATCGCTGGCGCGGCCGGGGCAACGGCAGCGGTGGCCGCAGCAGCCGGTGCCTGAACCGGGGCCGCCGGGGTGGCTGGCGCTGCAGGCACGACCGGCGCGGGCATGGCGGCGGTCGCAGCAGGTGCAGTGTCCGCTTGCGCGGCAGGTTGCTCGGCGGTGGCCGGCGCTTCTGGCGCGGCCTGCCCTTCGACAACGGCCTGGTCTTCCGGCTCGTCCAGCGGATGAATTTGAGTGGTGCCGTCGGCGCTTTCGACTTCGACGTGCTCCATGGCGTTGCTGGTCAAGTCTTTGCTGCGCTGGGAGGTCTGGTCTTGCCACCAGACGAAGCCACCACCGATCACGGCAATCAGCAGCAACAGGCTGACAATGCGCAGGATCGTGTGCGAGACCCGCACCGGTTCTTCGATACGGCCCAAGCCGTGGACGTTGCTGCCTTGGGAGTCGGTGCCGGTAAACAGGTCGAATTGCTGAACCAGCCCAGCCTGGTCGATGCCCAGCAATTTGGCGTAGGCACGGATGTAGCCGCGGGCAAAGGTATGCCCTGGCAGCTTATCGAACGCGCCGGTTTCCAGATTGCCCAGCGACGTCGTGGTCAAATTGAGCTTGAGGGCCACTTCGGCCAGCGACCAACCATTGCTTTCGCGGGCCTGACGCAAGGTCTCGCCTGGGTTTACGCGATTAGCTGCTACAACTTCCGGGTGCGCCGCTTTCATCATTGCTCCGACAGGTATTGCTGATATTCCGGCGTACCGGGATAGAGTCGTTCGAGTTGCTGGCCAAACCGTGCGGCCGTGTCGCGTTCTTCATGAACCGTCGCCAGGCGCACACCGAGCAATAGACTACGTGCATTTTGCCCGCTGAGCAGGCTAAAACGCTCGTAATAGTCACGTGCCGGCACATAATGCCTGTCTTCGTAAGACATCTCAGCCATTTCGAGCAATGCGCGTGGCTGGCGAGCGTTCAGGTGCAGGGCTTTTTCAAGGTGCTGGCGCGCGCTGTCGCGCTGACCGAGGCGCATCGAGGTCACCCCAAGGTTCTCGAACACCCGTGAGCGTTGAGGGTAGAGCGTATCGGCGGAAGCTTGCTGGAAATAACCGGACGCCTGGTCATAACGTTTCTGCTCGAACAGGAAGCTGCCATAGTTGTTCAGCAACCGAGGGTCGGCAGGACGTACGGCCAGGGCCTTGTGGAAATATTGATCGGCCAGCGCCGGCTCGGCCTGTGCCTGGAACACCAGGGCCAGTGCGGCATTCGCGTCGGCATCGTCGCCGCCCAGCTCAAGCGCTTTTTTCAGCGGCACCTTGGCCTGCTCGGTCATGCCTTTGTGCAGGTAGCCCAGCCCCAGTTGCACATACGCAACTCGCGCCTCATCACGGCCTTTACCGGTATGCAGCGGGCTGTCATAGCCCGATGAAACACAACCTGCCGTCAGGCCGGTAACAAGCAAAAGCAGCGCAAGGCGCAATGGCATAGAGATCCTCTCTCAGATTCGATTCACAGCAATTTGCGGTAAATCGTCGGCGGCGTTCAGTTCGCGCCCGGCGATATAACGCTCGCTGCGACGGGTGCGATCCAGCACCTGTCCTACCAATTGGCCACAGGCCGCGTCGATGTCTTCACCACGGGTGGTGCGTACGGTGACGTTGTAACCAGCCTGGTGCAGTTGATCCTGGAAACGGCGAATGGCGTTGTTGCTCGGCCGCTCGTAGCCAGAATGGGGAAACGGGTTAAACGGAATCAGGTTGATCTTGCACGGGGTGTTCTTGAGCAGCTCGATCATCTCGATGGCGTGCTCAACCTTGTCGTTGATGTCCTTGAGCATCGTGTACTCAATGGTCAGCACACGCTTTTCGCCCAAGGTCGCCATGTAACGCTGGCACGATTCGAGCAGCATCTTAAGCGGATACTTCTTGTTGATCGGCACCAATTGGTTACGCAATGCGTCATTGGGCGCGTGCAGCGACAACGCCAGCGAGACGTCGATGTGCTTGGCCAGCTCATCGATCATCGGCACCACGCCGGAGGTCGACAAGGTCACACGGCGCTTGGAGATGCCGTAGCCCAGGTCGTCCATCATCAAATGCATGGCCGCAATCACGTTGTCGAAGTTCAGCAGCGGCTCACCCATGCCCATCATCACCACGTTGGTGATGGCACGGTCGACGGTTGCCGGGACGCTGCCAAAGGATTTGTTGGCAATCCACACCTGGCCGATGACTTCGGCGGCGGTGAGGTTGCTGTTGAAGCCTTGCTTGCCGGTGGAGCAGAAACTGCAGTCCAGGGCACAGCCTGCCTGGGACGAAACGCACAACGTGCCGCGTTTGCCCTGGGGAATGTAAACAGTCTCGACGCAGCTGCCGGACGCCACGCGCACCACCCACTTACGGGTGCCATCGGTGGAGATGTCCTCGCTGACAACTTCCGGACCACGCACCTCGGCAATGGCCTTGAGCTTGTCGCGCAGGGCCTTGCTGACGTTCGTCATGGCGTCGAAATCGTCGACGCCAAAGTGGTGAATCCACTTCATTACCTGACCGGCACGGAAACGCTTCTCCCCGATTGAGTCGAAGAATTTCTCCATTTCCGGCTGAGTCAGACCCAGCAGGTTGGTTTTAACAGTCGATGTAGTCATGGATTCACCCTCACTCTTTAAGCCGATGCTTAGCGAGCGGTTACTTCAGTAGCAGCGAAAAAGTACGAGATTTCGCGAGCAGCAGCAGCTTCGGAGTCCGAACCGTGTACAGCGTTGGCGTCGATGGACTCAGCGAAATCAGCACGGATGGTGCCGGCAGCCGCTTCTTTAGGGTTGGTAGCGCCCATCAGCTCACGGTTCAGAGCGATAGCGTTTTCGCCTTCCAGAACCTGAACAACAACAGGGCCGGAGATCATGAAAGCAACCAGGTCGCCGAAGAAGCCACGTGCGCTGTGCTCAGCGTAGAAGCCTTCAGCTTCAGCTTTGGACAGTTGCTTGAGTTTCGAAGCTACAACCTTCAGGCCGGCTTTTTCGAAACGAGTGGTGATCTCGCCGATGACGTTTTTTGCAACAGCGTCAGGCTTGATGATGGAGAAAGTACGTTGAACAGCCATGGTGTAACTCCAGAAACGGTAATTTACGAAAAATTAAACCCGCGAATTATACGCGGGTTATCAGGTATTGCCTAACTGCGTAAAAAGGCGACTCAGTCTGCTTCTTCGATCCACAGGCCTTGAATCGCCTCCAGAACCTTTTCGCCACCCCGGTCCGGGATGTCGTCGAAGTCTGGCAGCGCCATTACCAGGTTGCGCAGCTTGACGAAGTTGACCGTCAGAGGATTGACCTCCGGGTGAGCTTCAGCAAGTTGTATAGCGATTTCTTGTACATCAACCCATTTCAGGCTCATGACATTTCCTTGAATCAATGCGGCGCTTCGGCCGCATGGTTGAGCGAATATTTCGGAATTTCGACGGTAATGTCTTCAGTTCCTACCTTTGCCTGACAGCTTAGGCGCGATTGCGCTTCAAGGCCCCACGCACGGTCAAGAAAGTCTTCTTCCAGCTCATCGGCTTCTTCAAGGGAGTTGAAACCCTCGCGAATGATGCAGTGGCAGGTGGTGCAGGCGCAGACACCGCCGCACGCACTCTCTATCTCGATGTGGTTGTCGTGAGCAACTTCGAGGATGGACTTGCCGGTCTCAGCCTCCACGACCATACCGTCCGGGCAATGCTCGGCGTGTGGCAGAAAAATGACCTGCGGCATTAATTATTCCTCGAGTTCATTCAGGTTGCGGCCCGCCAGGGCGGCTTTTACCGACTGGTCCATACGGCGGGCGGCAAAGGCATCGGTCACCTGCGACAGACGCTTGGTCTGTTGCTCGATGGCGTAACCATCGGTGCCTTTCATCAGTTCGGTCAGTTCTTGCATTTGCAGGTCGATGACCATGCGCTCTTCGGCGTCCAACAAGCGCTCGCCGTCAACATCCAGGGCGCTCTGCACCGCCTCAAGCAGACGCTGGGCGTCCACCTGCTGCTCACGCACTACGCGGGCAACTTTGTCGTCACCGGCATATTGGAACGAGTCCTTGAGCATTTTGGCGATTTCGCCGTCGGTCAGGCCGTAGGACGGCTTGACCTGAATGCTGGCTTCCACGCCCGAGCCTAGCTCACGTGCAGCCACGCTGAGCAGGCCATCGGCGTCAACCTGGAAGGTCACGCGAATTTTCGCCGCACCCGCCACCATCGCCGGGATGCCACGCAGTTCAAAACGCGCCAGCGAGCGGCAATCACTGATCAGCTCGCGCTCACCTTGCAGCACATGAATCATCATGGCCGTCTGGCCGTCTTTATAGGTGGTGAAATCCTGAGCGCGGGCGACGGGGATGGTGGTGTTGCGCGCAATCACCTTCTCCATCAAGCCACCCATGGTTTCCAGCCCCAAAGACAGCGGGATCACGTCAAGCAGAAGCAGTTCGCCACCGTCACGCTTGTTGCCTGCGAGGGTATCGGCCTGGATCGCAGCACCAATCGCGACCACTTGATCAGGGTCGATTTCGGTCAGCGGCTGGCGCCCAAACGCTTCGGCCACCGCGTCGCGAACGCGCGGCACACGGGTTGAGCCACCGACCATGACCACGGCAGCAACGTCTTCCAGCTCGATACCGGAATCACGCACGGCACGGCGGCAGGCTTTGAGGCTGCGGGCAACCATCGGCTCGATCAACGAATCGAAGGCTTCGCGCGTCAGCTGGGCCGACCAAGTGCCGTAGGAGACTTGAACAACGTTGGTATCAGTCAGCGCTTCTTTGGCAGCGCAGGCAGTTTGTAACAGGTTGCGCTGCGCGCCTGGGTCGAGGTCAGCCGACAAGCCGGCGCTGCTGATGATCCAGCCCGCAATGGCGTGATCGAAGTCGTCGCCACCCAAGGCCGTGTCGCCACCGGTGGACAGCACTTCAAACACGCCGCCGGTCAGGCGCAGGATCGAGATATCAAAGGTACCGCCGCCCAGGTCGTAAATAGCCACCAGGCCTTCGGCGTGTTGATCCAGGCCGTAAGCCACGGCCGCCGCTGTCGGCTCATTGAGCAGGCGCAGCACGTTCAGGCCGGCGAGCTTCGCCGCATCCTTGGTGGCCTGGCGCTGAGCATCATCGAAATACGCCGGAACGGTAATCACCGCGCCGACCAGCTCGCCACCCAAGGTGGTTTCTGCGCGCTGGCGCAGCACCTTGAGAATATCCGCCGACACTTCCACCGGGCTTTTCGGGCCTTGAACGGTGTCGATGAATGGCATGTGCGATTCGCCACCGACAAAGCGGTACGGCAACTGGTCGCCCAACTGCTTGACGTCGGACAGACCACGGCCCATCAAGCGCTTGACCGACAGCACAGTATTCAAGGGGTCGGCAGACGCAGCCAGCTTTGCCGACACGCCTACTTCGGTGCGGTCAGCGTGATAGCGCACGGCAGACGGCAGGATAACCTGGCCATCGGCGTCGGGCAGCGGCTCGGACAGGCCGCTGCGCAACGCAGCGACCAGGGAATTGGTGGTGCCCAGGTCAATCCCCACCGCCAGACGACGCTGGTGCGGTTGAGGGCTTTGGCCGGGTTCGGCGATCTGCAGTAGGGCCATGGTAATCAGGTCTTATCTGTCTATCAGGCGTGCAACACGGGCAGCACTGGGTTAATCGTCGAGGCGCTCTTCTAGCTGGCGCACTTCGTAGGTGAGCTTGTCGAGGAACTGCATGCGCCGCATCAGGCGTTCGGCCTGTTCACGTTGCGCTGCATCATCCCAACAAGCTGCGAAGCTTTCGTTCAGCTCATCCTGGGCCGTTTTCAGACGACGCTTGAAGACCGCGACACCCGCCACATCGGCTTCGTCCTGCAAGTCTTCGAGTTCTTCGCGCCACTGCATCTGCTGCATCAGGAAGTCCGGATCATGCACCGTGACTTCGATCGGCAACTCGCCACCGTTCATCGCAAGCAGGTAGCGTGCGCGTTTGGGCGGGTTTTTCAGCGTCTGATAGGCTTCGTTGAGGCTGGCCGATTGCTCCAGCGCCAAACGTTGCTCACGCTCTGAAGCGTCAGCGAAGCGGTCCGGATGCACTGCACGCGCCAACTCTCGGTAGCGCGTGGCAAGCTGCTCAAGGTCCAGCCGGAAACTCGGCTGAAGCTCGAATAAAGCGAAATGACAAGGAGTACCCACAAATAGCCTCAGATGTTGAAGCTTTCGCCGCAGCCACATTCACCGCGCACGTTGGGGTTGTTGAACTTGAAGCCTTCGTTCAAGCCTTCCTTGACGAAATCGAGCTCGGTGCCGTCCAGGTAGGTCAGGCTTTTAGGGTCGATAATCACTTTTTCGCCGTGACTTTCGAACACCTGGTCTTGCGCAACCACCTCGTCGACAAACTCCAGCACGTAGGCAAGGCCGGAACAGCCCGTGGTGCGAACACCCAGACGAATCCCCTCACCTTTACCGCGCCCATTCAGGGAGCGGCGAATGTGCTGCGCAGCCGCTTCTGTCATGCTGATAGCCATCGTTGACTCCTTACTCGTCGCCAAATGCTTAGATCAAGCCTTTCTTCTGCTTGTAGTCGTGAACAGCCGCCTTGATGGCGTCTTCAGCGAGTACCGAGCAGTGGATTTTCACCGGCGGCAACGCCAGTTCTTCGGCCAGCTGGGTGTTGCTGATAGTCACAGCCTCATCCAGAGTCTTGCCTTTCATCCATTCGGTGGCCAGCGAGCTGGAGGCGATGGCAGAACCGCAGCCGTAGGTCTTGAACTTGGCGTCTTCAATAACGCCAGCTTCGTTGACTTTGATCTGCAGGCGCATCACGTCGCCGCACGCCGGAGCGCCGACCATGCCGGTGCCGACATCAGGGTCTTCCGCGTTCATCTTGCCGACGTTGCGCGGGTTTTCGTAGTGGTCGATGACCTTTTCGCTGTAAGCCATGGTACTGAATCCTCACTCATCAGGGCCGCTCTGGAACCCTGTAAAAACGCCTGCGTTACCGCCACGTTGTTACAGAGCTTGGGTGGCGGCTTCTATAGTTAGTGTGCCGCCCACTCGATCTTGGAGATATCGACACCGTCTTTGAACATGTCCCACAGAGGCGACAGAACGCGCAGCTTGTTAACCGCTTCGCAGACTTTCTGCGCGGCGTAGTCAACTTGCTCTTCCGTGGTGAAACGGCCGAACGTAAAGCGGATGGAGCTGTGTGCCAGTTCGTCGTTGCGGCCCAGGGCGCGCAGCACGTACGAAGGCTCAAGCGAGGCCGAGGTGCAGGCCGAACCGGACGAAACCGCCAGGTCCTTGAGCGCCATGATCAGCGACTCGCCTTCGACATAGTTGAAGCTCAAATTCAGGTTGTGCGGTACACGGGCGGTCATGCTGCCGTTGATGTACAGCTCTTCAAGGTTTTCGACCTGCTTGTAGAAGCGCTCGCTCAGGGCCTTGATGCGCACGTTTTCGGCAGCCATGTCTTCCTTGGCTACTCGGAAAGCTTCGCCCATGCCGACGATCTGGTGGGTCGCCAGGGTGCCCGAACGCATGCCGCGCTCGTGACCGCCGCCGTGCATGCCGGCTTCGATGCGCACGCGAGGCTTGCGGCTCACGTACAGCGCGCCGATGCCTTTAGGGCCGTAGGTCTTGTGGGCGGAGAACGACATCAGGTCGACTTTCAGCGCCGCCAGGTCGATGTCGACCTTGCCGGTGGACTGAGCAGCGTCAACGTGCAGCAACACACCTTTGGAGCGAGTCAGCTCGCCAATGGCCGCGATGTCGTTGATGGTGCCGATTTCGTTGTTCACGTGAATCACCGAAACCAGGATGGTGTCTTCACGCATCGCGGCTTCAATCATCGCCGGGGTGACGATACCGTCGGTGGTTGGCTCAAGGTAGGTAATCTCAAAACCTTCACGCTCCAGTTGGCGCATGGTGTCGAGGACAGCCTTGTGCTCAATCTTGGTGGTGATCAGGTGCTTGCCTTTGGTCGCATAAAAATGCGCCGCGCCCTTGATTGCCAGGTTGTCGGACTCGGTTGCACCGGAGGTCCAGACGATTTCGCGCGGGTCGGCATTAACCAGGTCGGCGACCTGGCGACGAGCGTTCTCGACCGCTTCCTCGGCTTTCCAGCCGAATACGTGGGAGCGCGACGCCGGGTTGCCGAAGTTTCCGTCAACCAGCAGGCATTCGCTCATCTTTTGCGCGACACGCGGATCAACCGGGGTGGTCGCTGAGTAATCAAGGTAAATAGGCAATTTCATGGACTTTCTCCTAATCAGGCTGGCTGGCGTGCCGTTAGCTCTTCGGCTGTCACTCGACGGCGGACGCTTCAATCTTGTCCAGACGCGGCGCCTTGGTGTTGCAACGGCGCTGGTCCTGACGCTGGGCTACTTCTTGCACCTCACGGCGAGTCACAAGATCAGCCAAGCTGATACCACTCAAAAACTCATGGATCTGCAGGCTCAAGTCACACCACAAGTGGTGCGTAAGGCAGGTGTCGCCGGCGTGGCAATCACCTAGGCCCTGGCATTTGGTGGCGTCGACGGATTCATTCACCGCGTCGATCACCTGGGCTACCTGAATGCCCTGCATGTCGCGGGACAGCTGATAGCCACCACCCGGCCCACGTACGCTGGAAACCAGGCTGCTGCGGCGCAATTTGGCGAACAGCTGTTCGAGGTAGGACAGGGAAATGCCTTGGCGCTCGGAGATATCAGCCAGGGACACCGGCCCAGTTTGCGCGTGCAAGGCCAGGTCAAGCATGGCGGTTACCGCGTATCGGCCTTTTGTAGTCAGTCTCATGGACAAGTACCAAGGTGTTTCAGAATGGGAGCAAGTATGCTATTCCCGAGTATTTAAGTCAACTATAAGACCTAGTACTTTAGTCAGGATTACCCGTAAAAAGGGCGCGCGAATCATAGCAGGGTGGCGCGAAACGGAATAGCGGAACGGGGCCATACGAGGACCGATGGGAAAATCGAGATCAAAACGCGGGAGGGGGCTTGCTCCCGATAGCGACGTATCAGTGGGCACACCCAGTGACTGACCCACCGCTGGCGGGATCAAGCCCCCTCACACAGAGGATTTGCGGTAACTGCCAGACCTCAGCCAACCTTGGTGATGGCGGTTTCACTCTTGATTTCGGCAAAGTCCTCTTCGCGCAATTCAGGCAGGTCCTTGGCACAGTAGCCGCTGCCCAGCTCCTTGAGCGCGCCGCACATGCCGTCCAACTTGCCGTCCACCGCCTGCAAGTGATCGAGCAATTGGCCAATAGCGCGCGCCACCGGGTCCGGCATGTCTTCGCTGACGCCGTAGGCATCAAAGCCGATCTTCTCGGCCATCGCCTTGCGCTTGGCTTCCTGCTCCTCACCGACTTCCGGCTTGACGATGATTCGCCCCGGAATACCGACCACGGTGGCGCCAGGCGGCACAGCCTTGGTCACCACGGCATTGGAACCGACCTTGGCGCCAGCGCCGACGGTAAACGGGCCAAGCACCTTGGCGCCCGCGCCCACCACCACACCATCACCCAACGTGGGGTGGCGCTTGCCTTTATTCCAGCTGGTGCCGCCGAGGGTGACGCCTTGATAGAGCGTCACGTCGTCGCCGATTTCAGCGGTCTCGCCGATCACGATACCCATGCCATGGTCGATAAAAAAGCGACGACCGACCTTGGCGCCCGGGTGAATTTCGATCCCGGTCAACCAGCGACCGAAGTTCGACACCAGTCGCGCCAGCCACTTCCAGCCCATACCCCACAAGGCGCCGGACACGCGGTGAATCCAGATGGCGTGCATGCCCGGGTAGCACGTCAGCACCTCAAAGGCGTTGCGCGCCGCCGGGTCACGGTGGAAAACACTCTGGATATCTTCTCGCAAACGCTCGAACATTTTTAATCCTTTCGCTTAAGAAGCTCGCCACGGGCCGCTTTCTGGGTTTCCGTGAGGATGCCACGCAATATATTCATTTCGGCTCGGCTGACCGAGCTACGCCCATATAGCCGACGCAGGCGCGCCATCAAGTGCCGTGGCTTTTCAGGATCAAGGAATTCGATGGCCACCAGGGTTTGCTCAAGGTGCTCATAGAAGCGCTCCAGCTCGTCCATAGTGGCCAACTCGCCACTTTTGGTCGACGCCACTTCGTCCTTTTCCACTTTGCTCGGCTGGCCCGCCGCGGCCAGCCAGGCCATACGTACTTCATAACTCAACACCTGCACCGCCGCCCCCAGGTTCAGCGAACTGAACGCCGGGTCGGAGGGAATGTGCACATGGAAATGACATCGCTGCAGCTCGTCATTGGTCAGGCCGGAGTCTTCACGACCGAACACCAAGGCGATCTCAGCGCCGCTGGCGGCCTCCTCCACGACTTTGGTGCCGCACTCGCGCGGGTCCAGCAGCGGCCAGGGAATGCGACGGTCACGCGCGCTGGTGCCGAGCACCAGATTGCAGCCGACCAAGGCGTCTTCCAGCGTGGCGACGACCTGGGCATTGGCCAGCAGGTCATTGGCGCCGGACGCACGAGCATCGGCCTCGTGGTGCGGGAACACGCGCGGGTCGACCAGCACCAGGCGCGTCAGCCCCATGTTCTTCATGGCTCCCCCCCCCCCGCCGATGTTGCCGGGGTGACTGGTATTGACCAAGACGACACGAATGTTTTGCAGCAAGGGAGGCGCTCTCGGACACAGGAAAGGGGAGCAAATCTTACAGAACAGCCTAAGGTTATGCCATGAAAGCTAACGTCGCCCTTCACCTGAACAAAGTTTCTGCTAGAATGCCCGGCTTTCTTTAACAACCTTAGGTGACACATCCATGCAGCCCATGCTGAATATCGCGCTGCGCGCCGCCCGCAGCGCCAGTGAATTGATCTTCCGCTCCATCGAGCGCCTGGATACCATCAAGGTCGACGAAAAAGACGCCAAGGATTACGTATCCGAGGTGGACCGCGCCGCCGAACAGAAAATCATCGACGCGCTGCGCAAGGCCTACCCTACCCACGGCATCCTCGGTGAAGAAACCGGCCTGCACAAAGGCAGCGGCGAAGGCGAAGATTACTTGTGGATCATCGACCCACTGGACGGCACCACCAACTTCCTGCGCGGCATCCCACACTTTGCGGTCAGCATTGCCTGCAAATACCGTGGCCGCCTGGAACACGCCGTTGTGCTGGACCCGGTCCGCCAGGAAGAATTCACCGCCAGCCGTGGCCGTGGCGCCCAACTGAACGGTCGTCGCCTGCGTGTCAGCGGCCGCACCAGCCTGGACGGCGCCCTGCTGGGCACTGGCTTCCCGTTCCGTGACGACCAGATGGACAACCTCGAAAACTATTTGGGCATGTTCCGCGCCCTGGTCGGCCAGACCGCCGGTATCCGTCGCGCAGGCGCTGCCAGCCTCGACCTGGCTTATGTAGCTGCCGGTCGTTTTGACGCGTTCTGGGAGTCGGGCTTGTCCGAATGGGACATGGCCGCAGGCGCCCTGCTGATTCAAGAAGCAGGCGGCTTGGTGAGCGACTTCACCGGCGGTCACGACTTCCTCGAAAAAGGCCACGTGGTTGCCGGCAACACCAAATGCTTCAAGGCGGTACTGACGGCGATCCAGCCGCACCTGCCGGCTTCGCTGAAACGCTAAGCGAGCGAGCACAAAAAAAGCACCCCAAGGGGTGCTTTTTTTATGCCTGCCATTCGTGCAACGGTACTAACCCAATGTGGGAGAGGGCTTGCTCCCGATGACGGTATGTCAGCTGCCTATAGGTAGGCTGACACACTGCAATCGGGAGCAAGCCCCCTCCCACATTTTGAATTGCACCCGCCGGCAATTACTGCGGCTGGTTTTGGCCCAGGATCAGACGACCTTCTTTGTCGACTGGGATCTGGCCGCCTGGATCACGGTCCATGCGCACCGAACCTTCCTTGCCGTCCAGGTTGTAACGCACGTCGTAACCCACCACCTTGTCGCTGATGTCGTTGACGGTGTTACAGCGCGTTTGCGTGGTGGTGTAGGTATCGCGGTTCTGCATGCCTTCCTGAACCTTGTTACCGGCGTAACCGCCACCGACCGCACCGGCTACAGTCGCCAGCTTCTTGCCATTACCACCACCGACCTGGTTGCCCAACAGGCCACCTGCCAGCGCACCGACCACGGTGCCGACGATCTGATGCTGATCTTCTACCGGCTTCTGCCGGGTTACCGCGACGTCCTTGCAGACTTCGCGAGGGGTTTTGATCTGGGTTTTCACCGGCTGCACTGCCAGCACTTGCGCATACTCAGGGCCGCTTTTTACCAGGCTGTAGGTGGCAACAGCACCCCCGGCAGTCACACCGACAGCACCCAATACCGCACCAACCAGTAACGACTTGTTCACATGAACCTCCTGACCATCACAAGCGGACTGAAACGTCCGCGATATACCCAGCCTTGGAGCAAAAAAAAAGGCACGAGTTCAATACTCGTACCTTTTTTGTAACAGCAGATCAACGAACACCCATCAAGGGCGGTCATCGACCTCCTTGCCGGTAGCGGCAGGAGGGATCAAGTCTTCGCTGTTGAGGTTCAGCCAGATCAGCACCACGTTGGCGATGTAGATCGACGAGTAGGTACCCGCCAGCACGCCGATAAACAGCGACAGCGAGAAGCCCCACAGGTTGTCACCACCGAAGATCATCAGGGCCGCGATCGCCAACAAGGTGGAGATCGAGGTGGCCATGGTGCGCAGCAGGGTCTGCGTGGTGGAGATGTTGATGTTCTCGATCAACGTCGCCTTGCGCAGTACGCGAAAGTTCTCACGAACCCGGTCGAATACCACGATGGTGTCGTTGAGCGAGTAACCAATGATCGCCAATACCGCCGCCAGCACCGTCAGGTCGAAGGTGATCTGGAAGTAGGCCAGGATACCCACGGTCACCACCACGTCGTGGATCAGGGACACGATCGCGCCGACGCCGAACTTCCACTGAAAGCGGAACGCCAGGTAGATCATGATGCCGACCAGCGCCATCAGCATGCCGAGGCCGCCTTGGTCGCGCAGCTCTTCGCCCACTTGCGGGCCGACGAACTCGACGCGCTTGACCGCCGCCGGGTTATCGCCGCCGACCTTCTGCAAGGCCTCCGCCACCTGGTGACCCAGTTGCGGGTCTTCGCCAGGCATACGCACCAGCAGGTCGGTGGTTGCACCGAAGCTCTGCACGATGGCCTCGTGATAACCGGCCTTGACCAGCTCGTTGCGCACCAGGGTAACGTCGGCCGGCTTCTCGTAGGTCAGCTCGATGAGCGTACCGCCGGTGAAGTCCAGACCGTAGTTCAGGCCCTTATGGAACCAGCTGAACAACGCCAGAACGGTAAGGAGCACAGTGACGCCGAACGCAACGTTGCGAACGCCCATGAAGTTGATTGTACGTAACATGGCAGCCCCTTAAATCCACAACTTCTTGAAGTCACGCCCGCCAAAGATCAGGTTGACCATTGCGCGGGTCACCATGATGGCCGTGAACATCGAGGTAAAGATACCGAGGGACATGGTTACCGCAAAACCTTTGACCGGGCCGGTGCCCATGGCAAAGAGAATCCCGCCGACCAGCAAGGTGGTCAAGTTGGAGTCGAGAATCGCGGTAAATGCCCGGCCGAAGCCTTCGTTGATTGCGCGTTGCACGGTCATGCCATTGGCGATCTCTTCACGAATACGCGAGAAGATCAGCACGTTGGCGTCCACCGCCATACCCATGGTGAGTACGATACCGGCGATACCTGGCAGGGTCAGCGTAGCCCCCAGCAACGACATCAGTGCCAGCAGCATCACCATGTTGCCCGCGAGGGCGACGGTGGCGATCACGCCGAAGAAGCGGTAGATGGCGATGATGAACAGCGACACGAACAGCATGCCCCACAAGGCTGCATCAACACCCTTGGTGATGTTGTCGGCACCCAGGCTCGGGCCAATGGTGCGTTCTTCAGCAAAGTACATCGGCGCCGCCAGGCCACCAGCGCGCAACAGCAGCGCCAGTTCGGACGACTCGCCCTGGCCGTTCAGGCCAGTGATACGGAATTGTGCACCCAGCGGCGACTGGATAGTCGCCAGGCTGATGATCTTCTTCTCTTCTTTAAAGGTCTGCACCGGCACGTCTTTTTCAACACCGTTCACCAATTGCTTGGTGTAGGTGGTGACAGGACGCTGCTCGATGAAGATCACCGCCATGCTGCGACCGACGTTGCTGCGCGTGGCGCGGCTCATCAGTTCGCCGCCGTGGCCATCCAGGCGGATGTTCACTTCAGGTGTACCGTGCTCGCCGAAACCAGCCTTGGCGTCCGTCACCTGGTCACCGGTGATGATCAAGCCACGCTCGATCAACGCTGGAGGACGATTGCCTTCGCGGAACTCGAACTCTTCGGAAGTCGCGCGGGACGCACCCGGATCAGCCGCCAGGCGGAATTCCAGGTTGGCGGTTTTACCCAGGATACGCTTGGCTTCAGCCGTGTCCTGCACACCCGGCAGCTCAACCACGATGCGGTTGGCACCTTGGCGCTGAACAATCGGCTCGGCCACACCCAGCTCGTTGACGCGGTTACGTACCGTGGTCAAGTTCTGCTTGATGGAGTATTCGCGGATTTCCGCCAGCTTGGCCGGGGTCATCGCCAGGCGCAGTACCGCCTGACCATTAAGGTCGGCCGGCACGATGTCAAAATCGGTGAAGCTCTTGCGGATCAGCGCACGGGCCTGTTCGCGGGAAGCTTCATCAGCAAAGCCCAGCTGGATAGCGCCGTTGAGCTGCGGCAGGCTGCGATAACGCAACTTCTCTTTGCGCAGCAAGCTCTTCACATCGCCTTCGTAAACTTTCAAGCGTGCGTCGAGGGCTTTGTCCATGTCGACTTCCAACAGGAAGTGCACACCACCGGACAAGTCCAGACCCAGCTTCATCGGGTGCGCGCCAATGCTGCGCAGCCATTTTGGCGTGGTCTGTGCCAGGTTCAGCGCGACAACATAGTCATCACCCATGGCCTTGCGCACAACGTCTTTGGCCGGCAACTGGTCTTCTTGCTTGGCCAGGCGCAACAAACCGCCCTTGCCGTCAGCCGCCAATGTTGCCGCTTTAACCTGGATGCCCGCGTCGGTGAGCGCTTTGCTCGTGCGGTCCAGATCAGCCTGATTGACCTGCAACGCAGTGCTGGCGCCAGTGATCTGGATCGCCGGGTCATCAGGATAGAGATTGGGAGCGGAATAAATAAAGCCGATCGCCAGCACCGCCAGGATCAGTACGTATTTCCACAGAGGGTATTTGTTCAGCATCACGCCGCCCGCTTATAACGCGGGGCGCCTTGCGCGCCCCGTCGATTGGTAAAGGTTGAAACTTAGATCGCTTTGAGCGTGCCTTTTGGCAGCGTGGCAGCGATGGCGCCCTTCTGGAACTTCATTTCTACGGTGTCGGAGACTTCCAGAACCACGAAAGCATCGGCAACCTTGGTGATCTTGCCGGCGATGCCGCCAGTGGTCACAACTTCGTCGCCTTTCTGCAAGCTGCCCAGCAGGTTCTTCTGCTCTTTGGCGCGCTTGGCCTGTGGACGCCAGATCATCAGGTAGAAGATGACCAGGAAGCCGACCAGGAAAATCCACTCAAAACCGCCGCCCATAGGGCCAGCAGCGGCAGGCGCAGCGGCATCAGCCATGGCGTTAGAGATAAAAAAGCTCATTTAGCACTCCAGTTGCAAATAGTGAATCTTAGGGTCGGAAAACTCAGGCCAAGGGCGGCACAGGCAGCCCGCGCTTGGCATAGAAGGTATCGACGAAGGCGGCCAATGTACCCTGTTGAATAGCCTCGCGCAAACCAGCCATCAGGACTTGGTAGTGACGCAAATTGTGGATGGTATTCAACATGCTACCCAGCATTTCGCCGCACTTGTCCAGATGGTGCAGATAAGCACGCGAGAAGTTCTGGCAGGTGTAGCAGTCGCAGGTTGGATCCAGCGACGAATCATCATGGCGATGGAACGCGTTACGGATCTTCAGCACGCCGGTATCGATGAACAGATGCCCATTGCGGGCATTACGGGTTGGCATCACGCAATCGAACATGTCCACACCGCGGCGAACACCCTCTACGAGATCTTCCGGTTTGCCAACGCCCATTAGGTAACGAGGTTTTTCAGCAGGCATCAGGCCCGGCAGGTAATCGAGCACCTTGATCATCTCGTGCTTGGGCTCGCCCACCGACAAACCGCCGATGGCCAGGCCGTCAAAGCCGATCTTGTCGAGGCCTTCCAGCGAGCGCTTGCGCAAGCTTTCATGCATGCCGCCCTGCACGATGCCGAACAACGCCGCGGTGTTCTCGCCATGCGCGTTCTTCGAGCGTTGTGCCCAACGCAGCGACAGCTCCATGGAAACGCGCGCCACGTCTTCGTCCGCCGGGTACGGCGTGCATTCGTCAAAAATCATCACGATGTCGGAGCCCAGGTCGCGCTGCACCTGCATCGATTCCTCCGGGCCCATGAACACTTTGGAACCGTCGACCGGCGAGGCGAAGGTCACGCCCTCCTCCTTGATCTTGCGCATCGCGCCCAGGCTGAACACCTGGAAGCCACCGGAGTCGGTGAGGATCGGGCCTTGCCACTTCATGAAGTCATGCAAGTCGCCATGCTTCTTGATCACTTCCGTGCCGGGGCGCAGCCACAGGTGGAAGGTGTTGCCGAGGATGATCTCGGCGCCGGTGGCGATAATGTCACGCGGCAGCATGCCTTTTACCGTGCCATAGGTGCCCACCGGCATGAACGCCGGGGTCTCGACGGTGCCGCGCGGGAACGTGAGGCGACCACGACGAGCCTTGCCATCCGTGGCCAACAATTCAAACGACATACGACTCATAGTTGTTCCTCATGGCCCGTCTCTACAGGAGCAGTCGGCGCAGGGTTACGGGTGATGAACATCGCATCACCGTAGCTGAAAAAACGGTACCCATTGTCGATGGCGGCCTGGTAGGCGGCCATCGTTTCCGGGTAACCGGCAAATGCCGACACCAGCATCAACAGCGTGGATTCCGGCAAATGGAAATTGGTGACCAGGCAATCGACCACATGAAACGGCCGGCCAGGGAAAATAAAAATATCGGTGTCGCCGCTGAACGGCTTGAGCACGCCATCGCGCGCCGCACTCTCCAGCGAACGTACGCTGGTGGTGCCCACCGCCACCACCCGCCCGCCGCGCGCCTTGCACGCAGCCACGGCATCCACCACTTCCTGGCTGACCTCCAGCCATTCGCTGTGCATGTGATGGTCTTCGATGTTATCCACACGCACCGGCTGAAACGTGCCGGCCCCCACGTGCAGGGTCACATAGGCAGACTCGACGCTTTTGGCGGCAATCGCATCCAGCAGCGGCTGGTCGAAATGCAGGCCGGCAGTCGGCGCAGCCACCGCACCCAAGCGCTGCGAGTACACCGTTTGATAACGCTCGCGGTCCGAGTCTTCGTCGGGGCGGTCTATATAAGGAGGCAACGGCATATGGCCGACACGCTCCAGCAGCGGCAACACTTCTTCGGCAAACTTGAGTTCGAACAAGGCGTCATGGCGCGCGACCATCTCGGCTTCGCCACCGCCGTCAATCAGGATGCTCGAACCCGGTTTGGGCGACTTGCTGGAGCGCACATGGGCCAGCACGCGATGGCTGTCGAGCACCCGCTCCACCAGAATTTCCAGCTTGCCACCGGACGCCTTCTGGCCAAACAGCCGCGCCGGAATCACCCGGGTATTGTTGAAAACCATCAAATCGCCTGGGCGCAAATGCTCAAGCAAATCAGTGAATTGACGGTGTGCAAGGGCACCACTGACCCCGTCCAGGGTCAGCAGTCGACTGGCGCGACGCTCGGCCAAAGGGTGGCGAGCGATCAGCGAATCAGGGAGCTCAAAGGTAAAGTCAGCAACGCGCATGATGGGGTTCGTCTAGCAGGGGCGGGAAGTCTAGCGGAAATAGTGAAAATAGACCATGAAACGTGATTGACCAACGGTAATCTCATCTCTATACTTCGCCGCCATTGAGCCCTGATGGCGGAATTGGTAGACGCGGCGGATTCAAAATCCGTTTTCGAAAGAAGTGGGAGTTCGATTCTCCCTCGGGGCACCACCTTAAAGAAAGACCTTGAAATTCAAGGTCTTTTTTTTCGCCTGTAGAAAAGTCACCGGCCAGCGACACCGCTACGCGCTGTCGTGATGACAGCGGGTTAACCCAATAACGCCCGGTAGACAAAAGGCCTCTCAGAGGCCTTTTTCTTCATTCGAACCCGCTATTTTTTCCTGCACACCTCGACGTCTTCTTGAGTGTTTAACGTGGTGTCGATGCCAAGCCGATACCAGCAGTAATCAATGATCCAACGCCGCTCCTCCTGCGTAAGCTGTTCGACTTGCCGGATTTCGCCATCGTTGGCGTGGATGTTGTAAAACTTCATCTGAAACGCTGGATGCTTCTTGATGAACAGGATGGTTTCAACGTCTGCGTCCTCCAGCGCTTCGTAGTACCCAACGTAGAGCACGGCCACCAAAGCCAACACAATCAGGGCAATCAGCTTCTTCATTCTTGCGGTGCCGGAGGGGGAAGTAAGTGTGTTTGGGTTCTGAGGTTCCTGACCAACTCCCTGCCTGCCTGGCATTGGGCATCGGGTCGAGTCGGTTAAACCCGCGACTGGTTTTGCCACAACTGACGCCTTGTCATGATCATCCATGAAACCGACCTTATCAGAAGTCGAGAAGCGCAGTCCCACCTGGACTGGACTCTGGCAGCTAGCCAGCAGCATGGATCCCTTCCGGTTCAACAAAGTCAGCGTTCGGCTATGAGCATCTTTGCGCCGCGCATTTAAAACGTCTACTACTGGCGAACTCGGTGAGTGATTACTAGAATTTAATGCTCTGGAACTGCTCGCGTGTATCGCTTGGCTGGGTGCACGACTCACAGCAAGTTCCATGAAGACTATGGAGCGCCCATCCAAAAATCGACGATATTTGTTGAATATAAACGGAGCAACGACCATGGAATACGACGAAAAACTGATTGAAGACGCCGTGCTTGCGCTGTTGGCCACCTTCAGTTTCGACCACGGCCATGCTTGGAAAGGGTTCGACTTCGAGGTCATGAATCGATTGCATGAATAGGGATTCATCAGTAATCCGGTGAACAGGAACAAATCGATTTGGCTGACGGAGGAAGGTATTGAGCGAGGCAGGCAGATAGCCGACCGGTTGTTTGGGGTGAAAGGTAAATCGGAGCATCTACCCGGCTCGGATAGCTGACTGATGCAGCAAGCGCGTGCATGTGCTCTCCAGACGCCTTGCCGGCTTTGACTTAGGGTGCGCACGAATCTCCCTGATGCGCTGATTACCCTTCTAGAATTACCTCAAAGATACTTAGCGAGTCACCAATCAACATCCCGGCCAGGTACACCATCAACACAGCAACGCCAACGTCCAAACATCGCCAGACCACGGCGGAGCGAAACAGCCCGGTCAAGCGCTGACAGCCCAGCGTAAGTACCACGAACCATATCAACGAAGCCGTCATTGCACCGGTCGCGAACAAGGCTTGTTGGCCGGCAGGTTTGGCTGCGCCGATGGAGCCAATCAGTACAACGGTATCGAGCCAGGCGTAGGGGTTGGCGAAACCAAGCACCATTGCTGTGCGCAGCAGCCCGCGTTGCGAGTTGCCGCCTTGAGTGTCCGGCATGGATTGGTTGCGGATGCTGGCCAATAAGCGATGGGCACCGAACCACAGCAGATAGGCTGCGCCTGAGAGTAACAAGAGCGCCATCACCTGTGGCCGACTGCCCAACAGCGAACCTAACCCGGTGACGCCGAAAGCGATCAGCACAATGTCGGCCAGCACGCAGATAGCGACCACGCCCCAGACAGGGCCACGGCTGACACCCTGGCGGATGACCAAGGTGTCTTTTGGGCCTGGGGCGGCAAAAAGCCCAAGGCCAAGTATCAACCCCTCGATAAAGTATGGCGTCACGGCTACCTTTCAAATCTGGCGTAAAGGAATGCAACAAACGCCAGATCCCAAGGGGTAGCGCGAGGTGTAGTGTGCATAACTCACTTAACGCAGCGGCGAGCAGTGTGTCTTTTTTGGCGTACAACGGTGGGGCATGACTATCAGAACGCGGGACACCCTAAGGGCACTGATCACCCGACGCGGCAGGGAACTGGGCAAATCCATGACCACCTTGGCCAAGGAAGCCTGCATTTCCAGAACCTATCTCTACGGTTTGGCGCGCGGTGCCTCTCAAGACCCTTCGGTGCGCACGCTGATTAAACTGGCCAAGGCGCTGCAGGTTTCACCGCTGCTGCTGTTCCGTTACTTCGCCGACCTGGCGGGCGCGCCGGTCGATGCCCACGCAATGGCTGGCACCAACCGCGCGATTGGCCTGCAGGACCCGAGTGACATTGCCGTGTTCAACGCAGATGTCACCACACCCGACCAAGCCGTGGTGCTGCCGGGTGAAATCTTTCAGAAAACCTGGGAAATCCAGAACCTCGGCGCCCGCCCCTGGCGCGCGCGCAAGCTGGTGCGGGTGGACGGCGAATACGTCATCGCTCGGCGCGCCGCTGCGGGGGCGGCGCTGGAAGTGGTGATGGACACACACTTGCGCAGCCTGAATAACGAAATTCCCATCGCCGAAACACTGTCCGGTCAACCGGTGCATATCACCGTGGAATTCGCCGCGCCCAAGGAAACCTGTACCGTCACGTCCATCTGGCGGATAGAGGATGAACACGGGCAACCCTGCTATGGGCCTGCCTTCATCCTGCATGTGATCGTCAACGTCATGGCACGCTGAACCCGTTACGTGTCGCGCTGACTGCCCCATCGTCAATGGCTTGCACATTAAAATCAACGGCGCGGTCAGCACTTACCCAAGCAACCTTTACCGGGCAGGCGGCTGAGCCTTGAGCAAGTCGAACGTCGGCCGCCCTTGCCGAATGGCCGTTAGCGCCAGTTCACTAAGCCCACCAACGTCACACTGTTCGCTGCACAAGGTCTTTTTTTTCATGCACAGAACAGTGATCATCGCGCTCCGCCCCGAACGCTGAGGAACCGAGACCATGGAATTGACGCTGGAAGCTGTTGCGCTCTTTGCACTCAAACTGGTGCACGAGACAGTCGGCGGCAGCCCAATTTTAAGGGACGACCTGGTCATGGACGGGTACGAGCGCGAAGTGTTTGGGTTGTTGGTGCGCCAGCGCGAGTTGGCGGTTATTCAATGCAAAATTGATGAATGTGTGGCGCAGGCGCTGGCGGCACTCGGCGGTGCCGACACGGTACTAGGGCGCGAATTGCAGCGGCTGGCGACGGACGTGCAAAACGTCGATCAACTCGATGACCTGCCCGCGCCGCTCAGCGTGCTCATGGACTACTTGAAAGCTATCCAGTGAACCGGTGAAACGTCATGGCGCGCTGAACCTAGCGCCGCCCTTCCACCGCCATGCGCACCGCCAAGCCCATCAACACGGTGCCCATCAGCCAGCGCTGCACCACCTGCCAACCCGGCCGGGTGACGAAGAACACCGCGATAGAACCCGCCATGACCGCAATCATCGAATTGACGCTAACGCTGATAAAAATCTGCGTAAAGCCCAATACCAAAGATTGCGTCAACACACTGCCGTGGCCGTTCGGGTCGATGAACTGCGGCAACAACGACACATACATCACCGCCACTTTGGGGTTCAGCAGGTTGGTTACCAAACCCATCATGAACAGCTTGCGCGGGCTGTCCGGCGGCAGCTGCTGAACCTGAAAAGGCGAACGGCCACCCGGCTTGACCGCCTGCCAGGCCAGATAAACCAAATACACCGCGCCGCCAAGCCGCAGCGCGTCGTACGCTAACGGAACCGCCATCACCAACGCAGTAATACCCAATGCCGCGCACAGCATGTACACCACAAAACCCAGCGCCACGCCGCCCAGCGAAATCAAACCGGCCGTGCGCCCCTGGCAAATCGACCGCGAAATGAGGTAAATCATATTCGGCCCCGGCGTCAGCACCATACCGAGTGAAATAAGCCCATAGGCAAGCAAGCTGGACATATCGGGCATTGTTTGGCTCCTGGATTTTTGTTGCGTCGGCGTGAAACCCTTGGCCAACGTTGCAGTGTTGGGCGTCATGGTAGGGCGTTCAAAAAGAGCGCGTTAGACACAGATCCGCGAGTAAAACGTCATACACACGCGCAGGCGTTCACCGCACCACTCACCCAAGGACAGGCACATGATCGACTTCAACAACAAAGGCTTCTTCAAGCTCAAACAAAACAACGAATACGCCGAACGCGTCACCGCCCTGCTGCTCGACGGCGAAGAGGTGATAGACGCCTACAAAGCCATGCGCGACGGCGTGGTGTTCACCACCAAACGCATCATCGCCGTGAACGTGCAAGGGATCACCGGCAGCAAAAGAGACTTCACCTCGCTGCCGTACAAAAACATCGTCGCGTACTCAGTGGAAACCTCCGGAACGTTTGACCTGGATTCGGAACTGGAGATTTACTTCTCGTCGCTGGGCAAAGTGAAATTCGAATTCACCGGCAAAACCTCGATTGTCGAAATCTCACGGATCATTTCCAAACACCTGCTGAGCTGATCAACAGACAAAAAAAGACCTTGGCATGCCAAGGTCTTTTTTATTGCCTACCCGGTTTAAGCGGGCGTACCCCACTCAAACTGTGGGCGCTGGCTTGCCTGCGATGACGCCAGCCCGAACACCCTCAAACTACCCGCCTACACAGCAACTGCCTCACCCTCCTCCGTTGCCCCATTCGGCAACATCCCGTTCGCCAAATCATCCACCACCGCCTTGGCCATCTCCCCCAAATAATGCGCCGCCCAAGCATAACGGTCCGCGCTTGTGTCCATGGCCGCGTCCAAGGCGAGCATTTTTGAACAGTGAAGCAGCTCGGAAGCATGCTCAAGAGCATCACGAATGGGTACGCCTGCATTGACGCGGAATAGACGGTGAAGGTTGGGCTGCCTGCCGCAAGTGGAGAAGGTGATGACGCCGAGGGTTTTGTTGAGGGGTGGGTTGATCATTGGGCACCTCCGGCATGTGCGGGGATACGGGTTGCGGAGTTGCTAGGGTAAGTCCTTTCAGAAAAGCTCATTGGTGTAACTCCCGTTTTTCGATGAGAGCTGCACCATTCGTTTCCAGGCGAATGGTGGCAGCTGTGCGCAGGCTGGAAACCGGGGCAAAAGGGCAAACCCGGCAGACTCGAAAGTCTCCCACGCACAGCCGCCATAACACGCATATGCTGGCACAAAAATAGCACCAGCAGTCGTGATAAATGGTGGCGCCTGTGCGCCCTTTATTCCGCGGGTTTCCAGGCCCGGTCGCTGGGTTGGCAGCGACCGGCGAAAGTTAGCCCAAACAACATTCAGAATGAAGCTTCGGTGTGTGACGGAACGTTGCCAATCATGACCGGTGTGAAAAAACAGGTAACTAACCGAGTGCCTGGCCCTTTGTGCCTGTGGTTCGGATGCTTAGAGAAAGCCAAAATATACCCGCTTCAGTCTTAGCCGATTCGCCTCCACGCCACTATTTCAATATCATGCACACCGTTAATCAAACAGCGCCAGGCTGCTCCCTGGTCATTCATGAAAGTATGAAATGCGGATAATTATTGCAGCGTTGCTGATGTTCAGTGCCAATGCCTATGCGGGTTGCCTCAGCATCAATGACATGGACCAGCGCAACTACTGCCAAGCCAAGGAGACCGGAAGCGGCTGTAACTCAATAAACAACATGGATCTGCGTAACGCCTGCCTTGCGGAAACCAACAACGCCAGTTGCGGCAGCATCAATGACATGGACCAGCGTAACTATTGCGACGCCAAGAAGAAGGGCAGCGGCTGTAACTCAATAAACAACATGGACTTGCGTAACACCTGCCTGGCAGAAACGAGTAGCGACGGCAGTTGCGGCAGCATCAATAATATGGATCAACGTAACTACTGCATCGCCAAAAAACCGGCAGTGGCTGTAACTCCATAAATGATATGAACCTGCGAAACGCGTGCGAATCGGAAACCAGCCATTAATCGGTAGCATAACTTCTGAAGTATTGTTTTAAGCATTATGCAGAAAAGGCGTACGGATCTATCTACGTGAGCACGCTGCGCTTCCATTCCTCATGAATCTGGCTAGTCCACCGCGCCCGATACCCCCGGACAAACCCAGCCAAATCAGTAAATCCCGGAGCGCGGCCGGGTATGCAACACACGCATCGTACGCCGCACTAAAAGTGCGAACACCTCATACGTCATAGCCCATCCTCAGCTTTTGGGCTTGTTGCGCCAGTGCGTCCATTGCCTCTTGGCTTTCCTCATCGCGCCGCTGTTTGAACGCGATCAAATCCGAAAACCGAATTCGCCGATGCCGGCCGTTTTTTGTAAACGAAAGTGCGCCCTCCTCCAGCATCTTGGCCAAGTGCGGGCGTGAAACGTTAAGCCGGTCGGCGGCCTGCTGCGAGTTCAGTTCGCGCTGGCCTTGCACGGCAGCTTCGACGTCCTCTCCCAGCACAAGGGTCGTTTTGGGAAGGTGATTGATGGTCATGAGGCGGCTCCGGCGTTACGCAATTCAGTTGACGCCCAAGCTAAACGAAACAAACACACTAAAATCCCAATATTCGAAATAAGTCCGCCAGATCAGGCATCCGTCGACTTTTCCCACGCCCACCATCGAACAAAGCCGACATCGGCGTCTGATTCCCCCTCGTAGGCTCACTCCTTCGCACAAGGAAGTGAGCCCGTCATGTCAGAACGCTCTTACCCCATCACCGAAGAAGAACAACTCAAACGGCGCATCCTGACCCCGCAGCCGAAGCGGGCGGCCTATTCGCCGCCGATAGCGGTATTCGACGCGCCACCGATGCCAGCGCCAACACTGGCCAAGCCTTGTGGCTGCACGTTCACCAAACCCTGCCAACTGCCCGACGGCATCATTCGCTACAACGATCCCACCGGTCATGTGCCGCTGGAGCTGATCAAGGACTACGGCCATTTCAGCCTGTTGGGTGGGCGCGAGGTGGACAGCCAGGGCGCGGTTGCGCTGCGCAGGATCAGCGGCAGCGCACTGCCCGTTGGTTTGGGGCAGTTGGCGTTGCGCTCGGTGGTATTGGAGTCGGCTGCCAGCACCGTTGGCACTATGGCCGGTGGCTTATTGGCGGGTTTGGTGGCGCTGGCGTGGCCATCCGAGCTGGGCGACAGCGCACTCTACAGCGAGGAGCAATTGCGCTCGATGCAGCGGGCGCGGTCGCAGATGCGTTTGCATGTCGAGCAGCGCGAAGACGGCACGCTCAAAGGGTATGGGTTTTACACAGGCAATAATGCCGATTGGCAGATGATCGACGTGGTGCAGTTCCAAAACCGTGGCGATCAGTTTGTGGCGGATTTGGGTAAGGACGTTGAGCTGATATGGACGCCCGCGGTTGATCCAGGCGATACGTTGGGTATTCCGGCACTGGAGGCCGCGCCACAAGCACCGGTGATATGGATTTATCCGCCGACCGAGAAAGCTGCGCAGATTCTGGTAAACCCGATTTATCCACCGCAGTACCGGGACTTTATTCTGGTGTTCCCGGCGGAGTCGGGTGTTCGGCCGCTGTATGTAGTGGTGAGTGTTCGGGCTGGGGACCACAAGTACCACAAAGCTCCAAATATCGGGCAGATAACCGGCTTTGAAAACCTGACGAAAGTGAAGCCCATGACTCCGAGGCAGGGTGGCGCCGGGCTGAGAGAGCGCTGGATAGATGAAAAGGGGCGGACAATCTATGAATGGGACTCGCAACACGGCGAGCTGGAAGCATACCTAGCTAGCGATGGCAGCCACCTTGGCGCGTTCAGCCATACAACCGGTGAGCAGCTGAAACCGGCGAAGAAAAAACGGAACATCAAAAAATACTTGTGAGGGTACATGGGACTTAAAGTCAGACTGGAATGGTTCGACAGGACCACGCAATTGATACTAGGAGCCGAGTCCTCAGCGGACCAAGGAGACGACTATTCCGCCGTTACAACGCTGGGGCTATCAATAGAGGAGGATGTCAATAACGGCATATTCGAACTCCGCCAGGATTGGTTATCGAATGTACAACCGCTCTTCTCTCATGAAATTGCGCTTTCAGAAAGCGACTACTTCGTCGCATTCGATTACGAAGATGCACACGAGTAACCCAACCCAAGAGCATTCAATTTCATGCGCAGACTTTCACTCACAGACAAAAAACTCCGCAACATCCCCAGGCACCTCAGAGCCCTGAGCCGCTGGGCCAACAGCTTCGAAGGCTACTTCTACGAAGAGCTACCGTCAAAACCCGACTACGTAAACGAAAGAATTCCCGTCATCGAAAATCTTGTTGAGGGCAAACAAACCACGCCGGAAATTCTGGCGCACTGTGCTCAACAGTTAATCAATGTCTCAGGCCACCTGCTTGCCGCACGACAAGAGCAAGCGCTTGATTGCTGGGTTGTCGCCTGCGTAATGGTTCCGGATATGTTCTCAAGCCGAGTCTGTGTCTACACCGACAAAGCCCGCCACCTCGGTCACACCCAACCTTTCAACTACGACCACTTTCGCCAAACCCGAATCACTGGCCGGAGCCTCGCCCATGAATGGCACCTGACTCTCCCACCTGGGCTTCACGAAGTAGGTTTTCACTTTACCCACG
The DNA here is from genome assembly GCF_002723595.1 of Pseudomonas sp. ICMP 460. Lineage (NCBI taxonomy): Bacteria > Pseudomonadati > Pseudomonadota > Gammaproteobacteria > Pseudomonadales > Pseudomonadaceae > Pseudomonas > Pseudomonas sp. ICMP 460. The sequence continues at coordinate 68,534 of NZ_LKBR01000005.1, forward strand.
AGGATGAAGACGGAGATATTTTCGAGTCAGAGCGTTGGTACTTCGGCGAAGTCACCGCAACGGATCAAGACCCAGGCGGTGAACGCTGGAAATACCAAACGTTTAAATCGTTCCAAGCACAGAACCCGCATTTGTTCGGTGCATTTGCACCACTGCGTTAACAGCCCGGTTTGAACCCCGGCAACCCATTAGCTTTCCGCCATTCCTTAACCGTGCGGGTAATTCCTTGCGCCGAAGTATCAGCACCCGGCTCTGGGTGGTAGATCAGATCCGCACCACTAGGGTGCCCAATAATGTTCCTGAAGTGGAATAAAAGCGCATCAGCGCGGGCCTCGCTCGGCGAAACATCCGCCTTAAACAGCGCTTCCAGGAACCTTATAAATTCGTGTTCTGTGTAGTCCGAGAGGCTATTTTTGATGAGCGGATCGATCATGCGCGCCCCTTACATCTGATGACAATTTGGCCGCAGGCTACGATAGACCGGCACGCACTTAATGCAGGGTGCTTCCTGATCCTGAGTCAGATGTTTCCTCAAAATTCCGGCACCCTTTTTATGCAGATTATTTCCCTGCCTATCCCACCGATTTCTCTTCAAACACCAACCGCGCACACAACCCACCCGTCGCCAGATTCTGCAACGTCAACCGCGTGCCGATCTTCCCTACAATCATCTCCACAATCGCCAGGCCCAACCCCGCGCCATTCGCGTTCCCCCGGCTGTAAAACCGCTCAAACAACCGCCCCAATTCCGCCTCATCAATCCCCGGCCCTTGGTCTTCCACGCTCAAACAATTAGCACCAATCACCACGCGCACCTCGCTGCCGGCCGGTGAGAAGTTAAGCGCGTTGGTCACCAGGTTTTGCAGCGCAATCGCCAATGCCACCGGTTCGGTTTGCACCCAGCATTCTTCTTGCCCTTCGAGCACCAGTTCCACGCCTTTTTCCATGGCCAGCGGTGTCAGTTCAGCGAGTTCTTCGCGCACCAGTTCGGTGAGTTGCACGCGTTTGCACACGGGGTTGCTGAGGTGCGGTTCGATGCGCGCCATGGTCAGTAATTGGCTGCCGATGCGGGTGGCGCGGTCGACGCCGTTGACGAGGAAGTCCAGTGCTTCGCGCCGCTGTTCTTCGGTGGCGGCGCTTTGCGCGTTTTGCGCGTGGATGCGCAGTATCGCCAGTGGCGTGCGCAGTTCGTGGGCGGCGTCGGCGATGAAGCGGCGTTCGCGGTCGAGCAGCTCATCCACTTGCACCAACAGCCGGTTCAGCGCGGTTTGCATGGGTTCCAGGTCGGTTGGCAGAGGCTTTAAGTGCAGCGGTTGCAGGGTGTCGGTGTTGCGCCCGCGAATGGATAGCACCATGGCGCGCAGCGGTTTGAGGCCCCAGCCGATGGCCAGCCAGATCAACAGGGTCAGCAGTGGCACGCCGATCAGCGTGGGCCACAGGGTGTGGCGCACGATGCGTTCGATCAGGTCCTGGCGAATGTCATCGCGCTCGCCCACCCAAATCAGCAGGCCCTGTTGCGGGTCGGCGAGGAGGAAGGCGCACCAGTCGTTGCCGTTGTCGATCAGGTCGTGGGAGCCGAGGGTGGTGGGCGGCGCAGCCAGCACTGGCGCCTCGGCAGAGCGCACCAACAATTCACCATCAGTGCGCCATACCTGGAAGGTCAGGCGGGTTTCGTAGGGGTGGGCGACGCCCTCTTCGCCGACGCGGCTCATGGCGTGGTCGAAGGCTTGGTAGAGGCGGTTCCAGTCGGCCTCGCCGGGGTCGCGTTGGCGCAGCACGCCTTGCAACAGGCGGGCGCTTTGGGCGAGTTGGGCGTCGTAGACTTCTTCGATTTCGTGGTGGCTGTCACGCAGTACCAGCCAACTGATCAGGGCGTCACCGAGCAGTATCAGCACCAGCACCGGGATGAGAATACGCGCGCGAACCGAGGTCATGGTTTGAGCGCCAGCACGTAGCCGACACCGCGCACGGTGCGGATCAGCTCGGTGGAGAGTTTTTTGCGCAGGTTGTGGATAAGTACTTCGAGGGTGTTGCTCTCCACGCGGTCTTGCCAGCCGTACAGCGCGCGGGACAAGCGCTCGCGGGTCACGACTTTGCCGGGGCGCACCATCAGTTGGTGCAGCAGTTGGTATTCCATCGGGGTGACGATGATGTCTTCATCTTGGTAGCGCACGTGTTGGGTGGCCGGGTCGAGGCTGACGCCGGCGTGTTCCAGCAGCGGTTGCGCGCGGCCCTGGCTGCGGCGCAACAGGGCACGCACGCGGGCTTTGAGCTCTTCGACGTCGAAGGGTTTGATCAGGTAGTCGTCGGCGCCCGCGTCGAGCCCGGCGATGCGTTCGGCGGTGCCGTCGCGTGCGGTCAGAATCAGCACCGGCAAGTCGTGCTGTTCGGCGCGCAGTTGCTGCAACAGGTCGAGGCCATCGAGGCGCGGCAGGCCGAGGTCGAGCAGCAGCAAATCAAAGCTTTCGGTGCGCAGGGCATGCAAGGCGCTGAGGCCATCCTGCAGCCAGTCGAGGGTGTAGCCTTCGGCGCCTAATGCCACGCGAATGCCTTGGCCGAGGGCGCGATCATCTTCGACGAGGAGTAGGCGCATAACGGAATCTCTGTAGGAATCGGCGGCATCATGCCGGGTTCTGGCGCGGGCTATTCCGGGAAAGATGTTACGGCTCATTGCCAACTAAGGTTGCGCTAAGGTTGGTTTTGCACTGTGCAATCTCCCACATCTGCTGAGAGCTTTTCCATGCGCAAAATTCTCTTGTTGTCCCTGATTATCGCCAGCCCCTTGGCCGTCGCCGGCCCGCAGTGCACCACCGCCGAGCGCTCGCAATGGCAAGACCAAAAGGTGTTTCAGGACAAGCTCAAGGCCGAAGGCTATGAGATCAGCAAATTCAAGGTCACCGACGGCAATTGCTATGAGATCTACGGCTTTGACAAGGACAAGCGCAAAGTCGAAATCTACCACGACCCGGTCACCGGCAAAGCCGTGAAGACTGAGATCAAGGGCTGATGCCAGGCGATTCCCTGCGCCTGTGGGACCCTTTGGTGAGGCTGTTTCATGTGTCTATCGCCGGGGTCTTTGTCGCCAATTTCTTCTTTAACGAAGCAGGCGACGACTGGCACGTTTGGCTGGGCTACTACGCCATGGCCTGGCTGCTGGTGCGCAGCGTGTGGGGGTTCGTTGGGCCGCGCAGTGCGCGTTGGTCAGATTTCTGGCCAACGCCTGCACGGCTCGCCGCCCATGCGCGTAGTTTGGTCAACGGGCGACCGCTGCATCGGCTCGGCCATTCGCCGATTGGCGCACTGGTGATGCTGTTGATGTTGCTGGCATTGCTGACCATCGGCACCAGCGGTTTCCTGATGCAGGAAGTCGACGCCTTGTGGGGCGCCGATTGGCCGCTGCAGGTGCACGAGACCGCCGCCAATGTGTTGCTCGGTTTGGTCTGCGTGCATGTACTGGCAGCGGTGTTCGAAAGCGTCCAGGTGCGGGACAACCTGCCGTTATCCATGCTCACCGGTCGCAGGAAGCGCCTGCCGGATGAACGTGCGCAGTAATCCTCTTTCCGACAGGTTCTTTATGCGCTCCGCTTTACTGATCTGCAGCCTGCTGGGCGTATTCATTGCCGCCTGGCTGAGCCATCCGCCCCACGTACTGGCACCCTTTGCCCAGGCGAGCCCGAACACCTCGAAGGTGGCGGCAGCGCCGCAATACACCAGCCGTTTTGTGTCTTCAGAGCTCACCGACTTTGTGCATGCCTCGTCCGTCACCGCGCTGCCCGGCGGCGATTTGATGGCGGTGTGGTTTGCAGGCTCGCGCGAAGGCGCCGCCGATGTGCAGGTGCGCACCGCGCGGTTTGATGCAAGCAGTGCCGAATGGGGCGCCGAACAGGTGCTGGCCACGCGCGAAAGTACCCGCGACGGCACCCAGCGCTACATTCGCAAACTCGGTAACCCGGTGATTGCGCTGGGGCCGGATAAACGCCTGTGGCTGTTTTATGTGTCGGTGTCGGTCGGTGGCTGGGCCACCAGCGCGATCAACGTGATGGTCTCCGAGGACCTCGGCGCGAACTGGACGGCGCCGAGGCAATTGGTGACGTCACCGTTCTTTAATATCAGCACGTTGGTGCGCGCCGCGCCGGTGTTCCATGCTGACGGCTCGATCGGCTTGCCGGTGTACCACGAGTTGATGGGCAAGTTTGCCGAGTACCTGTACTTGAGCCCCGACGGTGCGGTGATCGACAAATTCCGCATCAGCCGCGGTAAAAACTCGCTGCAACCGACCATCGTGCCGCTGGACGGCCAACGCGCGGTGGCGATGTTGCGCTACGCCGGCGAGACCCATCACCGCGTGCTTGCCAGCCGCACCGAAGATGCCGGGCAAACCTGGAGCGAGCCCTACCCGCTGGAACCGGCCAACCCCAACTCATCGCTGGCCGCGGTGGCCACCCAGGATGACGGTTTGCTGGTGGCCCTCAACGACCTGCAAGACGGCCGTTTCAAGCTCAGCCTTTATGGCACCGACGCCCGGTTCAGCCAGTGGCGCACGGTGGTGGAGCTGGACCAATCGCCCGACCCGCTAGGCCAGCCGTTTTCGCCCGAGGCCTACAAGGAAATTATCGGCGAAGGTTTTCGCGCCTCCAGTGGCGCCAAACGCTTGCCGCTGGAGCAGCGTTTTCTGAGCAACCTGGACTACCGCGTATGCAAACCGCGTGGCTGCGATTTCGAGTACGAGTACCCGTACTTCAGCCGCAGCCCGGACGGCATGTATCACTTGGTGTACTCGTGGAATAACACCTTTATCAAACATGTCAGCTTCAACGAAGCCTGGCTGGAGGAGCGCTTGTGATGACGGCCTTCTGGCAAGCCCATTTGAGTTTTGTACTGCTCGGGTTTGTGCTCTTAAGCCTGTTTCGATTTACCGCACCGTGGCGGCCGTGGTTGTTGCCGATGTTGGTGGTGGTGAGTTTTATCCCGGTCAATGAGCTGCCCGTGGCGGCGTTTGTGCGCAGCTTTACCGATGACCTGGCCATCAGCACGTTGGTGTTGCTGGCGTGGGTGACGCTGTGCAGGTTAGGCGTGGTGCAGCCGCTTGGGCGCACACATCAAGTGCAAATGTTGCTGCTGTTTGGCGTGCTAAGCCTTGTGCTGTACCCGGCCACGATGGGGCTGACGTATGTCGACCCTTACCGTTGGGGCTTCAACCCAAGGCCAATGATTGTGCTGGTGGGCGCAGTGGCGTTGCTGATGCTGTGGCTGCGTAACGCGCTGGCGGTGTGGATGTTGGCCATCGGCACATTGGCGTTCGCGCTGCGGCTCAAGGCCTCGGAAAACTACTGGGACTACCTGGTCGATCCGCTGCTAGTGGTTTACTGCGTCATCGCCGGCCTAATGCAATTCAACCTGTGGCAGCGGGCTTGCTCGCGATGGCGGTCTACCCGCAAAAAAATGCACTACTGACCCACCGCAATCACAGGTGTCTCGTGGGATTTATGAAATTGAACAGAGGTTAATAATGGGTGCGTTGCAATCGCGTCGCCTGCGCTACGGCGTCGGGGCCATCGGGCTGGTGTTTGTGTTACTCGCGGCGTTGCGGCTGGTGTTTGTGCTGGCTTTTTCCGGCCTCGACTTAAACACCCCGGCACTCCTGGAAACCGTGGGCATCGGCCTGCGTTTCGACCTGCGACTGGCGGTGTTGATCCTGCTGCCGCTGGCCGTACTCGCGTGGCTGCCGCGCTGGAACCTGACCACCCTGCCCGCGCTGCGTTGGCTGGCACGCGGCTATTTGGTGCTGGCATTGGCCGTGGTCGGCCTGGTGTACATCATCGACTTCGGCCATTACGCCTACCTCGGCGTGCGCCTCAACGCGACGGTGTTGCGCTACCTGCAAGACGCGCAGATTTCTCAACAGATGGTCTGGGAAACCTACCCGGTGCTGTGGATAACCGCCTGTTGGCTGGCGGCGGTGGCGCTGTGGGTGTGGGCGTTGGTGTGCCTGGAGCGCTTGACCCTAGACCGTGAACCCACCGCGAGCAGCAAATGGGCGCTGGCCTCGGTGGCCGTGGTGGGCGTGGTCGCCGTGCTGCTGGCGTTGCTCGGTCGCGTCGCTAACCTGAACCTGGAAAACCCGGTGCCGCTGCGCTGGAGCGATGCGTTCTTTTCCGGCAATAACCAAGTCGCCGCGGTGGGCCTGAACCCGGTGCTGTTTTTGTATGACACGTTCAAGGTCGGCCAATCGCAGTTCGATGAAACCCAGGTGCGCGCACACTACCCGCAAGTGGCGCACTACTTGGGCGTCGACCAGCCCGACCCTCAGCAACTCAACTTTACCCGTGAACAAGGTGTGCAGCCTTATCGTCTGCCGGGTGATCGCCCGCCCAATGTGATCTTCGTGATGCTTGAATCGCTCGGCACCAGCGCCGTCGGCGCCTACGGCAACCCGCTGAACCCTACGCCGAACCTGGACCAACTGGCGACGCAAAGCTGGTTCTTCAAACACTTTTATGTGCCCGTCACCGGCACCGCCAAAACCGTATGGGCCAGCCTAACCGGCGTGCCCGATGTGACGCGTCACGAGACCGCCACGCGCAACCCGCTGATCACGCGGCAACACACGCTGGTGAACGCGTTCGAGGGCTACCAGAAGTTGTACATGATCAACGGCAACGCCGGCTGGGCGAATATCAACGCCTTGATCCGCCAGAGCATCGACGGCGTGCAACTGTTTGAGGAAAGCTACTGGCGCTCGCCGCGGGTCGATGTGTGGGGCATTTCTGACCTGGACCTGTTCAAGGAAGGTGATCAACTGCTGCGCGCCGTGCCCAAAAACCAGCCGTTCTTCGCGTACCTGCAAACCTCCGGCAACCATCGCCCGTTCACTATCCCCAAGCAAAACGATGGTTTTGAGGTGCGCAACGTGACCCTGGAACAAGCGCAGGAAGCTGGCTCGCGCAGCGTCGAGCAATACAACGCGGTGCGCCTGCTGGACTTCAACATCGGCCGTTTAATGGAAATCGCCAAGGCCGGCGGCTATTACGACAACACTATTTTTGTGTTTTTCGGCGACCACAACACGCGCATCAGCCAGATCCCGCACATGCTGCCCGCCTTTGAACAACTGGGCCTGGAAAGCAACAACGTGCCGCTGCTGATCCATGCCCCTGGCCTGCAACCTCGGGTGATTGAAGAAGCCGTGGGCCTGGCGGACTTGCTGCCAACGGTAGCGGGCATGGCCGGCGTGCCGTTTCGCAATGGCGCGATGGGCCGCGACATTCAGCAACCGGCGCCGGAAGGCGAGCGCATGGTGCCGTTGGTGTTGCACGAAGGCACGTTCCCGATAATCGGCGGCGTGACCCAAGACTTTTTGCTGCAGATGCAGCACGACGGCAGTTCGCCGACCCTGCATGACCTGGCCTCGCAAACGCCGCGCGAGGATGTGGCCGAGCAGCATCCACAGGAATTTCAGCGCCTGCAGGGGCTGACGCGCGGGCTGCATGAGAGTGCGCGGTTGATGCTGTTCAAGAATGTGCGCGAATGATTATTTGGGCTGGAAGGTTTCGAGGTACGCCAGGATGTTTTCGATCTTTTCCGGGTCGCTGATGCCCCAGAAGATCATGCGCGTGCCGCTGACCACTTTTTTCGGCGCCTCGATATAGGCGGCGAGCTTGTCGCGCGTCCAGACCACGCCGGAGTTTTTCATCGCGTCGGAGTATTGATAGTCGGGCGCGGTGCCGGCGGGTCGGCCGATAATGCCGTTGAGCTCGGGGCCAAAGCCGCCGCGCGCGCCTTCGCCAACGCTGTGGCAACCGCCGCAGGTCTTGGTAAACAACTTGCCGCCCGCCTCGGCATCGCCTGCCGCGATAGCCGTGGCGCAGTTGAGGCTGATGTTGAAGATGACGGCGAGGCTCAGTAAAGCGTATTTCATGGGGGACTCCACAGCGGGTGTTACTGACGATTATGCCTGTTTGTCAGGGCTGCATGCGCCGTGACGATGCACTAACCAAACCCTCTAAATGACCACCCATCGCCTGGAACACATCCAATCGAACCTAACCCCGCACGCCCCACTCCACCTAACTGAACCCTGATGGTGGAGAAGGATCATGGCTCAGCCATCGATTTTAGTGTTGGAAGACGACGAGATCATTCGCTCGTTAATGGTAAATGTGCTGGAAGAGTTGGGTGCGCAGGTCACGTCTTTTCCCTCGGCGGATGAAGGCATGATCTATCTGGAGCGCGGCGATGACCCGGTTGACCTGATTGTCAGTGATATTCAGATGCCGGGGCTGCTCAACGGCTATGATTTGAGCAGAGTAGTGGCGCATCGCTGGCCATCGATGCCGGTGGTGCTGACCTCGGGCAATGCCAAGCTCGCGGCGCAACTGGGCAGTTCCGTGCGTTTTTTGCCCAAGCCGTGGAGTACCGAACACCTGGTTGAGTGCGTACAAACAGCCCTGACCCAACAGGGCGCGTGGCTGCATTGATGTCGTCGCGACATCACTTAAACCGAACGTGTGGACCTGCTTTGTGGTCATTAAGTACGCCAGGTGCGACTTTTCTGATTCGCAGGTCAGCCTTTTCGCCTAATGCGTACAGTCGGCGGCAATCAGTTGTGTAGAATCGGCGCCTGTTTACTCGCGTCATTCATGGCCGAAAGGCCCACAGTTCGAGCTTATTGAATGCATCCACAGGCCCTTGAGGTTGCTGCGCCGTCATTGCTGGAAGCGTTGCGCTCAGGCACGGGCCTGCTGCATGTCGCGCTGGAAAAACGCCTGCCGTTTTTTTCCGAGCAATTGGATGCCGATTGGTACCAGCGCCTGCTCCAGGCGTATTACGGTTTTTATCGGCCGATGGAAGCGGCGCTGTTTGACGGTGGCTTGATCCCGGATGGATTTGACAGCGCTTTACGTGTGAAAACCCCCACATTGGTCAACGACCTGCACGCCCTTGGCCTGAGTGACATGGCTGTCGGCGCCCTGCCGCGTTGCTGCGAACTGCCGACCCTGGCCACTCCCGCCGCCTGCCTTGGCGCCCTGTATGTGCTGGAAGGCGCGACATTGGGTGGCCAGGTGCTGCGCCGCGAAATGGCCCGACGCCTGGACCTCGACGCGAACAACGGCGGCGCATTTCTCAACGTGTACGGCGCCGAGACCGGTCGACGCTGGAAAGACTTTCTCGATTACCTGGGCCGCCAGCCACTGAGCACGGCCGCCAAGCAGCACGCGGTGATGGCGGCGTGTGCAACGTTTAGTTGCTTTGAGCAATGGCTCGCCAGCCAGGAGGTACTGCTATGAAACCCGACGATTTTGAACAACTGCTTGCCAACTGTGCCGACGAACCCATTCGCTTCCCGGGGGCGATTCAGCCTCACGGTGTGTTGCTGACGTTGTCGGAGCCCGACCTGAACATCATCCAGGTCAGTGCCAATGTGGGCAGCTTGTTCAACCACGCGCCAGAGGCGCTGTTGGGCCAGCCGCTGCACACGTTGATTGGCGCAGAACAGGCCGAGGCCGTGCGCGCCATGGCTGAAGACAACACGTTTTCCGACGCGCCGCCGCTGTATGTCACGCTCAACGGTGCGCCATTCGAAGGCCTGCTGCATCGCCATCAACACGTGCTGGTGCTGGAGTTCGAACCCAGGCTCGAAAATTTCAAGCCGCGCGCGCTGAATGGCCGTATCAGTGACTTGGGCAAAATGCTGCAACGTTTGCAGTCGGCGAAAACCCTGCAAGCACTCTACGAAATCAGCGTGAATGAAATTCAGGCCATCACCGGTTACGACCGCGTGCTGATCTATCGCTTTGAAGATGAAGGCCATGGCCAGGTAATTGCCGAAGCCTCGGCGCCGTCGATGGAGCTGTTCAACGGGCTGTTTTTTCCCGCGTCCGACATCCCCGAGCAGGCCCGCGAGCTGTATCGCACCAACTGGCTGCGCATTATCCCGAATGCCGCTTACGAGCCGGTGCCGCTGTTGCCCACGTTGCGCCCGGACACCGGCCAGCCGCTGGATCTAAGCTTCGCGACGCTGCGCAGTGTGTCGCCGATTCACTGCCAGTACATGCAGAACATGGGCGTGCTGTCGTCCATGAGCATCTCGTTGATGAAGGGCGACAAACTCTGGGGCTTGATCAGTTGCGGCAACCGCGAGCCGTTGCTGGTGCCCAATGACCTGCGCACCGTGTGCCAAACCATCGGCCAGGTGCTGTCGTTGCAGATCAGCGCCATGGAGGCACTGGACATCAGCCGTCAGCGCGAAGAAAAAGTCGAGGCGCTGGCGCTGCTTGACCAGGCGATGAAAGCCTCTGAGCAAGGCGTGTTCGAGAGCCTGGCCCAGCAGCCGCAAAGGTTGATGGAGCTGACCCATTCGAGCGGCGTGGCGATCATCGAAGACAAGCAACTGCACGTTTACGGCGATTGCCCACCGCCGGCGCAGATTCGCGCGCTGCACACGTGGCTGCAAGCGCGCGGCACACCAGTGTTTGCAAGCCACAACCTGGTCTCGGTGTACCCGCCCGCGCTCGACTATCAGCAGGTGGCCAGTGGCGTATTGGCGATGAGTTTGCCCAAGCCGGTGGACAACGGCGTGCTGTGGTTTCGCCCGGAAGTGAAAGAGAACATCAACTGGAGCGGTAACCCGGACAAACCGCTGGACCTGGACAATTCCGACGCCGGTATGCGCCTGCGCCCACGGACCTCGTTTGAAATCTGGAAAGTGGAAATGGCCGGCATCTCCACCCGGTGGAGCCATGGCGACCTGTTTGCCGCCAACGACCTGCGCCGCTCGGCGCTCGAAAACGACTTGGCGCGCCAGGTACTGCGCGAGCAGCAAGCGGTGCGTGCGCGTGATGAGCTGGTGGCGGTGGTGTCCCACGACCTGCGTAACCCGATGACGGTTATTTCGATGCTCTGCGGCATGATGCAAAAGACCTTCAGCTCTGAAGGCCCGCACACTTCGCGGCGTATTTCGTCGGCCATCGACACCATGCAACAGGCTGCCGGGCGCATGAATGTGCTGCTGGAAGACTTGCTCGACACCTCAAAAATCGAGGCCGGGCGTTATGTGGTCAAGCCGGTGGCACTCGACGTCAGCCATATGTTTGAAGAGGCCTATTCGTTGCTCGCGCCGCTGGCGATGGAGAAAGGCATCGAACTGTCGTTCAACACAGCACCCGGCCTGCACATCAATGCCGACCCGGAGCGTTTGTTCCAGGTGCTGTCGAACCTGGTCGGCAATGCAATCAAATTTACCCCGCGCCTGGGCAGCATCGACATCAACGCCGTAAGCGACGGCGACGATGTGTTGTTTTCGGTGCGCGACTCCGGCGAAGGCATCGCGCCTGAGCAATTGCCGCATGTGTTTGAACGCTACTGGACACAGACCGAAAACAACCCCAACGGCAGCGGCTTGGGGCTCTACATCACCCAAGGCATCATCCAGGCGCACGGCGGCATGATCGTTGCTGAAAGTGAGCTGGGCAAAGGCAGTGAATTCCGCTTTACCGTGCCCAAGGCGGTTGACGGGTTGTTTACCTGATAGATGCTGGGCGCCTATGGCGAGCGGGCTCCTGTGACAAGCGGGCTGTTGTGGCGAGCGGGCTTGCTCGCGTTGGGCTGCGTAGCGGCCCCAAAACCAAACAACTCGGTTTATCCGGGAGACCGCGGTGGATTTATGGGGCCGCTGCGCAGCCCAACGCGAGCAAGCCCGCTCGCCACAACAGCCCGCTCGCCACACAAGCCCGCTTGCCACAGAGGCCGCTCGCCACAGGGCCCGCTTGCCACAGAAGCCCGGTTGCCACGGGAGTGTTGCGCAGCTTTTAGAGCCAGGCTGCATCCCACAGTGGGTAGTCCCCGATGTGCTCAACTAATCCGGCACGAAGCGGGTTGGCAATCACATAACGTGCGATTTTTCTAAGGTCGTCTTCTGCGCGTACTGCGCGGTCGTGGTAACCACGTTGCCAGAATGGCCCCGTGCTGCCGCGCGCACGGTTTATGCACAGCGTACTGCGTGATTTGATACGGCACATAACGTCGGCTAAATCCGTCTCTTGCAACTCCAGCAACCAGTGAAAATGATCCGGCATGATCACCCATGCAAGCGAGTTGACCCGCCCTGATTCATCAGCCTGCTTAAGCTCTTCGACCAATAACCGGCCCAGGTAAAAATCGCTGAATAACGGCCTTCGCTCATGCACTACGGCGGTGATCAGGTAAGCGCGGCCGGGCTCGGAATAACGGCCGCGGCGCAGTAGATGAGAGTTTGGTTGAAGATGCATTCCTTTGCCCTGTCGAAAAATAAACACTTGCACAGGCTAGCAACGGATATCAGCAGCCGACGGCTGGATAGGCGAGCGGATGTGTGTTTGTGGCGAGCGGGCTTGCCACAGGGCCCGCTTGCCACAGGTTAGACCGGCAACACGACTACCGCCGTCAGGCCGCCGCCTTGGCGATCTGCCAGGGTCAGCGTGCCGCCGTGCTCCAGCACAATCGCGCGGGCGGTAGACAGGCCAAGCCCTACGCCGCCGGTGCTTTTGTTGCGTGAGCCTTCCAGACGATAGAACGGCATGAATACCTGTTCTCGATGCTCGGCAGGAATGCCAGGCCCGCGGTCCAGCACGTGTATCACTACCTCGCCGGGTCGCTGCAGCAGTTCTATTTCCGGCGTCCGGCCGTAGTGGACGGCGTTGTCCACCAAGTTGGTCATTACGCGTTTAAGGCCCAGGGGCCGACCGAAATACACCAGCCGGGGGGGCCCGCGAAAGCTGATGTCGATGGCCTGGTCGCGGTAGTCGTCGATCAGGGTTTGCAGCAGTTCGGCCAAATCCAGCTGGGTGGCTTGCTCCAGGCGCGCGTCGTCGCGGAAGAATGCCAAGGCGGTGTTGATCATCGCCTGCATTTCATCCACGTCGCGAAACAGTTTCTGTTGCTGGTCGACGTCTTCGATGAATTCGCCGCGTAAACGCAGGCGCGTGAGGGGCGCGCGCAGGTCGTGGGAAATGGCTGCGAGCATTTGCGTGCGGTCCTGGATGAAGTGCTGTAGCTGAGCCTGCATGCTGTTGAAAGCGAGGATAGCCTGGCGAATTTCGTGAGGGCCGACCGGCTCGATCGGCGGCGCGCGAAAGTCGGCGCCGAAGCGCCGTGCGCCCTGAGTGAAGTGCTGCAGCGGTCGCGCCAAGTGTCGCGTGGCCACCAGCGTCACCAAGGCGGTCGAGATCAATACCAGCAACACCACGATGACGCTGCGTTGGCCGTCCGTCAGGCCCCACGTACGCGCCGTTGCGCTGAACATCAGCCAGGAATGGTCGAGCAGTTGCACCAACAGCACGTAGTGGCCCTCGTCGCCCGGCCAATCCGACGGTTCATAGGCTTCCATCAGTCGGGGCGGCCCCAGGAGCAGTTGCTTGAAGGTCTCGTCGCCTGAATGGAAACCCGGGTCTCGCAACGCGGGCAGATTAAAGCCCTCGCGCGCGGTGGCCCACGCCACGCTGAACTGTGCATCGCCAACCGCCTGCGCGAGATGCGGTCGCTGTGCCGGCGCGGACGCTTCGACCACCCGCACGACCACCGCGATTTTTTCCAGCAGCCCGGTTTCAGTCAACGGTGGCCGCGCCCAAACGCCGGCCAATTGCACAAACACTGCGTTGAACGCGAGTGCGGTGAACATCGCAATCAGAATGGTCAGCGCGATCCAGCGAGCTACCGTGTCGCCGGGCAGGCGCCTCATGAACGTGTCACGCTGGCGGTGAATTGGTAGCCGCCGTTACGCACCGTGCGAATCATTGCCGGGCGCTTGGTATCAAACTCCAGCTTGCGCCGCAGGCGGCTCACCTGCACATCGATGCTGCGGTCGAACGCGTCGTGGCTGTGGCCGCGCGCCAGGTTCAGCAATTGTTCGCGGGTCAGCACGCGTTGCGGGTGCTCGGTAAACACCAACAGCAAATCAAACTCACCGGAGGACAGCGGGATCATCACTTCGTCGGGCGAGCGTAATTCACGCCGCGTGAGGTCCAGTTGCCAGCCGGCAAATCGAATCAACGGGCGGGATGCCTCACCCATCGGTGGCCGACTTTCACCCGCCCGGCGCAACACGGCACGCACGCGGGCCAGCAATTCGCGGGCATCGAAAGGTTTGCTCAGGTAATCGTCGGCGCCCATTTCCAGGCCCACCACGCGGTCACTCAGTTCGCCCATGGCCGTCAGCATGATGACGGGTGTGGCGTGCTGCTGGCGCAAGCGCTGGCACAACAGCAAGCCGTTGTCCCCGGGCAACATCAGGTCGAGGATTATCAAGTCGGCCGGCTGGCGCTCAATGGCCGCCCACAGCTCAACGCCACTGGCCGCAGTCTCGACCGCATAGCCGTGTTGCAGGAAAAATTTCTTCAGCAGTGCGAGGACTTCGAGGTCATCGTCCACGATTAAAAGGTTGCTCACCGGCGGGCATCACTTGGCTGGGTCGAGGTGCCATCTAAAACCATTCGACGCGGCCCGTCATATATTTCAACCGTGCAACAAAGCGTCAACCGCGCAATAAACCAGACATCTTTGCGCAAGGCATGGCTGCCAGTATCGGCCTCCCTTTTGCGGAGACTGTGCCCATGCGTTCGTTGACGTACCCCCAACATCTGACTCGCCAGGCAGTGCTGCTGTTGAGTGTTGCTTACCTGACGGGCTGTGCAACCCCGGCCGATGTGGCGCCCACCACGCGCTGCGCGCCAGTGACCGGCCCTGTGTATGACCCGGCGGAGCCGGTCAACCGTGGAGTTTTCGCGTTTAACCAAGCGGTAGATAACTACGCCTTGGCGCCCGTGGCGCGTGGTTACCGCCAACTGCCGGACTTTTTCCAGCAGGGTGTGCATAACTTTTCGAGTAACTTCAGCGAGCCGAAGGTGTTTATCAATGATGTGCTGCAAGGTAACGCTCGCCGCTCGGTCAATACCCTCGGGCGGTTTGCAGTGAATACCACGGTGGGCGTGCTGGGGTTGATTGATGTTTCCGACCGCCTTGGCATCCCGCGCCACAGCGCCGACTTCGGCCAAACGTTCGGCGTATGGGGCATGGGCAACGGCCCAATCGTCGAGTTGCCGCTGCTGGGCACCGGCAACAGCCGCGATGCCGCCGGCAAGGTCTTGAGCTTCCTGGTGGCCCCACTGGGCGACAGCGACGCCGTGCAAACCCTAGGCACCGTCAGCCTGGTGGGCGGCACGCTGGACACGCGAGCATCACTGTTGCCACTGACCGACAGCCTGCAGAAGCTGCCGGATTATTACAGCGCATTGCGTAATGTGGTGGCAGAAAATCGGGCAGCCTTTGTTGAACAGGGCAAGGAAGGCGCAACCACACCACGGGAGAACACCTGCGGGGCGGGCGCGGGGGATGATTTTTGAACCGCGGTTGTTTTTGACACCATGCGTGGCAGTCAAAAAGTGCCAGGCATGGTGTCTACACAGATTAAATTGGAATTAACCCGGTTTTTTTATCGCCAAACAAATGAAGACGTAGCGCCCCCGCTTTCGATTCAGGCAATAGCGCATAGCCATTCGACTAAAGCATCCCCCTCAATCTATCCAATCCGATGTACAGTAAAGTTAGCCCCGGAGTCTCGGCGTCAATAATGACTGGCCTGCGCGCCAGCCAACGCAGGAAACCGTGCAAAATGGACGATGCTCCGGGCAACAGGAATGATTTTTCCGAACTGAACGCCGACATGTTGCATGCCGTCATGGAACTGGTCAGCGATGGCATATGGGACTGGAACGCCAACAGCGGTTTCGTTTATCGCAACCCCGGCTGGTACGACATGCTTGGCTACGCCCGTCATTCCCTGGAGAACAGCGTGTTCACCTGGGAAAGCGTGATCCACCCCGATGACTATCTTCAGGTCATGGCGGAGTTTGATGAATACATCCATCGTCGCGCCACGCATTACCAAGTCGAATACCGTTGCCTCAAGGAAGACGGCACGTATATGTGGGTGGAGGACCATGGCTACGTGATTTCGCGTAACGCCGACGGTTCAGTCGCGCGCATGGTCGGCGCACAACGCGATATTCAGGCGCGTAAACACTCCTTCGACATGCTGCAAAAGCGTAATCACTCCCTGGAGACGCTGGTGTCTGAACGCACCCGTGAATTGTCGCGGGTCAACCAGCAGTTGCAACTGCAAGTGGACGAAAACCGCTCGCTGGCCGAGCGCGATACCCTGACGCGCATCGCCAACCGTTATCGCCTGGAAAATGTGCTGTTGGAAGAGTGCGAGCGTGCCGAGCGCTTCCGCTTGCCGCTCGCGCTGGTGGCCATGGACATTGATGACTTCAAGCCGATCAACGACCAGCATGGTCACGGCGTCGGCGACCAAACCCTGGTGCACGTGGTGGAAGCGCTGGAAGCCTGTGTGCGCCCAGGTGACTTGCTGGCTCGCTGGGGCGGGGATGAATTTGTGGTGGTCATGCCCAAAAGTACCTTGGGCAGTGCCAGGCAACTGGCGCAAAGGATTCGTCGCAAAATCATCGAAGTTCCCGCCGTGGGCAACCACACATTAACCCTGAGCCAGGGTGTCGTAGAGCGGCTTTCGGGAGAGTCACCCGCGGCCCTGCTGGAGCGCGCCGATCAAGCGCTGTATCGGTCCAAGGCGGCGGGCAAGGACAGCGTGTCGGAGTAACGCCGCGACAGGGGCAGTGTGCCGCCTTGACCTGATCCCCCTCCCCGCTGAAAATGCGCGACGCTTTTTTGTCCCGTTTACTGAAGTAGTGAAATTTCAATGTCCGAATCCGCAGAAGCATCCGTGATCGCCTTGCAATCCAAAGCTGAATACGAAAACGCCATCAATCTTTCACAGCATGTGCCGGCCGCCAAGATCATCAGCGAGATGGTCCTGGACGCATTTCACACCTCGAAAGAAAGCGACCAGATCCGCGAGCTGCGCGTGGCTATCCGCCAGGCACAGGACGCCTTCGACGACGACAAGGCCTATGACCTGATGGGCCAGCTCAAGCAACTGAAGGACGCCGAGGCCGCCGACAACATTGCGCTGGAAGACCTCAGCAGCAAATTCTCGATCAGCCGCATCCTGTCGAGCTTCAAGGACGACCCACAGTTTCAGGAGTTGGTCTACGGCCTGGCCCTCAAGGTGCTGAACCAGTCTCACCAGGCCATCAGCAACCCAAGTACCGGCAAGAGCAAAGCTGCACGGCCGAAGAAAGACGCTGAAGTGTTTGTGATCAGCAAAGATGACGTCAGCGTCACCCTGGCGCTGCGCACCCCGCGCACCAAGCTTAATGTTGACCGTGAAGCGCTGGAGTTCCTGGGCTTCACATTTGTGGGTGAAGGCAGTGAGGCGGAGCTGGAAAACGCAACCTTCGTCGACAACAGTGGCGTGGAGCAGCCGGTCACGCGCAAAAGCATCGTGACCGCACTGCAACAGCAAAGCGCGTTTGACGGTTACAGCATCGCCGCACAGTAAGTGCCAGGCGCTACACGCTGCGCAGGGTCAACAGCGCCTGTTCGACTTGCGCGAGGGTGATATGCCGGCCCACCGAGGCGCGCACAAAATGGCTCGCGCCGAGGTCCTTCAACAGCAACGGCGTATGGGCGGCAGTGCCCGCCCACAGGTTGAGCCCCAACTCGCGGGCTTGGCCGACAAATGCCTTGGCCGGCAGGTTGTGCGGCACGAACGAGACAATCCCGGTTTGCTCAAACTGCTCACACAGCAGGGTTAACTGCGGCAGGCGTCGTAATTCTTGCACGAGCAACGCGTAGGGCTCCGTGCTCACTTTCGCGCCTGCCTGCGCGTACTCTTGCAACGCTGTGTGCAAGCCGACCAGGGCCGAAAAGCTCTTCTCAGCGATCTCCAGCACCCGCGCACCGGCCACGTATAGCTGCCCATTTGAGCCTCTATGGCCGTAAAGCGCCGGATCGCATTCAGGGTGCCCGCCGACATCAAGCCCGCACCGGCGGTGTTCAAATGCACGATATTCATTTCACGCTTCCTTGTTCCACAAAAGAGTCGAGCTTTTCATCACGCCCACTGCCACCGCGAACAACAGCAACACGCTCCCGGCCAACAGCCACGGCGAAGGCAGTGATGGCTGGGACACCAACATGAACGCCAGCGACGGCGTGATCATGACCCCAATGTTCACGCCCGCCGAGTAGTAGCCAAGGTTGCGGTCGACGGTATGCCGGCTGGAAATACTGCTGACATAGTGGGTGATGCCGGGGAACACGATCATCTCGCCCAGGCTCCAAAGCACCGTGGCCACGAGTAACAGCGCGCCGATGTGGCTGAACCCCATGAGGAAGAAACCCACACCCGCCAGCAGGAAACCGGCCACCAGCGAGC
This sequence comes from Pseudomonas sp. ICMP 460, assembly GCF_002723595.1. Taxonomy (NCBI): domain Bacteria; kingdom Pseudomonadati; phylum Pseudomonadota; class Gammaproteobacteria; order Pseudomonadales; family Pseudomonadaceae; genus Pseudomonas; species Pseudomonas sp. ICMP 460. The sequence continues at coordinate 86,862 of NZ_LKBR01000005.1, forward strand.
GGCTGCTCGACAGGTGCGACATGCGTTGGTTGATCGGCACTTCGAACAGAATCACCAACAGTGCATTGATGAAGAAAATGATGCCGACGTAATAGGCTGGCAACTCGGTGTAATTGATGATGTAGGCCGAAAGAAACGTCGGCGGCAGCGCGTAGGCGATGTGCACCGGCAACGCTGCCAGCAAAATCACCCACAACCGCGAACGCTCGTGCGGTGCGCTTTCCGGCAAACCGTTGCCTTTGCCCACCACGGCCGCTTGCGGCGTAACCGGCACCGCGCGCCCAAACCGCAGGCAAGCGCCGAACGCAACCAACGACAACGCCGCGTTGAGATAAAACACCGCGTCGGCGTTGCTCAAGAAAATCAGGCTGCCCAGCAACGGCCCAATCGCCATGCCGATGTTGATGGCCAGGCGGTTACAGGAGAACGCCACTTTGCGCGTCTCATTGCTGCTGTGGGTGACGGTTTCGGAGAACGTCGCGGGCGTGAAGGCCTCGTAACAAGCGCCCCAGACAAACGACAACACAAACAGCGCCGCCGTGTTATCCACCGAAGGGATGACCATCAGCAGCAACGCGTTGAGCAGCAACGACCCGAGGATGACCCGGTTGGCGGTAAAGCGCTTGATCACCGCGCCGATGATCAAATCCACAAACAAAGCACCCGCGCCGTACACGCCCACCAGCAAACCGGCGGTGCCCGCTGATACGGCGTGCTGATGAATCAGGTACGCCGCATAAAAAGGGAACGCCATGGTGCCCATGCGAAACACCAGGGTAATCAGGAACAGTGCCTGCAAGCGTGCATTGAGCCCGCGTAACGCGCGATAGGTGCCCATCAGCGGATCACATACACGTTATCTTTGTTCTGACGAATCTGTTCGTAATCCTGGTCAATAGCGCGCTGGTTTTCCGCTACCAGGAACACCCGCAGCGGGCTGCTGAGCAGGTCCACGGTTTTTTTCATCGACTTGCCGGCCTTGTATTTGAAGCTCAGCTTATGCACCGAGGGCAACGCCTCGATCAGGTGAATGGCCGCTTCGTTGAAGCCCGTCACCTCGCCTTGCAACGTGGTGTCGGTGTTGATCACGCAGGCTTCCTTGAGCTTGTGGTAGCGCTTGCCGGCATAGCCCGCCTTGAACGCCTCGCCGTCGCAATACGCCAGGTAAGTCAGTTGCGCCTGGTTGCCGCCCAGGCTGATGTCATGGAAGGCAGGTTCCATGTTGCCGTTCAAGCGTGCGCCGACTTCCACCAGCGCCGGGCCGGCTTCGGTGAGGATCACTTCCGAATGGGCCGGGCCGTTATTGATGCCCAGCGCCTTGAGCACCTTGACGATGTAACCCACTAAAACGTTGGCCTCTGCGCTGTCAGGCGCAATCAGCACGTCGCGGTCGTAGATGTTTTTGCCACCGCTGATTTCACGTTTCACATAACGCCAGATACCGCAGACGTAGGTTTGCCCGTCACGGCTGACGGTATCGACGATGTACTCCGGGCCTTTAAGGTAGGACTGGCAGAGAATTTCGGTATTGGCCAGGCCGAAAATATCGAGGTTGGACACCACTTCTTCGCAGGCACGCTTAACGTCGTCGACGTTGTGGCAGATCGACACGCCGTCGGTCGAGGCTGAGCTGAGCGGCTTGATCACGCAGGGAAACACCTGGCCGTCCTGCACCCAGGCCAACAACTCGGCAGGCTCGGCGGACTTGATCTGCCGCGCGGTCAACAGGCCGGCGGCGGCGACTTTGCCGATCATCTCGAACTTGTCGCGGCGTGCCCGCGAACCGGCACTGCCGTTCGACGATGGCAATTGCAATTGCTCGCCCAAATAGTCGGCGAACGGCACGCCAGGTTCCTGGCCGGCGACCACTGCGATCACGTTGAACTCGCGCAGGCCGCGCACCACGTCTTCGGGGTTGCCGTCGAATATCAGGTTGTGTTCAAACTTTGAGAGGTTCGGCCCAAGCATGCTCGGCATCAGTTGCGGCGTGCTCTGCACGTGGATCAGGCCGATGCCCGCTTCATGGAAGAACTGCGGCAGAAAGTTACCGCTTGAGTAGACATCAACCAACGCGACGTACTGTTTCATGAGGATGTCCTTTTCAGTAGTGAGTGGCGGTTGCGGACGGTTGCGGCGACGCCACGTCATCCAGCGCCAGAAAAATGTTCTGCGGAAATTCAGCCACGCGGTGCAACAGGTGCAAGTACCAGTGGGTGCCGTAGACCGCTGATACTCGGGTCTTGACCTGGCCCTGGTCCTTGATCGCCTTGATCAGCTCGGGGCGCACACCGTGAAGCATCTCCAGCTCGCCTCGGCTGGCGACCTGGCTGGTGAGGATTTCTTGCACCAGCAACGGGTCTTGCGTGGCAAAGGCGTAGTTCGTGCTGGCGCCGTTGATGCGGTCCAGCAAGCCCAGGTAACGCTCATTCAGTTGCTCGCCACGCGGCAACGCAATGGCCGCCGGCTCAGCATAGACACCTTTGACCAAGCGGACTTTGCAGCCGGTGGCGAGGATCGCCGCAAGGTCATCGGGCGTGCGCATGTTCCAGTGAGGAATAGCCGGGTGCAGGTGATGCACCAAGTGGTAGTTGTCGTCATGGCGACCGAAAAAGAAGTTTTCCAACGCGTTGCCCTTGCGATTACGCGTTAGCAGCAGCTTCTCGGTCTCAGCGGCCGGCAACGGGTAATGCTCGGCCAACTCAATGATCCAGCCCACGGCCACGGCGGTGGTGAACAGCGGCACCAGCCAAAACAGCAGCAGTTGCGCGACCACGCCGAACCATGCGGCAACCGCAACGATTACCGCCCAATAAGCCCACAGCATGATGCGTTCGTTGCGCAGCTTTTTGTCTGCCCCTTGGGCTTTCACGCGGTCCTTGATGATGTAGTTGATGTACTGCACGGTCCGGTAGCCGGACGAGGCCATCACGACGTTCTTGAGAAAGAACTCACGTTCACTCTGCTTGACGTAGTACAGCCCGCATTTGAGGTGGAAGTTGTAGTCCGGGTCTTTTTCCGGATGGCCCAGGTGCACATGGTGATTCTTGATGTGCGAGGTGCTGTAGGACTGGTGCAGGTGAAAGATCAGATAGCCCGACAGGAACGTACCGGAAACCCAATTGATCGCGCGGTTATTGGCCAACATTTTGTGCGCGGACTCGTGCAGCACATTTGCCAGGGCACGCTTTGTGGTGCCAATCAGAAACAGCGAAACCGGGTAAAACCAATAGCTGATACCCAACGACAGGTAAATCGCGAAGGCAATGATTGCGTAGTCCTTACCCAACGCGATGGCCCAGTGGTAGTTATCTTTTTTGCACAGATGCTTGAGCATCCCGAAGGTTTCACGGGAAATGCCCGCCGCGTATTCGCCAGCAGGTTCGTTATTCTTATCGACCAGCATAATCACTCCATAATTAAGCGGCACGCTGTAACACCGTGCTCATTGCTGGGCGCAGGTATTTTTTGCGGTGTTGCAGCTATTGTTATTTTTTGCCTGAGCTAGACTCATTGGCTGCAAAAAAACTAAAGCACCGCTCGATGGCGAACAAGCTGCCCTTTTAGACAGGTAGGCCCGAATGACGCGCATACGCGAGCGCTCGCCGGTGAAAAAACACCGGCGAGCGTGAGGTTTATGCAGGGATGCGTGGGGATCAGGCCTGTTCGCTGATATAACCGAGGTGCAGCGCCTTGCGGATTGCCGACTTGCCGTTGGTGACATCCAGCTTGCTGCAGACGTTCTTCATGTGGAATTTGACGGTGCGCGGGCTCATGGCGGCCAACAGTGCTATTTCGTTGTAGGTTTTGCCCAGGCTGGTCCAGGTCAATACCTCGGTTTCTCGCGGCGTCAGTACGCTGTCGTGCGCCGGCGCGGCGGGTACGGGTGCTGGTGCGCAGCGTTCCAGGGCTTCGTCGTAGACCGAGACCAGCAGCATCTGCAGCTCACTTTTGTTGGCCAGCACCGTGTCGCGAAATTGTTGCTCTTCGCCGAAGCTGCACAAGTTGAGGATCGAGTAAAAACCCCGGTTGCCATGCACGATAAAGCTCGCGCCTTCGCCTACCGGCGCACACGGGCCGGGCACCGGGACGGCTTCAGCGGCAGGCGTGAGGAGGTTTTCATCACTCCAGAAAAACGGTTTTACGCGGCCCTTGGACAAGGACAGCAATTGGCCACGCTGGTAAAAACCATCCGCCGAGTCGGCCCTGTCCAGCACATCGGGGTAATTGGTGATGATTTCCGCTTCGTCCAGCGTCGGCCCACATTGGTAAACCTCGAAGTGCCCCAACCCACGCCGGGTCAGCTCGGCATCGAGCAATTGGCGTACATCGGCGGGCTGTATGGACAGGGTGTTACTGGCTTGACCATCGCGTCGCATGATTGTCGTCCCTGATGATTGACAACGATGAGGCTAACGCTCTGACAGCAATGCTTCAATCCCGAAGCCTCTGATCAGAGTCGACTCACATCGTAGGAAATATCTCTAACACTAAGGCACGAATGGAACATGCCGTAACAGCCGTGTCCAGTGCTTAGTGGGGCAAGCCAACCACAGGCAGCCAGTGACGATTTACACCGGCCTTTCGGGTCAGGTCACCTGCGCCGCAAAAACCTCACGAAAGCGTTGCATCTCGTGTTTATTGCCCACGGTTACACGCACCCACTGCGGCCAGTCTTTCCACACGCGCCCGATCAGTACGTTGTGTGCGGCCAGCCGTTCAATTACCTGCTCCGCTGGTTGCTTTACGTCGATCATGAAGCAATTGCTCTGCGACGCCGTGCAGGTAAACCCCCGGCCCTGCAGCCAGGCCACGGTTTCATCACGCAGTTGGGTGTTGAGCGCCTTGCGATGCGGTAGCAGTTTGATGTCTTCCAGGCTTGCGCGGGCGCCGAGCAACGTGGAAGCCGCCGGCACATTCTCGCCGCCGAACACCGCCAGCCGTTCCAGCAGCGCCGGGTGGCCGATCGCGAGGCCAAGACGCGCGCCGGCCATGCCGTAGATTTTCGAGAACGTGCGCAGCACCAACACGTCGTCGTGGTCCTTGACCCAACTGACGCAACTGGCCGCCTCAGAGAAGTCGATGTAGGCCTCGTCCACCACTAACACGCTGCCTTTGGGTTTGTTCGCCAAGGCCTGTCGAAGCGCCTCGGGCGGCGTCAGCGTGCCAGTCGGGTTGTTGGGGTTGCACACATACAGCATGCCCGCCTGGGGGTCGGCTGCGAGCATCGCCGGCAGGTCATGCGCGTGCGCAGCGTCCAGGCTCACCTCGTGCACCGGCGCCTGCCACGATTCGGCAGCCTGGCGCGGCACTTCGTAGGACGGCGTGGCCATCACCAGGCCGCGGCTTGGGCCGGTGAACGCCAAAACCGCGTAACGCAGGGCTGCCATGGAGCCGGCAAACACCGCCACCTGTTCTTCGGCAATGCCTTGCTGCTGGGCAAACAGCGCGGCCAACGCGTACATGTGCCTGTAGGGATAACGCGCGGAAATGCCAACCCCGCGCTGCATCGCCTCGCGGGCGGCGGCTGAGGGGCCGTAGGGGCTTTCGTTGTAATTGAGCCGCACCGTGTCGGCCTTGGTCGGCGAAGGGCTGGCGACCGCCCAATCCAGGCGCCCGAGTACCGGCAGGGCCGCACCGAGGGCGAGAAGGGAGCGACGGCTGACGCTGACCATGGGGACTACTCCTTGTAGGCGGGTGATGGGTTCGCAGTGCTCGTACACAGGAATATGACGAGGAAAGCGCCGGCTGATTTAACCGGGCACCCGCGAATCAGCCCTCCAGGTAGTCGCCAATCGGATACTCGGCACACAGCGCTTGCACCTCGGCACGCAACTGCTCGCGCACCGCCGGTTGCAGTTGGTAATCCAGCTCGCCCAGCGGCGTGACGTTGTCGAGTACTCGACACACCAGCGCAACAACTTGCCGGCAGCCCTCACGGTCGACCAAGCGTTGGGCCATGGCGCCGGTGCCGATACATAACCCGCTGGTCACCCAGGACGAGCGCGCATCGCCCGGTACGCGATGCTTGTTGACGACGATGCCGCAAGACTCCAGCGCCGACTCCGCAATGTAGCCGGTCACGCCGCCCTGCAACGTGACCAGCACCGCAGGGTTTTCACTGCAGCCACCGACGACATGGTAGCCGTGGGCCTGAAACGCATCGGTGACTTCATCGGCAAGTGTGCGAAAACGCCCCATGCAGGCGTCGAATTGCGCGGTTTTTGCGTAACCGAAGGCGGCGGCTTTTGCCGCGATCAGGTTGACCGCCGGTGCGCACTGCGTGCGCGGCGACGCGGCGTGATCGAGCACGCGGCTGAAGGTCGAGCGCAAGCCGGGCACCTTGGTGTTGGCATCTCGACCACACAGAATCAAGCCGCCACGCGGGCCGCCGAGTTGCGTGTGGGTGCATGTGACGGTGACGTGTGCAGCGTTGATCGGGCTCGGATGGCGCCCGGTCACCACCAGCCCGGCGATGTCGGAAATATCAGCCAACAAAATCGCACCCGCCTCATCGGCAATCGCGCGAAACCGCTCGAAATCCAGCCCTCGCGAGTAAGCCGAGGCGCTGCACAGGATGATGCGCGGGCGGTGCGCCAGGGCCAGGCTGCGCACCTGCGCGTAGTCGATCAGGCCTTCGCGGGTGATGCCGTAGCGAACGGCCTTGTAACACGCCGCGCTGATGAACACCGCCGGGCTGCCGAGGGCAACATCGCCGGCATCGTCATTGGCCATGTCCAGTAAGGTATCGCCAGGCTCAAGCAGTGCCGAGAGCACCTGCGAAATCGCGTTGCACGCCGATTCCGACTGCACGCCAGCGTAGTGGGCGTCGAACAGCTCGCGCGCTCTGCGAATGGCCAGCGCTTCGACCTGTTCGACGTTCTCGCAGCCGCTGCCCCGGCGTTTGCCCGGCCTGCCTTCGGCCGTCACATTGACCAGCGCCGAGGCGCAGGCCACCAGGGTTCGCGGCGTTACGGCGCAGGATGAGGCAACCAGAGAGAGGGTGCGGTGTTGCCGGGTGACTTCGGCATCGAGGAGGCTTGCAAGCTCGAAATCTTCTGCTTGCAGCGCCGTCAGGCCGCGACGCAGCAGGTCGGCCTGGGTTTTCAGTTGTACGGTATTGACTGCCATCAGTGCAGGTCCCTTGCTGGGCGTTACGGGCCGATTCGTCCTGAACCGAGCGGTTAATTAAACAGGAAATTAAACATTTTCCAAATTAAATGTGTTTTTTTGCATGCCCTGGGCTCCGCCAAAGCGCCGTGGGTGCGCAGCCGGGGCTTTATTGTTGGGGTTAACGCATGCAACACTTGCGCCGCCGCAACGCCAGATGCGCCTCGGGAACGGTCACTCCAGCGTGTGATTGGCTGCAAAAATGGACAGTTATGACTAAAAGGGAGTGGTGAGCACTTGATACACCGACGGGAAAAAACCGAGCACTTGAAGAGCAACATCAAGTATTTGATCAAGAGTCGTGGCGAAACGCAGCTGTCGTTATGCAGTGCCGCCGGCCTGACCAGAACCACCATCTACAACATCCTTGAAGGCAAGGTCGTCAACGTCCAGCAGTCGACCATCCGCAAGATCTCCGACTTCTTCGGCGTGTCTTACGACGAAATCGAGACCCTCGATTTTGAAGCCAAGGAAATCATCGAAAGCAGTGTTTCGCCGCAGGGCAACATGAACCCGGCGGCGGTGCCGATTCTCAAGCAAAGCCTGGTGATTCGAAACCTGGACAAGCGTATTGGCGAACTGGCCACGCTGTACCCGCTGACGTACTACTTCGGCACCTCCCACAACCTGATCGGTGTGCGACTTGAGCATGCGATTTCCGGCAGCTATGAACCGGGCGATTTACTGATCGTGCAAAAAGGCGCGTCGAGCCTTGGCAAAGACAAGCTGGTGTACGACCGGGCCAGCAAAAAAATGTTCATCACCTTTGACGCCTGCGCCAGCTCAGAGCGCGTGTGTGTGGTCGGCGACATCATTGAGGAGCGCTTCAATGACAACGCATGAAGACGCTGTTGAAAACAGCAAATACAAGTTGCTGGGGTTTGAGAATGACAAGCGCCTGGCGGTGATCATGGTGATCGCCACCGGCAAGGTCATCAAGAAAAAGATCAGTGAAGTGATCAACAGCGAAATAATGGATAACCTCAACAAAATGGAAGTTAAGAACATGTACAAGAAGTTTTATTCACAGGGGGAGACACTCACGGCCTACGACCTGAACGACCGCAATGAAAGCTCGTGGATGATTTACATCATCCTGAACTTGCTGCTGTTCACTTTTTATATTTTTACCAGTATTGCCGCGACCAAACCGCTTTACCTGGAGTCGCTGGGCATCATCGTTACGCCGGGCACGTTTCTTTACCCGCTGACGTTTTTGATTGTGGATTTGCTCAACGAGCAGTTCGGCTTGCGCCTCGCCAGAAGGGCCATTCTGTTCGCGTTTGCGAGTAACGCGATGATCATCATCTTGCTCTATGGCTCTACGTTTTTGCCGGGGCTGCCGGGCTGGAAGCTTGATGGCCCGTACAATGACGTGATCATTCAAGTGTCTTCGGTATTGGTCGCCTCTTCGGTGTCGTTCCTGGTGTCCGAGAATATAAACTCGTACTTGCTGTGCAAGATCAAAGAACTGACCAACTCCAAATACTTGTACCTGCGCATCTTCCTCAGTACGTTCTTTGCGGTGATTATCGACAGCTTCCTGTTTTGCTTCATCGCCTTCTACGGCGCCATGCAGACCAGTGACATCCTGAGCATGATCTACGTGCAAATCGCGATCAAAGTCGGCTTTGCGTTTTTCAACATCTTGCCCGCCTACGGTGCGCGTGCGTTGTTCAAACGCTGGATCACCGGTAGCGCTACCGCGGCCTGATTCAACAAGACGCCGACGGGGCACCCCATCGGCGTCAGTGCCTTAGCTCAGCTGCAACTTCTGCTTCAGGCTCTGCATGACGGCCGGCTTGTTCTGCAGGTAGTCATTCAGGCCACGCGCACGAAGGTTGCACGCGTCGCAATTGCCACAGCCGGTGCCGATAATCCCGTTGTAGCAGGTCAGGGTCTGCTCACGCACCAGCTCAAGCTGGTGGTGATAATCGGCCAATGCCCACGTCTCGGCCTTGTTCAGCCACATCAACGGGGTTTCCAGGCGTACGTTGTATTCCATGCCGAGTTCAAGCGCCTTGTTCAGCGCTTTGACGAACTCATCGCGGCAATCGGGATAACCCGAGAAGTCTGTTTCGCAGACGCCGGTAATCACGGTTTCGGCCTTTACCTGGTACGCGTAGATCGCAGCCAGGGTCAGGAACAGGATATTGCGCCCTGGCACAAAAGTGCTCGGCAGGCTGTCGCCTGAGCTGCTCACGGTCGGCACCGGGATGTTGTCGCGGGTCAGGCTGCTGATGGCCAACTCGTTGAGCAACGACACGTCCATGACTTTGTGAACGGTGGCGCCCAGTTGTTTTGCCAGCTTTTGTGCGACTTCGATTTCTGCGACATGGCGCTGGCCATAATCGAAGGTAATGCAGTGCACTTCGTCATACAGCGGCAGCGCCTGGATCAGACAGGTCGTCGAGTCTTGCCCGCCACTGAATACCATAACGGCTTTTTTGGTCATTGCTTTGCTTCCTGCAGGTGTAAAAGGTGGGAATAGTTTAAAGGGCACGCCATAAAAAACCCCGCGCTTCTTGCGAAGGCGGGGCCTTTTATTGCTCGCACACTCAGTGGGCGTAGGTCAGCAACAGCTCTTTCGGCGCCTGGAAATCCAGAGACATCATCACGCTGAGCGCGGTGATGGTGAATATCGAGAACACGAACAGCTTGCGCGCCCACACGGTGTCATCCACCGCTTTGTAGCCGGTCCAGGCCATGTACAACCAGTACATGCCCATGGCGGCGGCAACGGCGAGGTAGCTCATGCCGGCGTAGCCACTGAAGGTCAACATCAAGGTCGCCACGAGGAAGGCCAGGATGTAGAGCAAAATGTGTTTCTTGGCGACTTGAATGCCTCGTTTAACCGGCAGAACCGGAATCGAAGCAGCCAGGTAGTCATTAAAACGGAAGATCGCGATGGCATAGGAATGCGGCATCTGCCACAGGCTGAACATCACCAGTAGCACCAGCGCGGCCATGTCGAAGCTATTGGTTACAGCCACATAACCAATCACCGGCGGCATCGCCCCCGACAGACTGCCCACCAGCGTGCCGTGAACCGACTTGCGCTTGAGGTACAGGCTGTAAAGGCCAACGTAGATAACAAAGCCGATCACGGCAAACAGCGCCGCCAGCGGGTTAGCTACCTTGTACAACAGCACCACACCGGCAACACCCAGGACGGTCGCGAACAGCAGTGCCAGTTTCAGGGAGATAAGGCCCTGCACCAGCACGCGATTCTTGGTGCGCTCCATCTTGACGTCGATGTCACGGTCGATGCAGTTGTTGAACACACAACCGGAAGCTACCACCAGGGACGTACCGATCATTGCTGCCAGGAAGATGGCCAGATCGACATGTCCCTTGGAGGCCAGGAAGAAGCCGCCTGCCACAGAAAGCACGTTACCGAAAATGATCCCCGGTTTGGTGATTTGGATAAAGTGCTTAAGCGACATCGGGTCTTACCTCACTTCGCCATCATGTAGGTGTGGATGCTGAACATGATCCACAGCGACAGGCCAACCAACAGAACGATCACCAGGCCTGCGAACACGAACGCAATCACGTTCTCACGCTGGGCTGCCGAGCGGTCCAGGTGCAGGAAGTACACCAGGTGAACCAACACTTGAATCACCGCGAACGCCAGGACGATCATCAAGGTGATCGACTTCGGCAAGGTTGGGTACATCACCAGGCCGAATGGGATCAGGGTCAGGATTACCGACAGGATGAAGCCGATAGCGTAAGACTTTACGCTGCCGTGGCCTGCATCGTGGCTGTCATGGGAGTTTGCATTAGCCATTACAGAGTCCCCATCAGGTAGACGACGGTGAATACGCAGATCCAGACCACGTCCAGGAAGTGCCAGAACAGGCTCAGGCAGCTCAGACGCGTCTTGTTGGTGCTGGTCAGGCCGTGTTTATTGACCTGATACATCATCACTGCCATCCACAGCAGGCCAGCGGATACGTGCAGACCGTGGGTGCCTACCAGCGTGAAGAACGCGGACAGGAAGCCGGAACGGTGCGGGCCGTAGCCTTCGGAGATCAGCAGGTGGAACTCGTTGACCTCCATGCCGATGAAGCCCAGGCCGAACAGGAAGGTCAGACCCAACCAGGTCAGTACGCCCTTCTTGTTGCCCTTGTAGAAGGCCAACATGGCGAAGCCGTAAGTGATCGAGCTGAACAACAGCAAGGCGGTCTCGCCGAGCACGTAGGGCAGTTCGAAGATGTCGTGGCCCGACGGGCCACCGGCAGTATTGTTTACGAGTACCGCGTACACCGCGAAGATCGACGCAAACAAAATGCAGTCGGTCATCAGGTAGAGCCAAAAACCGAATACGGTCGTTGGCCCGGCGTCGTGGTGATGGTCATCGTGCCCATGGTCATCGACATGGGCGTGTCCAGCATTGGTCACTAAGTTCGACATGGTTTAAGCCTGTTCCAACGAGGTTTCTACACGGTTGGCCGGGATTTTCTTCTCGGCTACCAGGCGAGCGTGTTGCTCGGCTTCGATGCGTTCGATCGTTTCGACCGGCACCATGTAGCCTTGATCGTCACGCGCTGCGTGAACGATGAAGTAACCGATGGTGCCTACCAGGCCCACGATTGCCAGCCACCAGATGTGCCAGATCATCGCGAAACCGAACACCGTCAACAGCGCACCCATCACCACGCCAGTGGCGGTGTTGTTTGGCATGTGGATCGGCTCGTAATGCTTCGGTTGCTGGTACGCAGTACCGTCTTCCTTGGCTTCGGTGAACGCATCGATCGTGTTCGCAGTAGGGATCACAGCGAAGTTGTAGAACGGCGGTGGCGACGAGGTCGACCATTCCAGGGTGTGGCCATTCCATGGGTCGCCCGACTCGCACATATTCTGCTTGCGATCACGCACGCTGACGTACAGTTGAATCAGCTGGCAGGCGATACCCGCAGCGATCATCAGTGCACCGAACATGGCAACGTACAGGTACGGTACCCACTCAGGGTTGGTAGTGGCGTTCAGACGACGGGTCATGCCCATGAAGCCCAGTGCATAGAGCGGCATGAACGCGACGAAGAAGCCCGAGATCCACAGCCAGAATGCAGCCTTGCCCCAGCCTTCGTGCAGCTTGAAGCCGAACGCTTTCGGGAAGTAGAAGCTGAAACCAGCGATGTAACCGAATACCGCACCGCCGATGATCACGTTGTGGAAGTGAGCGATCACGAACAGGCTGTTGTGCAACACGAAGTCAGCACCCGGAATGGCCAGCAGTACGCCGGTCATGCCGCCGATAGCGAAGGTCACCATAAAGCCCAGGGTCCACAGAACCTGGCTGGTGATACGCAAACGGCCGTGGTAGATGGTGAATAGCCAGTTGAATAGCTTCACCCCCGTCGGGATCGAAATCAGCATCGTCGCCAGGCCGAAGAAGGCGTTGACGCTTGCCCCCGAGCCCATAGTGAAGAAGTGGTGCAGCCAAACCATGAAGCCCAGTACCGAGATCGCGCCGGAAGCGTAGACCATCGAGTGGTGACCAAACAGGCGCTTGCCGGTAAAGGTCGAGATCACTTCAGAGAAGATACCGAACGCTGGCAGGATCAGGATGTACACCTCAGGGTGACCCCATGCCCAGAACAGGTTCACGTACATCATTGGATTGCCACCAAGTTCATTGGTGAAAATGTGGAAATCCAGGTAACGGTCAAGCGACAGCAGCGCCATGGTAGCGGCCAGGATCGGGAACGAAGCCACGATCAGGACGTTGGCCCAGGTGCAGGTCCAGGTGAAGATCGGCATGTCCATCAGTTTCATGCCAGGGGCGCGCATCTTCAAGACGGTGGCCAGGAAGTTGACCCCCGTCAGTGTCGTCCCGAGTCCTGATAACTGTAGCGCCCAGATGTAGTAGTCCACACCCACGCCAGGGCTGTACTGAATGCCCGACAACGGCGGGTAAGCCACCCAGCCGGTCTTGGCGAATTCGCCGACGCCCAGCGACAGGTTGATCAGTACAACGCCCGATACCAGCAGCCAGAAGCTCAGGGAGTTCAGGAACGGGTAGGCAACGTCACGTGCACCAATCTGCAGCGGCAAGGCAAGGTTCATCAGGCCGGTGAAGAAAGGCATCGCCATGAAGATGATCATGATCACACCGTGAGCGGTGAAGATCTGGTCATAGTGTTCAGGCGGCAGGTAACCAGGCGAACCCTCGGTGGCCATGGCCAACTGGGTACGCATCATGATGGCGTCGGCAAAACCACGCAGCAGCATGACCATGGCCACGATGACGTACATGACACCGATTTTCTTGTGGTCAACCGAAGTCAGCCACTCGGTCCACAGGTAGGTCCACTTCTTGAAGTAAGTGATACCTGCAAACAGTGCCAGACCACCCAGCGCGATCATGGCGATGGTCACCATCACGATCGGCTCGTGGAAAGGGACCGCATCCCAACTTAATTTACCAAACATCGTTTACTCCTCTGCCCCAGCAGTTGAATGCGAGCCTGTGTCAGAACCTTCAACCGCAGCCACTTCTTTCTTCTCGTGCTTGACCGGCTTGCCTGGTTTCATACCTTCGTACTTGTCGACGATTTTCTGAAACAGGTCCGGCGTGAACGCGGAGTACAGCGCAACAGGGTTGTTTTGGCTTGGTTTGGCAAGGGCTTCGTATTCAGCTTGATCAAGCTGTTTAGGTGCGGCCTTGACTTCGGCTACCCAGGCGTCGAAATCTTCCTGGCTCGTCGAGATCGCTTTGAATTTCATGCCGGTGAAGCCAGCGCCGCTGTAGTTAGCGGAGATGCCTTCCATTTCAGCTTTCTGGTTGGCGATCAGGTGCAGGCGGGTCTGCATGCCTGCCATCGCGTAGATCTGGCCGCCCAGCGCAGGGATGAAGAACGAGTTCATCACGGCGTCGGAGGTGATCCGGAAGTTAAGCGGAGTGTGCTCCGGGAACCGGATCTGGTTCACAGTGGCGATACCCAGGTCCGGGTAGATGAACAGCCACTTCCAGTCCAGCGCGACGACTTGGATGTTGATCGGCTTGACGTCCGATTCCAGCTCGCGGTACGGGTCCAGTGCGTGGGTGGACTTGTAGGTCACATAACCCAGGGCAATGATGATGAGGATCGGTACCAGCCACACAGCGACTTCGATCTTGGTGGAGTGCGACCACTTCGGCGCGTAGGTAGCGCTGGTGTTCGACGCACGGTATTTCCAGGCGAAGGCGAAGGTCATAATGATCACAGGGACCACGACCAGCAGCATCAGCAGGGTGGCGGTGATGATCAGGTTTCGTTCATCCAGACCGACCTGTCCTTTTGGGTCGAGCAAGGTCCACTTGCAGCCTCCCAGCATTAACATCATGCCAAGCAGCGGCAAAAAGCCTAGTAATCGGGGGTACCTGTTTTTACTCATCTCACGACCTCTAAAGCAGCTTGCGCAATGCAGTTGGGTTTTGATCGCCAACACTTCACCCTGCCAAGGGTTGGCATTTCTCTTCGATTGAATAAGAGCCTGCCCGGCACGCCATGACGAAGCGTTTCACGGACCTGCGGTGAGTTCTTATTCGATTTCGTGGCTAAAGGCCTTGTTACAGACCAATTCCATTTGGTGCGGACAGTTGAAAGGCTGCCGGAAACTGGGGTCGCACAGAGCGATCCGTCTGCCCCTCGACCACTCCAGTGCTCAAATACTGAACAGCACTGGACTTCCACTGCGGGCGATTGTAGTTAGCTAGCGATGTATAAACCATGTCTTATAAAGAAATAATTTTTATCGATTCCAGCAACAATCCTTCACCAATCCTGCAAAGATTCAGGATCTTATCGTGTTCGATTCTCAACAAAAACCACAAAAATTGCCGTGTTATTGCGCAGACCACACCCTCCCCTGCACCGTGTAGGGGCACGCAAACACGAAGAAAGTCCCCATAAAACAAGGCATTCGGACATCACCGAATGGCTCGGGCCGGGTTGCATTTGTGGCAGCGTTCAAACGATGAACTGACAGCACAATTTACCCGCCGGGCGCAAATTTATGCGGCGTTTCTACGCCTCAGCAGCCTACCGCGACAGGCTCCGTGTGACAACATGTCGCATGCTGCGCGCCGCAGACATTACCGCTCGTCACAACCCTTTCACACATCCCTGAGCACAAAAAACGCCCCGCCCTTCCTTATAAGGAGGGTCGAGGCGTTTGGGTGAATCGGTTCAGGCCCGGCGTTGGCGATTGCGGTAAATGCACAGTGGCACCAGGATCACCGTCAGCACGAACGCCACCAGCGCCCATTGCGCCAGCGACAGGCCGAGCACCGGCGGGTATGGGGTGCTGCAAAAGCCGTCAACCTGAAAGCCCAGCGGGAACACTTTGGCCAGCGGCAGCTCATCAACGATAGGCTGCAGCACGTCGACGCCGCAGCTCACTTCGGGGAAGAACTGCGTGTACACATGGTGGCCGGCCACCGCCACGCCACCCAAGGCGCTGACCACCACCAGCCCTTCAAACAGGCTGACCGCGCCTTTGCTGCGCATCGCGGCGCCGATGAATGCAAACACCGCGATCAACAGCAACGCATAGCGTTGCAGGATACACAGCGGGCACGGCGCCTCGCCCAACACCACTTGCATGTACAGCGCGCCGCCGATAAGCGCCAGGCAGATGATGCCCAGCAACACTAGAAAGCGTCGCTCCCTGCCTAAACGCAATTCGTCACTCATCCCCGTTTCCCTTTGCCTGATTATGGTTGTGCCTGATGGCCGCAAGTTTACACACAGAGTGTGGTTAAAACAGAGAGGGGTTAACGGGGGATTAATCGGCGCAAATAGCCAAGCCACTCTCTCAAGCAGAATGCAGTCAACTGTGGGAGCGGGCTTGCTCGCGATAGCGGTGTGTCAAATAAGTATTTCTCAACTGACACACCCAATCGCGAGCAAGCCCGCACCCACAAAAAGCACATTGTTGACCGTGTCACTCCAGCGCCGCCGCCGGGCCAAAAAACTCATAGCGACTTTGCTGCTCCGGCACACCCAACGCCTTCAGGTGCCGCTTGACCGCCGCCATGAAGCCTTTAGGGCCAAGGAAGTAAGCATCCAGATCACGCTGCTCGGGCAACCACGCCGCCAGCTGCGCCTGGCTCAACATGCCCACCCTGTGCGCCGCCGGGCGTGTGCCATCGTCTTCGGCATAGCAGTAAAAGCGTTTCAGTTGCGGGTGCATGGCCGCCAGGCCATCGACCCACTCGCGGAACGCATGCACCGAGCCGTTACGCGCGCAGTGGATAAAGTGCACCGGCCGCTCAGTCGCCAACGCCGCTTCGAGCATCGGCAATGTCGGCGTAATACCCACCCCGCCGCTGATCAGCACCAACGGTTTATCGCTGGCGACCAGGGTGAACTCACCCGACGGCGGGAACAGGTCGATAGTCGCGCCCACAGGCACTTGGTCATGCAGGTAGTTGGACACCCGCCCGCCGGGCTCGCGCTTGACGCTGATACGGTACACGCGCCCATCGCTCAGCGCCGACAGGGAATAATTGCGGCGCACTTCTTCGCCATCGAGCAACAGCTTCATGCCGAGGTACTGGCCCGGCGCGGCGGCCAGGATTGGCCCGTTATCCGCGGCGGCGAAATAGAAGGAGGTGATTTCAGCGCTCTCCTCCACGCGCTTGACCAGCACAAACGGCCGCGCACCGCGCCAGCCACCCGGCGCCTGGGCTTTTTGATCGTAGATGACGGCTTCGGCGCCTATCAGGATGTCGGCCAACTGGCCGTATGCCGCGCCCCAGGCACTCATGACCGCAGGCGTGGCGATCTCGCTGCCCAGCACTTCGCAGATGGCGCGCAGCAAGCAGGCGCCAACAATCGGGTAATGCTCCGGCAAAATCTGCAAGGCCACGTGTTTGTTGATGATCTTGGCAACGAGGTCGCCCAACGCGTCCAACTGGTCGATATGCCGCGCGTACATCAACACGCCGTTGGCCAGGGCGCGGGGTTGGTCGCCGCTGGCCTGATGGGCCTGGTTGAACAGCGGGCGAACCTGCGGATATTCGGCGAGCAGCATGCGGTAAAAATGCGTGATCAGCGCTTCGCCGCCGCTTTCCAACAACGGCACAGTGGATTGGATGATGGCACGGTCTTGGGCACTAAGCATGGCAGACTCCTGAGTCTTTTAACTGAATGCCTTTGCTTAGTCAGTATTTGTGCCAACCAATAAAACATTATTATTCAATAAGTTAAATGTAATGTAGTCAATATGACCTCTAGCACTTTATAGTCATATGGACTACAAGGAGTCATTATGACTGCACAATCGCTGCTCACTACCCTGCTGCCGCTGGTCGCAGACCTGTCTCGCGAGCTGCCCGAAGGCGAGCGTTACCGCCGCCTGCTGCACGCCCTGCGCGCCCTGCTGCCGTGCGACGCCGCCGCGTTGTTGCGGCTGGACGGCGACTGGCTGGTGCCCTTGGCAGTTGATGGTTTGAGCGCCGATACCCTCGGTCGGCGCTTCAAGGTCAGCGAACACCCGCGTTTCGCCGTGCTGCTGAGCAGCCCCGGCCCTACCCGGTTTGACAGCGACAGCGAACTGCCCGACCCCTACGACGGTTTGGTCGATGGCCTGCACGGCCACCTGCCAGTGCATGACTGCATGGGCTGCCCGCTGTTTATCGAGGATAAGCCGTGGGGCCTGTTGACCCTGGACGCGCTGGACACTGAGCGTTTCGAGCGCGTCGAGCTGGAAGCGCTGCAAGCCTTCGCCAGCCTCGCTGCGGCCACAGTCAACGTCGCCGAACATATCGAGCGCTTGGCATTGCGTGCCGAAGACGCGCACCAGCGCGCCGAAATCTACCGCCAGGCCAGCGGCCAACAGCACAAGGAAATGATCGGCCAGAGCAAGACTCACAAGCGCCTGGTCGAAGAAATCAAGCTGGTGGGCGGCAGCGACCTGACCGTGCTGATCACCGGCGAAACCGGGGTGGGCAAGGAACTGGTCGCCCAAGCCCTGCACGCCGCCTCCGCGCGTGCGGAAAAACCGCTGATCAGCCTCAACTGCGCCGCACTCCCCGAGACTTTGGTGGAAAGCGAGCTGTTCGGCCACGTGCGCGGCGCCTTTACCGGCGCGCTGAACGAGCGCCGGGGCAAGTTCGAGCTGGCGAATGGCGGCACGTTGTTTTTGGACGAAGTCGGCGAGTTGTCGCTGAGCGTGCAAGCCAAGCTGCTGCGCGTGCTGCAAAGTGGCCAGTTACAGCGCCTGGGCTCGGACAAAGAGCATCAGGTGGACGTGCGCCTGATCGCCGCCACTAACCGCGACCTCGCCGAAGAGGTGCGCAACGGCCGTTACCGTGCCGACTTCTACCACCGCCTGAGCGTGTACCCGCTGCACGTGCCGGCGCTGCGCGAGCGCGGACGCGATGTGCTGTTGCTGGCGGGTTTTTTCCTGGAGCAGAACCGCTCGCGCATGGGCTTGAGCGGCCTGCGCCTGACCAGCGACGCCCAATCGGCACTGCTGGCCTACAACTGGCCGGGCAATGTGCGCGAGCTGGAACATTTGATCGGGCGCAGCGCGCTCAAAGCGCTGGGTAACTGTCGCGAGCGCCCGAACATTCTGGGCTTGAGCGCGCAAGACCTGGACTTGCCCTGCGTCAGTGCGCCGCCGATGCCCGAGGCGCAGGCCGATGCTGCCGCCGCCGTCACCGTCACCGGCGACCTGCGCCAGGCCACCGAACACTATCAACGCCAGGTCATCAGCACCTGCCTGCAACGCCACCAACACAACTGGGCCAGCGCCGCCCGCGAACTCGGCCTCGACCGCGCCAACCTGGGCCGCCTGGCCAAACGGCTGGGCCTCAAATAACCCTCCGCCATTAGAAAGATGATCGAAGAAGCTCTGCATACCTTGCGCAAGCTGACGCGGAGCGTCACGGGATGCATGCCCACGCAGAGCGTGGGAACGATCAGACAGAAGGGCATCGCAGGCTAGCCAGCCCTCACGCATTAAATGGCCTTGGCCTGAAGCGTCGGGCTCGCAGGCCTGGGTTTGCGAAACACCAACACATTCCCCAGCATCACCAGCACCAACCCCGCCAAGGCTGGCGCGGTCCACTGGTAACCCTCGGCAAACGCCGACACATTCAGCGCCACCACCGGGAACAGCACCGTGCAATACGCCGCGCGCTCCGGGCCCATGCGGCCGACCAAGGTGAGGTAAGCGGTAAAACCAATCACCGACCCCGGGATCACCAAATACCAAAGCGCACCGACGTAGCGCGCACTCCAGTCCATGTCGAAGGGTATACCGCGCACCCCACAATAGGTCGCCAACATCGCCGCCCCGTACGCCATGCCCCACGCGTTGGTGGTCAACGGCCTGAGCCCGGCCTTCTGCTGCAAGCTGGAGAGCATATTGCCCGCCGAAAAACACATCGTCCCCAACAACGCCAAGCCCAGCCCCAGCAAGGTCTGCGGGCTGGCGGTGTGCCCTGCCAGCTCGGGCCAGAACAGCAAGCCCAAGCCCATCAACCCCAGGCCGCCGCCCATCAACACATTGCGCGCGACCCGCTGGCCAAAAAACACCCGCGCATTGAGGGCGTTCCACAGGGTGGCCGTGGAAAACACCACCGCCACCAAACCGCTGGGAATCCATTGGCTGGCGGTCAGAAAGCACATGAAGTTGACGCAAAACAGGCATAAGCCTTGCGCCAGGCAGATCAAGTGCCCGCGCCGGTTCATCACCTGCAACTTGCGGCTAAGCAGCAATACGACAAACAACACCAATGCCGCCAGGCCGAAGCGATAGACGATCGACACGGGAATCGCCACGACGCCCAGTTGCCATTTAAGCGCGATCCAGGTGGTGCCCCAGATCAGCACGGTGAGTAAATACAGGGAAAGGTTCATGGCAGGCTCCGGTGGTTGAGCCACAGTGTTGCTCGGCAACCCGCCGGCGCTCTTGCATATTCTTGCGCTTTTGTTGCGCTACGCGCTCACAGCCCGCGCGCTGCGGAGTACGATGCAAGGCGTCAACGAGTACACACCATGCCTGATCTGGAATCGCTGCACGTGTTTCAAGCGCTTAACCGCTCGCCCAACGCACGCCTTGAAGCCTGCGCCGAGCTCGGTGACGGCGTGTCTGCGGCGGTGTGGAGCAACCATCACGATGCACAGGATTACCAGGCGCCCAGCCACCATACGTTGTCGTGCTATATCGGCGGCGGCACCGGCACCTTTCGCCGCGACCAGCCGGGCACCAAAGGCGGCCCCGACAAACTGTGCATTTTGCCCGCCGAGCACCAGTCAGCCTGGGTGATCAACGGTGAGATTCGCCTGGCCCATGTGTATTTCAGCGCCGAGCAATTTGCCCTCGGTTGCGTCACCCTGCTCGACCGTGAGCCGCGTGAATTGCAATTGCGCGAAAGCACCTTTCTTGAAGACGCACACCAGGCCCGGCGCTTTCACCAGTTGATCGCCCTCAACTGGCACGAGCCCGCCGAGCGCTTGCTGACCAGCAGCCTGGCGCATGAAATGCTCAGCCACACATTGCTCAGCCAAGTCGGCGCGCGTGACGGGCTGCGCTTGAAAGGCGGGTTGGCGGCGCACCAACGGCGGCTGTTGGTGGACTACATCGACCACCACCTGCAAGACCCGATCAGCCTGAGCCAATTGGCCGCGATGTGTACGCTGTCGGAATACCACTTTGCGCGGATGTTCCGCCAAAGCTTCGGCCTGCCGCCGCATCAATACCTGTTGGCGCGGCGCCTGGCCCGCGCGCAAAGCCTGCTGCGCAGCGGCGCCCTGGCGCTGGGTGAAATTGCCTGGTTGTGCGGTTTCGCCAGCGCCAGCCACTTCAGCCAACGTTTTCGCCAGGCCATGGGCGCCACGCCTGGCGAATACCGCCAGGCGTTCTGCGCCGCCTGAACCTTCACGCCATCAACCCCAACGTCTTCGCCTTGGCCACCGCTTGTGTACGGCGCTCCACGCCGAGCTTGCTGTGGATGCGCCGTGCGTGGGTCTTGACGGTGTGCAGGGAGATAAACAGCCGATTGGCGATTTCCAGGTTGGAGTTGCCGAGGGCGATCAATTGCAGCACTTCCAGCTCACGCTGGCTCAGCGGGTTTTGCAGCGCAGCGCTGGGTGCCGCCTGCGCCTCCAGGCCCAGCTCACTCAATAGCCCTGGCGAGCGCAAACGCAGCTCGCGAATCGCCTGCTGCACCTGGCAACGTCCGGCCAATGCCAACCCGGCTTGCAGGGCGCGACGGGCCAGGGCCGCATCGCCGAGTTGCCAGGCCACCTCGCCCAATACCAGGTGCAATTCGGTCTCCAGGCACAGCATGCCGCGCTGTTGCGTGGTGGTGAGCAAGGCATTCAAGCGCGCCACAGGTTGATCGGCGCAGCCCAGTTTTACTTCGGCCAGCACCAGCAAATATTCGAGCCGCGGGATCAGTTCCAGCGTGGCCGGCGGCGCCTGTCGGGCCTGTGGCCCACGAAAGTGACGCAGCACTCGCCGCACCGCTGCCACGGTCAATTCGGCACGGCCCTGTTGCAGCCAAAAATGCCCGCTGACCAATAGCAGCACCGCGCGATACACCGTGTCCGGCACCTGCCGTTGTTGCATCAGGCGCTCGGCCTCACGCAGTTGGACAAAGGCCTGGGCGTAATCGCCGTGGTTCGCGGCGAGCAGCGCCAGGCCGAGAAACCCGTACAGCACGCGCTTGTCCTGGCTGTGCAGGCACAGCTTCAACCCGGCCTCGAAACACTCGGTGGCCAGGCTGTCGTGCCCTTGGCGCAGCGCCAAATGCCCGCGCCGCAAAGCGATTCGGCCTTCCAATGGCTGCGCCTTGAGCCGCTGCCGAGCCAGCATCGCCTGTACGTTTTCCAGCAGGCTCTGCGCCCGATACGGCACGCCGCGCTGCTCCAGCAATTGCGCGTGGTCCAGCTCCAGCAACGCCTCCAGCACCAGCGAGCCGTGCGCGCGGGCCAGGCACAGGGCTTCGCGGTTCAAGCCTTGCGCCACGTCCAACTCACCGCGCAACAAGGCTTGTTGGGTCAGGCCCGAAAGGCACATCAGGCGCGAGGTCCAGGCGCTGTCGGGCAAGGCTTGCAACGCCTCCAGAAAATGCTCGCGGGAGCGCTCGGCATCGCCGCCCAAATGCAGCAACCAGCCCCATTGCGCTTGCCAGCAGGCCAACAGATAGCGCTGTTGCGCCGCAGTCGGTTGCGGCGCGAACCGCGCGAGCTGGTCTATGCACGCTGCCGCCTGGTCGAACCGCCCGGCAAACAACAATGCGGCCGTCAACAGCCCCACAAGTTGCGCTGAGCCAAGCATCAGCTCATCGCCATGTTGCTCATGCAGGCGCAACAGCAGCACCACGTTTTGCTCGCGGAACAGGTCTTCAAAACTGAAATGCTGTAGCAGGCTGACAGCCACTTCATAGGCTTCGGCCAACAGCGCCTGTTCGAAGGCGGCTTGCCAGTCTTGTTGGCGGGTGAACCATTGGCAGGCACGCCGGTGCCAGGCGCGCTTGGCCGGCCAGGGCGCATCGCGGATCAATTGCGCCACGGGCGGGAACACCTGCAGCCAATCGGCGCTGTCGTCCCAGGGTTGGATAAACGCACCCAGCGCCTGCAAATCGCGCAGGTACTGATCGCCGTCGCCCGAACCGAACAGGTGCTCGCACAAGCCCGCATTGAATCGCGGCAAATGCGCCAACACCCGCCAGGCTTCGTCCAGTTCCATCGGCAAGGTGCGCAGCAGCTCGTGTTGCAGATAGTCGAGCAGGGTTTTTTCGGGGTGCCCGTCACCGAGCAAGGCGATGCGCACGCCGGCGCACCAACCGGCGCTGAACCGCATCACGCTGTCGACGCTGTGGCCGTGTCCATGGCAATGGCCGAGCAGTTGCTGGACCTCCGCAGGGCTGAAGAGCAAGTCAGTGCATTCCACTAGCTCGTCGTCGAGCAACAGCCGGGGCCAGTTGCACAGCGGGCGCCGCCGCGCACCCAGCCACCAGGTCAGCGCGGGGCTGCTGGCGCTGAGCAAGCGGTCGAGCAAAGCGTCCAGCGCGGGCGCGGGCAGGCGACAGAAATCATCGAAAAATAGCCATGCAGGGTTTTTCCAACGGCTGAGGTCGAGCAGCAAGGTCGCTTCGTCGACAAACGCCAGGCCGAGGTTTTGTGCGAGCCGCGAGCAGAAATCGACAGGGCTGAGCACGCTGCCGTTGAGTGGCAGCCAATACACCTGGCAGCCCGTCGGGGCCTGCAATGCACACTCGGCGAGCAGCGCGCTTTTGCCACTGCCGCCCGGCGCGCAGAGCAATTTCACACGTGCCTGCGCCGCGAGCAAAGGCCCGGCAAGGCGCGGGCGCAGCAGATGGTGGGCAGACAGCCGTGGCATGAATCCAGGACGGTCCAGGCAGCGTGTCATGGCGGTCATTGCTGCATCCTGCTTTTTTATTGTTATGCAACCTGCCGCCTACCCTAGTCCTGTGGGCGGCGGTTGTTGAAGAAGTATTCAGCGGGTTGATTGGGGAGCATCAATTGTGGCGAGCGGGCTTGCTCGCGTTGGGTTGCGCAGCGGCCCCTGTAAGACCGCTGCGGTGAGTCTGGTGTACCGAGTCGTCAGGTTTTGGGGCTGCTGCGCAACCCAACGCGAGCAAGCCCGCTCGCCACACACACAAATTACTCCTCCAAGGATCAGCGAACGCCCTCTGCGCGCAACGCTGCCGGGGTGTAGTCGGCCGCCTTGGCCGCGAAGCCGAACACGAAGCTGCTCTTCTCTTCGTTCTTCATGCCGAGTGCGAGGTAGCGGCCGGCGATGATGTCGTACAGGGTTTCCACGGTGTAGGCCGGCACTTGGTGGTCATAGTAGAACTGTGCATGGCCCTCGGCGATGCGCCACAGTTGGCCGCGGCCGTCGTAGTGGTCCACCAGCGCGACCTGCCAACTGTCTTCGTCGATGTACATGTGGCGCTTGGCGTAGATGTGTCGCTCGCTCGGCTTGACGGTGCCGACCACTTCCCACACCCGGTGCAGCTCATAGCGGGTCAGGTCCTGGTTGATATGCCCAGCCTTGATGATGTCGTCGTACTTGAGGCGCGGCGAATCCAGCTTGTAGCTGTTGTAGGGAATGTACATCTCCTTCTTGCCGACCAGCTTCCAGTCGTAACGGTCGGGCGCACCGGAAAACATGTCGAAGTTATCCGTGGTGCGCAGGCCATCGGAGGCCGTGCCAGGGCCGTCATACGAGACTTGCGGCGCGCGGCGCACGCGGCGCTGGCCGGCGTTGTAGATCCACGCCAGGCGCGGCTCCTTCACTTGGTCGAGCGTTTCGTGCACCAGCAGCACGTTGCCCGCCAGGCGCGCCGGGGCGGTGACCGACTGTTTGAAAAAACTCAGCACGTTGGCCGCCTTGGCCGGGTCGATGTCGGCGATGGCTTGCGGCACCGCGACTTCTTCCTCGAAGCGAATCGAGGTGTAGCTGCCGTTGGTTTGCGGGGTGGCCTGGGTGATGATGCGCCGCAGGTTGCCGCCGTGGTAACGGGTGATGTGGTTCCACAGCACCTCCACGCCGCTCTTCGGAATCGGGAACGCGTAGTAGCGGTTGCCGGTGAAATTTTCCAGGCCGTTGCCGTCGTTGATCGCGTGCACGTTCAGCGCACTGCGCTTGATCGACTCATAAATATCCGGCGGCAGGTTGACCGTGCGATGGCTTGGGTACACCGGGATCTTGTAGGTCTCGGGGTAGCGCTTGAACATCGCCACTTGGCCGTCGGAGAGTTTGTCTTTGTACGTGTTTACCGTGGCGGCGGTGATCACGAACAGCGGCTTTTCGTTGGCAAACGGGTCAGCGAGGAAGCCTTTGCTGTCGACCGCACCCGCGTTTTTAGGGATGCCGCCGGTCCAGGCCGGAATCGAGCCATCGGCATTGCCGGCTTTTTCGGAACCCATCGGCGTGAGGCTGGTGCCGAGCCTGGCAGCTTCTTCGGGCGGGACCGCCGCCAGCACGCTGGTCGCCAGCAAACTCAGGGCCATCACTGCAATTATCTTGTGCATAGGTACTTATCCTTGCTTTAACCCGATCAGAAGTTCACACCGACGCTGAGGGCGATAAAGTCGCGGTCGGTGAGGGTGTTGTAGTCGCCGCCAAAAAAGTCGGTGTAGCTCAGGCTGGCGGTGTAGGTGTTGCGGTAGTCCGCGTCCACGCCGAGGCTGACCGCCTTGGCACCTTCGTTGAACAAACCGTTGGGGCCATAGCCGCTGACGTCTTGGGACCAAGACACGTTGGGCTTGAGGTTCACCCCGGCGAACACGTTGTTGTAGTCGAGGATCGCGCGGGCGCGATAACCCCACGAATTGGCTGTGACAAAACCGTCGGTATCACCCTGAAAGCCGTAGGCGCCGAACACCGAATCGCGGCCGTAGCGCAGTTTGTTTTTGTCTTCCAGGCCGCCGACGTGCACAAAGGCCGCCTCGCCCACCAGCGTCAGCCGTTCAGCGCCCAGCACCTGGTCAAAGAACTGAGTCATGGTGCTCTGGATCTGGGTGATTGCTTTACGCCGATAGCCGGCGTTATCAGCGCCAAACGAACTGCGAATCGGCGAGGCGGTGTTCCCCGCAATCGGGTTGACCAGCGCCAGCGTCAGGTCGGTGGTGTTGAGTTGCACCGGCGCATTCGGCCGGTAGCTGATCTCGCCGGTCCACGCCGTGCCCGTCGGCAAGGTGGTGGAGAAGCTGGCACCGTACAGGCGAATGTCTTCCGGGTAATCGAGGTAATACTGGCCACGGCCGAGCATCGTGCTTTGGGCCAGGCCCGCACCGCTGCCAGGCGCGATGGCATTGGCGGTGGCGGCGATACGCCCGATGGTGGCCAGGTTGGTGTTGGCGGTAATGGTGCCCACGGTGGGCGTGCGGCTGTGGTAATTCATGAAGTACAGGCCGTACTCGGTGTCGTCGCCGAGCCAGCGCAACGCCGCGCCAAACTGGCCACTGTCGCGCGCATCACGGTCCTTGGCGCGCTGCACCACCACGCCTTCACGCGTGACCTGAAAGCCCTGGCCGAAAGCGGCCGCCACCGGTTGCAACGGTGCAATCGCCGGGCTGCCAACGGTGTAGTTGCCATTACAGCCGTGGGCCGCCACGTCGCCACCAAAGAATGTGCCGCAGTTATCCAGCACGGTGTTTTCCCAGTTCAACTGGTAAAAACCTTCCACCGACAACTGGTTGGTCAGGCTTTGGGAAGCGAACAGCATGTTGACCGGGATCAGGCCTTCCTTGATCTCGGCGCCCGGACGGCGGAAGGCCGAGACGTCGATGGGGTTGATGCTGTTGATCGAGTTACCGATAAACGTACTCTCGCCCCAACTCACCACCTGCTTGCCGACGCGCACGTTGCCCGGCAGGTCGCCAATCGAATAGTTGTGATAGAAGAACGCATCGAGCAATTCGTAGCCGGAAGAGCGGGCGCCCTCGTCGCGATGGTGATTGCTGATCTGCTTGAATTCGCGGTCTTCGTCCTGCAACTCAAAGTCGTACCAGTACTTGCCGCGCACAAACACGCCGCTGTCGCCGTACTTGAGTTCCAGGTCGTGAATGCCCTTGAAGATCTTGGAGAAGGTCTCGCCCTTCTTGAAGTTGAGTCGCCCGTCATCCCCGGTGGTTGCCTGGCCCGTGCCGCCGTTGGGTGTGCCCACAAGTTTTTTGTCGGCATCGCGCATGCCCCAACTGGCACCCACCGACAGCGAAGAATCGAATTGCCCTTCGATCTCGCCAATATTGAACGAAACAGCCTGTGCCTGGGCACAGCATCCCAACGCAACCGCAGCGGCGAGCGCCTGTGGCGTGAAGATGGCGCGCATTGTTGTTTTTGTCATGCGTCTTCCCCGGTGAGTGACAGAAGGCTCCACCGTACTGCCGCCGATCAAGAGCGATAAGCGCACCAAAGGAGTATTCGTGTTGTCGCTCGAAAGGATTAGCCGGCCCGCAGGCCGGGGTCCGCGTACGGCCATGGATTGGGTAGATAGCGGGTTATCAAGTGGATGGATACACGCCACTTAAGCTGCAAGCTTTAAGCGGTGAGCGGCAAGGGGTATTGAGGTGGGCCGGGAATATTGTTGCGGTTTTCGTAACAGTCCTTGTCGTGAACCGCTATTACTCAATTTGTTACAGACGATTATTCTTAGCGGGCTTTCAGGGCCAATGGCCCGCTTGCGTCACTGCACGAAAAGTCTGATTCCAATGGATTGATCTGCTGTATCAATCTGTTAGCGCTGTTCACTGACGTTGATTTGTCGCTCCTTGATCCAACGTCTGACTTCGGCCGCTGCTTTTGCAGCGGCTTTTTTTATGCGCGCAAAAAAACGGGGCGCTCTTCGCGCCCCGCATGATTGAACAATGTTCAAGCAATGATCAGCCGCCGAACCTCTGCAAATTCGCCATCATCTCCTTCAAAGACTCGACCGTGTCCTTGGGATGCGCGGCGCCTTCGAAGTCACAAATCTGCGCCCAATGCGCCGCCACGTCATCGGCTGAGAACCCGGCCTGCGGGTCAAACCCCACGCCCAGGCTGCGCTCCCAGCGGGTCTTGCCGACCCAGCCGCCACCCACTTCAAACAGCCCCGAGGTTTCCTGGCAGACCTCGCTGCCCAAGTACACCACCAGTGGGCTGATCAACTCCGGTTTGAGGCGCTCGAACACCTGCGGTGGGATCAAGCCCTCGGTCATGCGCGTGCCGCCGGTGGGCGCGATGGCGTTGACCAGAATGTTGTGTTTGCGCCCTTCCAGCGCCAGGGTGCGGGTCAAGCCGTACAAACCCAACTTGGCCATGCCGTAGTTGGATTGGCCGAAGTTGCCGTAGATGCCCGACGTGGACGCGGTAAAAATCACGCGGCCATAACCTTGCTCGCGCAGATGCGGCCAGACGGCGCGGGTCACTTTGTAAGCGCCTTCGACATGCACCCGGTAAACCAGGTCCCAGTCGCTGTCGTCCATTTTGTGGAAGGTCTTGTCGCGCAGAATACCGGCGTTATTCACCACCACGTCGATGCGGCCGAATACATCGAGCGCGTTCTGCACGATCTTGTCACCGTCGGTGACGGAGTCATGGTTGGCTTCGGCAATGCCGCCCGCCTCGCGTATTTCGGCGACCACCCGGTCGGCAGCCGACGCATTTGCGCCCTCGCCCTGAGTGGAACCACCGAGGTCGTTGACCAGTACTTTGGCCCCGTGCCTGGCGAACAGCAGCGCATGCGCACGGCCCAAGCCGCCGCCGGCACCGGTGACGATCACGACCTTATCCTTGAACTGCACTGACTCACTCATACCGAACTCCGCTGGCCACAATGGGAATGGCGTGAGTGTCAGACACGCAGCCTTTGGTCACAATAAAGACGGCCGAGGCTGAATGGTGCCCGATAAGGCAGCGCGATGATGATGGCTGCCGGATGCGTGTCGCTCAGGAACAGGCGACACGCGGCGCTGGCTGACCAATGCGCTCGCGAAACGCCAGGTAATGCTTAAGCACCAGCACCGGCGCCTCGATGTGTGGGTAGTGACCAATAGAGGGCAACAACACGCTGTCGGCACCGGGCACCAACTGGTGATAGCGCTCCACCATATGGGCGCCGGAGATCGGGTCGACTTCGCCGTCGATCACCCGCAACGGCACCTCGTCACGTTGCATCGCCGCCAGCCAGCGCTCACGCAGGCGGCGACGCTGAGGAATGTAGGCGATCAGTTTGTGCAGGATGCGTGGGCCATCATTGCAATTGATCAGGCTCCAAAAATCATCCAGCGCGCTTTCACTGGGCGGCGTGTCGGGGCCGAAAATCTGCCTGAAACTGTTCGACAAGGCCGTGCGCCCATAAGCGCGACCGATCATCCAGCCGAGCGGGCTGAGCAACAGTTTTTGCACGAGCGCCGGCCGATGGGTTTCGGGGAACAGCCCGCCGTTGAGAAAGACACAGCTGGCCAACCGAAAACGCCCTTCGTAATGGCGGGCCAATAGCTCTTGGGCAACGCTGTCGCCGTAGTCATGGGCCAACACATGCACCGGCTGCGTGACTCGAAGGTGGTCGAGCAGCGCCTGTTGCAGGTCGGCCTGCTCCAACAGGCAGTATTCATGGTCCAGTGGCTTGGCCGATTCGCCAAACCCGAGCATGTCGCACGCGATCACTAGATTGCGTTGCGCCAGCGGCTGCCACAGGTAATGAAAGTCCCAACTGGCGGTGGGAAAACCATGAATCAACAGCAACGGTTCGCCCTGCCCGGCCACCCAGTAACGAATCGTGTGGCCACGAAAGACGAATTCCTGGCCACGTTTGCGCCAGACGCTAAGCGGAATTTCGGCGAGAGGCATCAGCTTTTATACTCAGGGTCTTGCGCGTCCAATTTACCTGACAGCACCGGCCACGCCAGCGCCCCTCCCATACCTTGGGCACTCTGGGTGACAGCCGCCACCATCGCCTTGGCACCGGCCAGAATCTGCGGTTCGATGGTGATCAACTCTGCCCCTCCGTTCTGCGCCAGCACCTGTATATCGCAGGCGCGCTGGAAGGTGAACATCATCAGGAAAGTGTCGGCAATGCTACTACCGCAGGTCAGCAGGCCGTGGTTGTGCAACATCAGGAAGTCGTCAGTGCCCGGCACCTTGGCCGAACTATGCGTGAAACTCAGGTCATCCCAACCCTGTGGCGCCACCAGGCGATAGCTGGCGGCCAGGTCGACACGGGTTTGCCATTCGGCAGCGCTGACCTGCTCTTTGACAGTCTGTGAGGATTGAACGGGCGATAAGCTCACGGCAACGACCTCCATGGCGGGCTTTCTTATTATTTTTTTGGGTGAAGGCCAGTCTAGTCAGACGCCGCGCGGCAAGTAGTTGCCTTCGCAGCCAGCTTAATGACCGAGCGAGTCAGCCATTAGAATAGTACACGCCGCGTCAGCGCGGCGGCGCCAATAAAAGCGCTACCCACCGCGTGACACGGGCAGGCAGCGAACCTGTGGTCAACCGCGCAGTGCAGTCACCAGCTCGGCGAGCCACGGTTCAGCGTCCGTTTCCGGGGTGACACTTTCACTCGCGTCCAGGCGCAGCATCGGCAGCACTTCGCGCACGCCGAGTTCGACGAACAGCTCACGCAGTTGCTCGCCGCCAGCGCAAAAGGTATCGCCATAACTGGCGTCGCCAAGGCCGATCACCGCGCCGGGCAGGCCGCGCCAGGCGCCAGGCAGTTGGTCGCGAATGCTCGAATATAGAGGTTGCAGGTTGTCTGGCAGTTCGCCCATGCCGGTGGTCGAGGTCACCGCCAAAAAGGCCTGCGGGGCAAAGGCCTGCACGTCTGCCAGGCTGGCGCGAGGGTTGTGCCAGGCGTCAAAACCCGCTGCATTGAGGAGGTCGGCAGCGTGGCGGGCGACTTCTTCAGCCGTGCCGTAAACCGAGCCGGAAAGGATGGCGACTTTCATCAATCTGATCCTGTGGTTAAGCGAAAGCGTGGGATATTAGCAGTTGGCGCAGATATTTCAGCGCGTGCCGTGCAACACTCAACCTGTGCCATACACTCCAAGTGCCAGAAACACGCCATGGACCGCTCTATGATTAATGCCCAACTGATGCAAATGGTCGTCAATGCGTCCAACGACGGCATCGTCGTCGCCGAACGCGAAGGCCAGGACAAACCACTGATCTACGTTAACCCCGCGTTCGAACGCATGACCGGCTACACCCTGGATGACATCCTGTATCAGGATTGCCGCTTCCTGCAGTCGGGTGACCGTGACCAACCTGGCTTGCTGGCCATTCGTGAAGCGCTTGGCGGCGGTCGGCCCTGCCGGGAAATAGTGCGCAACTACCGCAAGGACGGCACGCGCTTCTGGAACGAACTGTCGATTTCGACGGTGTATAACGAAGCTGACAAGCAGACCTATTTCGTCGGCGTACAAAAAGATGTCACCACACAGGTGAAAGCGCAGTTGCGCGTCGCGCAGTTGGAAGCGCAAGTGGCCGAGCTTAAAGAGCAGTTGGCGGCACTCAAGTCGACGAGCGGCCATAACCCGCTGTAAATAACCCCGTCGTTAGAGCAATATTGGTTTTTTATTACTTAACCCTTGAGCAACATCATGCAACGCGACGCTTTACTGACGCAGGACGAAATGGAGTTTATCCAGGACATGGCGCATAACCCGCAGCTCAACCTGCGGGATACGTGGTCGAGCCTGACCGTCAACGGCGGTGCACAGATTCGCGATTTGCTCACCCGGTTGGCCGCTCACGACAACGTGACCATTCAGGCGCAGTTCGACAACCAGCAACTGACCTTCCCCTTGCACCTGGTGGAAGACGAGTTTCATGCGGTTCATCTGCGTTTGGGCGTGCCGAGCATTTTCGAAGACGGCCCGATGATCCGCCCCTGGCGCCTGGTGCTCGAAAAGCCGGTGGCACTGGAGAACGTGAAAAGCATCCCTGGCGCTTTGTGGGTGCATGAGGTGTCGTTCAAGGGCGTGCTGCTGGAGAACCGTGGCCGCGGCAAACCACCCAAAACCTTTTGCCTGCGGTTCAGCCCGTCCGGTTACGAACGCATTGCGTTGCGCGGCACGCTGGAGCGGGAAACCGCCCGGGGTTTATTCGCCTACCGCCTGAGCCAAAGTGATGTGGATGAAATAGCGCGCCTGCGCCAGTTCATCCTGCACCAGCACCGCCTGGTTCACCCACACTTACACGCCTGATTCAGCTGTCCAACCGGCCACTGATAAATTGCTGCAGCCGGCGTTGCATCAAACGCCCTTCATTGCCCAGACAGCCGATGGAACTACCTGCCAAGGTGTCTTGCGCCAGGTCGCACGCATCGCCGGCCAGCAGCAAGGGGCAATTGAGCGTCAGCGCAAGGCGCTTGAGCCGCACCGGTAAATCACTGGTCGGCGAGCGGTTGGAAAACAGCACCAAGGCCTGTGGCCGCATTTTTTCGCAGACCAGCGTTAATTCGTCGAACGGCTGACCGACGCCGATGATTTTCACCGCCAGCGCTTCTCCCGACATCAATAAGCCTGCGACCAGTAACTCAAGCTCGCGGCACTCTGCGTCAATCGCCGACAACAGCACCCTGGGCACCGGCAGCTCGCAGGCCAACTGCAAGCGCTGCGCAGTGCGCGAGCGCAGGAAGTTATCAAAGAACAGCCATTCACTGGCTTGACCAAAACGCCCTTGATGGCGCTGCAGTTGTTGCCACAGCGGCATCAGAATGTCTTGAAAAGCAACGTTGACAGGGTAAGCCGAGAAAATCCGGCCGTAGACGCGGTCCAGTTCGCGGTCATCAAAATCACTGATTGCCAGGCGCATCTGTGCTTGCAGTTGGCGCCAATCATCTTGGGTATCCGCAGACTGCGCGCCGCCGGGTACCTCGTGCGATTCTTCACGCGCGAGAATCTTGCCGACCTTGCTCACAGCCACGCCGCGTTCGATCCACTCCAGAATGCGCTGCACGGTGTTGATATCGGTGCTCGAATACAACCGATGCCCGCTTTCGGTGCGCGTGGGCTGGATCAAACCGTAGCGACGCTCCCACGCGCGCAACGTAACCGGGTTTACCCCGGTGACCCTTGCGACTTCGCGAATCGGAAACAACCCCTCGGCGTCGACGTCGTCGACCTGTGTGGTTTCGCGTTGAAGATCAATGATTTCAGGCATCAGTGGGGGCAAGCTGCCGGTTGAAGTTGAATCCCATTAACGCTGATTGAGGCGTCTGATTCAAGGTCTACGGCAATCCGTCCGAAGTCTCTGGTGTATTCAGGTAAAACAGGAATAATCCTTGCTTGCTGCTTGTGCGACAAAGAGCAACGTAGTGGCCTACCCGCCGCCACGTTTGTGCGCCGCCTACCCGGCTTAGCGCACCTGATTACTTGGAGATACACAATGTCTACCTCACCCGTCACCCTGATGGTTGCGCGCCGCGTGGCAAAAGGGCGCTATGAAGAACTGATGGCCTGGCTGCGCGAAGGCGAGCAACTGGCCACCGACTTCCCCGGTTACCTGGGTTCCGGCGTGCTGGCACCGCCGCCCAATGATGATGAATTCCAGATCATCTTCCGCTTCGCCGATGAAAAAACCCTGCATGCCTGGGAATTCTCCGCCTCACGCAGCACCTGGTTAAGCCGTGGCAGCGAGCTGTTCGCCGACCCGTCCGAGCACCGCGTCAGTGGCATTGATGGCTGGTTTGGCGCCGTGGGTGCACGACCGCCGCGCTGGAAGCAGGCAGTGGCCATTTGGCTGGCATTCTTCCCGGTGTCGCTGCTGTTCAACTTCGTGCTGGGGCCACTGCTCGGCGAGCTGGACCTGTTCACCCGCGTGCTGGTCAGTACGCTGGCGCTCACACCGCTGATGGTTTACGTGTTCATCCCGCTCTCGACGCACCTGCTGGCGAGCTGGCTGCACCCGACCGTAGCGCGCAAGGTCACCGAAGCCGCTGCGTGAGTACAGGGGCGACCGCTCGCTGGTATAGTTTCAACTTGCCCGCGACGTGAGCCTCCCATGACTGCAACAGACGCCCCGATCCTGATCACCGGTGCCGGCCAGCGTGTCGGCCTGCATTGCGCCGAGCGCCTGCTGGACGAAGGCCATTCGGTGATTTTCAGCTACCGCAGCGAACGCGCCGGCGTGCACACGTTGCGCGAGCGCGGGGCGGTCGGCGTGTTTGCCGACTTCTCAAGCGAAGCCGGCATTCTTGCGTTCATCACAGCACTGAAAGCGCACACCCATAGCCTGCGCGCGATCATCCACAACGCCTCGGCCTGGGTCGCGGAAACCCCTGGCGACGAAAGCCGCGCTTTCGCCGATATGTTCAGCGTGCACATGCTTGCGCCTTACCTGATCAACCTGCATTGTTCACCCTTGCTGCAACGCTCTGCACCTGCCGACATCGTGCACGTCAGCGATGACGTGGTGCGCAAGGGCAGCCGCCAGCACATCGCCTACTGCGCAACCAAGGCCGGGCTCGACAGCTTGACGTTATCGTTCGCCGCTCAATTTGCGCCGCACATCAAGGTCAACGGTATCGCTCCGGCCATGGTGATGTTCAACGAAGGCGATGACGCGGCCTACCGCGCCAAGGTGCTGGCCAAATCTGCCGTGGGCATCGAGCCCGGGCCGGAGGTGATCTACCAGAGCGTGCGTTACCTGCTGGACAACCCCTATGTCACCGGAACCACCCTGACCGTCAACGGCGGGCGGCATATCAAGTAAGCCGTTTGTGAGGATGTTGTATGACCTTGTCCCTGCCCCACCACTACCACGAGATACTCAAAGGACTGGGTGAAGACCCGGCACGCGAAGGCCTGCTCGACACCCCGAAGCGCGCCGCCAAGGCCATGCAGTACCTGTGTCACGGCTACACGCAGAACCTGGACGAAATCGTCAACGGCGCGCTGTTCGCGTCCGACAATGACGAGATGGTGATCCTCAAAGACATCGAACTGTATTCGCTGTGCGAGCACCACCTGCTGCCCTTTATCGGCAAGGCCCATGTGGCCTATATTCCGACCGGCAAGGTACTCGGCCTGTCGAAGCTTGCGCGCATTGTCGACATGTTCGCGCGGCGCCTGCAGATTCAGGAAAACCTCACGCGGCAAATCGCCGACGCGATCCAGCAGGTCACTCAGGCCGCCGGCGTAGCGGTGGTCATCGAAGCCAGGCACATGTGCATGATGATGCGCGGCGTGGAAAAACAGAACTCAA
Organism: Pseudomonas sp. ICMP 460; assembly: GCF_002723595.1. Taxonomy (NCBI): domain Bacteria; kingdom Pseudomonadati; phylum Pseudomonadota; class Gammaproteobacteria; order Pseudomonadales; family Pseudomonadaceae; genus Pseudomonas; species Pseudomonas sp. ICMP 460. The sequence continues at coordinate 121,701 of NZ_LKBR01000005.1, forward strand.
CCATGAACACCTCGGTGATGCTCGGCGCGTTCCGCGAATCGAACACCACGCGCATGGAGTTCCTGCAACTGATTGGACGGAGCAAGTAACAATGCCACAACTTCAACCAGGCATGGCGCGCATCCGGGTCAAGGACCTGTGCCTGCGCACCTTCATCGGCATCAACGAGGACGAGATCCTCAACAAGCAGGATGTGTTGATCAACCTGACCATTCTGTACGCCGCTCAAGAAGCCGTGCGCGACAATGATATAGACCACGCGCTGAATTACCGCACCATCACCAAGGCCATCATCGCCCACGTCGAAGGCAACCGCTTCGCCCTGCTCGAGCGCCTGACCCAGGAACTGCTGGACCTGGTGATGAGCAACGAATCGGTGCTGTACGCCGAAGTCGAAGTGGACAAACCGCACGCGCTGCGCTTTGCCGAATCGGTGTCGATAACGCTCGCGGCGAGCCGTAACCAGCAAGTTTGAAGCTGCAAGCCGCTAGCTGCAAGCTACAAGCTGCCCCTGTTCCAACTTGCAACTTGAAGCTTGCCTGCTGAAAGCTGCCCCTGTTCCAACTTGCAGCTTGAAGCTTGCCTGCTGAAAGCTGCCCCTGTTCCAACTTGCAGCTTGAAGCTTGCCTGCTGAAAGCTGCCCCTGTTCCAACTTGCAGCTTGAAGCTTGCCTGCTGAAAGCTGCCCCTGTTCCAACTTGCAGCTTGCCTGCTGAAAGCTGCCCCCAAGAGAACTCTATGAACGATCAACAACGCCTGGAACTTGAAGCCGCCGCCTTCCGCCGCCTGGTAGCGCACCTGGACAGCCGCAAGGATGTACAGAACATCGACCTGATGAACCTCGCAGGCTTCTGCCGCAACTGCTTGTCCAAGTGGTACAAAGCCGAAGCCGACCAGCGCCACATCGAGCTGAGCCTGGATGACGCCCGCGAAGTGGTGTACGGCATGCCGTATGCGCAGTGGAAAGCCGAGCATCAAAAAGAAGCCAGCGCCGATCAACAGGCGGCGTTCGCCAAAGGAAAAACCCATGACTGACCTGAACACCCTGCGCGCCAGCCTCGACAGCGGCGAACACCTGTTTGCCGACACTCTGGCTTTTATTGCCGCAGGTTACGACTATCAGCCGCAAGCCTTCACCAACGGCGCGGTGGAAAACGCTGCCGGGCAGAACGAAGGTTCGTGCAAAACGCTGGGCCTGGCGTTGCTGGAAGGCTTGAGCGATCAGCAAGCGCTGCTCGCGTTTGGCGAGCATTACCGCTCGGTAGTGGCGACGCCTGAGGGCAGCGACCACGGCAACATTCGTGCTTTGATTGCACAGGGTTTGGCCGGCGTGAAGTTCACCGCGCAACCGCTGACGCGAAAGTCCTGAGTCAGCCCCACGTACAAAAAGTCTTGGCACCTGAGATGGTTTTATCAAGCCATCCATTTCAACCTGGTTTACAGCCTTGAACGCCGGGTAGCGCTGACGCGCTATCTGGCACATGGCGTGTGAGATTTAGCCCTCTATAACCGCTAAGTGCGGTAACCGCGCAAGTCATGCAACGTGACTTCGGCGCAGGCTTACGAACGGTCGGACAGCCGTGTCGGAAGCGTCCTGCATCAGTTTTTTTTCCGGTTTGTTAGCGTGCCCGACACTTAAGCGTGTTCAAGCCAGAGGCCTGAGCATTGCCTGCCGCCCCGCTCTCGGATGAAGGAAAAGCGCATGTACGCGCCGGCCAATACTGCGCACTTCGCGTTGGTGATTCCCACTGTTCGCAACGACTTCAAGGTGCTGGCGTTTCACGGCACCGAAGCCATCAGCACCTTGTACGCGCTCCAGGTTGAACTGGTCAGCGAGTACCCTGATTTCGATCTGGAGAGCCTGCTCAGTCAGCCGGCTTTTTTGCAGTTTGGCCTGAACGGCGAAGGTATTCATGGGCGCATCGAGGAGGTGTGCGTGGGTGAAGCCGGCAAGCGCCTGACCCGTTATCACCTGACCTTGGTACCGGCTCTGCACTACTTGCAGTTCAGCCATGATCAACGGATTTTCCAACAGTTGACGGTGCCGCAAATTGTCAGCCAGGTACTCAATGGCCACGGTATTCAGGGCGATTCATACACCTTTCATGTCAGCGCCCGCCCAGCGCGCGAATACTGCACTCAATACCTGGAAAGTGACTTCGAATTCGTTCAACGGTTGTGCAGTGAAGACGGGATTTCGTGGCACCACCAACACAGCCCGGATGGCCACCAGTTGGTCTTCACCGACAACCAGGCCTGCTTCCCTTTGCTGGGTGACACGCCGTATCAGCAAGGCACTGGCCTGGTGGCTGATCACCCGGTCGTCAGCGAGTTTTCCATACGGTTCAGCACTCGCACCAGCAAGGCCACACGCCGGGGCTATGATTTCCAACGCCCGAGCTTGCTGCGCGAAAGCCAGTTTACTGCCGAGTTCAGCCCTGCGCTTGAAGACTACGGTTACCCGCATCTGATCGAGAATGAAAAACTCGGCAAGCAGCTCGCCCGACAGGCGCTGGAGCGACACCGCGCCGACTACCAGTTGGCCGAAGGCAAAAGCGACCAGCCAACCCTGCGCAGCGGTTACTTTTTCAACCTGACTGAGCATCCGCGTGCGCAGTGCAATGAGTTGTGGTTGTTGCTCAGTGTGACCCACTCCGGCAAACAACCGCAGGTGCTTGAAGAAGCAATCAGTGATGAGGTTAAACCCGAAGACGGCTTTACCCAAGGTTACCGAAACAGCTTCAGTGCGATCCCGTGGGACGTGTTCTACCGCCCGCCGCTGGTCTTGCGCACGTCGGTGTTGGTCAGCCAGACCGCCCGTGTCACGGGTCCTGAGGGCCAGGAAATTTTCTGTGATGAACACGGGCGGGTCAAGGTCGAGTTCCACTGGGACCGCGCCGAACTGGGCAGCGACAAAAGCAGCCGTTGGCTGCGGGTCTCATCCAGTTGGGCGGGCGATAGTTTTGGTTGCGTGACCATCCCGCGCGTCGGCATGGAAGTGGTGGTGACCTACCTGGAAGGTAACCCCGACAACCCGCTGATTACCGGCTGTGTGCCTAACCAGCTCACACCGGTGCCGTACGCTTTACCGGAGAACAAAACCAAAACTGTGTTGCGTAGCCACAGCTCTCCGGCGAGTGGCGGCTACAACGAGCTGTCGATTGAAGACCGCAGCGGCCAGGAGCTGATTTACCTGCGGGCTCAGCGCGACATGGAGCAAAAGGTCATCAATGACAGCCGACTGGAGGTGGGTAACGAGCGCAGGCAAACCATCCACGGCAACAGCACCACGCTGCTCGGGGCGCAAGAACACCGCACCGTCAGCGCTGACCGCAAAGTTCTGCTCAAGGCGAATGACCATTTGCGGGTCGCCGGCAGCAGCCACACCCGTGTGGGTCAAACGCTGGTGATTGAGGGCGGCCAAGAAGTGCACCTCAAATCCGGGGCCAACATCATCATTGATGCCGGAGCCAGCATTACCTTCAAAGGCGGTGGCCAACACATCGTGATAGGCCCTGGCGGTATTTTCAGCAGTACCGAGGTTCAAATCGGCGGCGCACCTGCGCGAGGGACGCCCGCCAAACCGTTATCGCCGGGCGAACTGACGGCCTCGGCGACCCCATCCGAACTGCCAATACTCGCCCCGACGCAAGCGTTGCTGACAGCCGCCAGCAACGTCAAAGGCGCTGACGCGTGCCCGCTTTGCGAGGCCTGCAAGAACGGCCTTTGCCTGCCCCAAGGAATGACAGCATGACGGCCACCTGCCCTCGGCAATGGATGCTCGAACAGCTCACACTCGACCGCACGCTGTGCCTGATCCTCGGCTCGGGGAGCGAACTCGACGCCCGCCACGCCTTGTTGAACACCCGCACACCTGATCAGCACCGCAACGTATACCGGGAAACCCAAGCCTGCGATTTGGCCGATGCGGGGCCTTTAATACTCCACGTCGACCACCCGGACGATGAACGCATCACAGGACTGGTGCAGGTGCCCGAGCGCAATTGGGGCTGGCTGGCGAGTATCGGCAAAGATGACCTGCCTGCGCTGAGCCAGCACTGGCGCGAGCGCTTGATTACCGGCACACGGCCCAACCAGGCGCTGTACCGTTTTCACGATAACCGCGTGCTGGGCCGAGCCTTGCGGCATATGCCGGAAGAGGCACGCCCTGCGTACCTCGGGCCGGCGATCAGTGTGTGTTATTGGCACGGCGCAGGCTGGGAAATCGCCCACAACCCGGCTCCCGGCGAACACCCGCTGCCTGCCGACCCGCCATGGCTGAATGTTCCAGTGCCGGCAAGCCTGTCGATGGAGATGCTTCAGTCGAATATTTACCGGTATCTGTGGGCAGAACACAGCGACGACCTGATGCGACTCAGCCAACGCCAAGACCCCGGCGAGTGGCTGACGGAACAACTCTCGCAGGCTCAGGAGTGGGGAGGTCGGCGCCTGAGCAGGTGCATTTTTTGATTATCAGCAAGCTGAATGAAGCTGAGCCGCCACTTATAAAAAATTGGTTACCTCATAACGGCGAAGCGCCGCAGGTTCACTTCGAGCGCCTGTTTAATGAAGTGAATTTCTGGTCTGGGGAGTCATCAGTGTGAGGGTTTTAGGTCGGGTTAATCCGCAGTGTTTTCGGGGCTTGTTTGCGTGCGCAATAGCGTTGGGAGTTTCGGGCTGTTCGATACTGCAGACGGAGAGTTTTACTTTTCAGGCTGAATTGCCGGAAAACTTTACTGTTGGTGCGGTTACACATTACGAATCAGCATCAGGCGAGATGTGCTCTAAGCGTAAAGCTTTTCGCAGCAAGGAACGCAACGCGGCGCAACTTATTGAACTCCAGCTACCGCTCACAGACACAGCGAAGGGCTGTTCAATGGTTCTGAAAAAGGTTGTGCTACATATAACGGGGCAGTGGGGCAAGCGTGAACTGGACATGAGTCTTCAACGGGCCAGTATAACAATACGCGACGAGCCGTCAGAAACAGTTCACCCTTTCCCTATTTCGGGACCCCTTGTCTTTCAGGGGCAGTGCCAGTGGTTTTTCCGCACGGCAGGACAGAAACGCTATATCAGGAAATCCTAGAGTGCCGAGCGCTAGACGCAAATGGCGTTGTGCAAAAACAGCTTGCGGGTGCAGCGTTGCAACGTGATCAGTTAGCGGGCAAGACGGTGAAAATGGTGCTGACGGTGGCGAGAGAAGAGCTGCCAGCAGTTGGTGACAACTGGATTAAGTTTCCAACCGGCTGGAAGCGATGTATGGGGAAAGGACTTGATGATTTATACGGTTTTTGCCGTGAAAACATCACAGATTTTAAGTCTTTCAAAATGCCTGATGGACGTGACTGTAGCGTCTACCCCAACTGTACTGAATAAGGACATAAAAAATGGGCACGTATAAACCTATGTCACTGGAGCAATCCGCATGATGTGCGTACGACACGTTACGCCCCACTACCTTAGATTCTTATTTGCTAGCGCGATGGCGTTGGTAGTTTCGGGCTGTTCGATAGTGCAGCCAAAAAGCTTTACTTTTCAGGCTGAATTGCCGGAAAACTTTACTGTTGGTGCGGTTACACATTACGAATCAGAATCAGGCGGGATGTGCTCTAAGCGTAAAGCTTTTCGCAGCAAAGAACGCAACGCGGCGCAACTTATTGAACTCCAGCTACCGCTCACAGACACAGCGAAGGGCTGTTCAATGGTTCTGAAAAAGGTTGTGCTCCACATCGAGGGGAAGTGGGGCGAGCGTGAACTGGACATGAGTCTACAACAAGCCAGTATATCAATACGCGACGAGCCTTCAGAAACAGTTCGCCCTTTCCCTATTTCGGGACCGCTTGTCTTTCAGGCGCAGTGCCAGTGGTTTTTCCGCACGGCGGGGCCGAAACGGTATATCAGGAAAATCCTAGAGTGCCGAGCGCTAGACGCAAATGGAGTTGTGCAAAAACAGCTTGCGGGTGCAGCGTTGCAACGTGATCAGTTGGCGGGCAAGACCGTGAAAATGGTGCTGACGGTGGCGAGAGAGGAGACGCCGTACTTTGGGCGTTCATGGCTAGAAACACCAAAGGGTTGGAAGCCTTGCGTCGAAACGAAAGAAACTTTTCGCTGCCAGGCTCCACCGACCTTCACTGATTTCAAAATGCCTGATGGACGTAACTGCACCGTCTACCCCAACTGCACCGAATAAGGACATCAAACGATGGGTTCGTATAGATCTATGCCACTGGAGCAATCAGCATGATGTGCGTACGACACGTTAAGCGCCACTACCTGAGGTTCTTATTTGCAAGCGCCATGGCGTTGGGAGCTTCGGGTTGTTCAGTAGCGCCACCAGAAAATTTTACTTTTCAAGCCGAATTACCCGAAAACTTTAATATTAGTGCGGTTACCTACTACGAATCAGCATCAAACGAGGCGTGTTCATCGCATAAAGTTATCAAGGATGGGCAACCCGAAGTAACACGGCTAGCTGAACTCACGTTGCCGCTAACAGACGCGGCAAAGGGATGCTCAATGGTGTTGAAACGTGTCGCGCTGAATATCGAAGGAAAATGGGGAAAGCGTGATCAGGACATGGATATGGACTCTGCCGGTTTATCAATCCGAGATGACCCGTCACAAAATGTCCGCATTTTCCCCAATACGGGACCGCTAGTCTTTCAAGGGCAATGCCAGTGGTTATTTCGCACAATGGGTTCGCGTCGTTACATCGTAAAAATCTTACAGTGCCGGGCGTTGGACGCGAATGGCGTCGTGCAGAAAAGCCTTCCGGGTGCAGCGTTGCAACGTGATCAGTTGGCGGGCAAGACCGTGAAAATGGTGCTGACGGTGGCGAAAGAAGAGCTGCCTTATTTTGACCGCTATTGGATAAAAACGACTAGTGGATGGAAACCGTGCAAGGGGAATTGGGGGCGCGACATTGAAGAACTGTGTGTAACTCCGCCTCAATTCAAACCTTTCAAAATGCCTGATGGGCGTAACTGCACCGTCTACCCCAACTGTACCGAATAAGGACATCGAACGATGGGTTCGTATAGACCGATGGAAGATGTGCATAGGCCCTCTTTTAGCGACAAGATGTTTGCCTGCCCATTAAAGGGGCATTGGATTAGTTTTCAGCTAGTGGACGAGTTCGGTGATGGCAAACCGTATGCTGGTCTCAGCTATATCCTTCAGGACAGCGCAGAGCAGAAATATACAGGAGCGCTGGACGCCCAAGGATTTGCTAAAGTTGAAGACTGTTATCGAGGACCTGCCGTACTGACGATCGACAATAAGTATCAAGGAGGCGCTGATATTTGGTATGAAAAAATCGTGGATAGAAAGTTTTATCCACTCCCAATCACCGAACTCCAAGTCCGTGCCGAACAAACCCGCTTCTTTCACAAAGATGGATTCCCTGCCGAACACAACCCCGCGTTAAAAGCGGGAGACACATTTATCCAAGTGGAAGTGCGGGACTTGGTCAAACAGCGCGCGCATTTACCGCCGCCCCTTAAACGTAAATACCCGCCGAATGACCTCTTAATCAGAGCACTTGATGAACTGAGGCTAAGCCCAGAGCCGTTATCTCTGAAAGGTGTCGGGCTGCTGTCTAACCGGCACACGCTACTGCAGGTTCGCCCCCTGCGTGCATTCAGGCCCATGCTCTCAACCGATAATGCCTTCAGCGCACTCAACCTGTACCAGCTCGCAATAATGTCGAACTTGAGCTACAACAATTTCGGCCAAAAACCCGCCAAAGAACCTGTGGACACCGTGAGCTTCCCACTGGAACCCAGTGTGGGTAACTTTTTTGGTGAAGCGCTTCCCAACTATCAAGAAAGCTGGAAGGTGGACAGTTCGCAGTCGCCGGTTCACCGTTTCTACCCACTGTATGAGGAAGTTCCTTACTCGAAGCGCTTTGAGATTTTACCGTTCGACCCAACCCTCTATGAGCAAAACAAGCCGAGCGACACTCAGGAACACCCTGCCAATCAGCATTTTTTTGATGACACCAGTAAGTACTGGCTAAGCGGCAAGAGCACACAAGCGTTCATTACGCATCATGATGAGGTGATTTTGATCGCTATCCGTGGAACATTGGAGTTGTCAGATTGGTGGCGTGACGCGGATGCGGCGCAAGTACCTTTCAGCGAGGGTAAAGGCAACGTCCATCACGGTTTTTACGATGCGTATAAGGCGTTGAAGACGTTTGTTCAGAACTATTTGGATAGGTTTCATATCGGCCAAAAAATCATTATCAGCGGCCACAGCCTGGGCGGCGCGATTGCACTACTACTGGCCGAAGCACTGCGATCTGACGAAACCTTGAACTACGACGTTCTCCTCTACACCTACGGATCGCCGCGTGTAGGTGATGCCACATTCGTCGCCGCTGCCGAGCCGCTGACGCACCACCGCATGGTCAACAACAACGACATGATCCCCGGCGTACCCGCACCGTGGATGAACGCACGGCGAAGCATTTGGATTACCGGGCTTGCGGGACTTTTTATTACCAACCCGGTGTTAGGCATTTTAATTTTCGTGGCAGGCCTGGTTCGGGTGGGTGGCGCGCCTTATGAGCATCACGGCACGTTGCATCACTTTATGCCGGTGAACTTCAACGAGAAGCAACTTTCGTCGATTCTCTGGAACCCGGGGTGTGACTCCCTTGAAGAGGCCGCCTGCACGCGTGCGCTGGCCAAAGACGGCGACCTGCCGTTTCGGGGTGGTTTTATCGATCAGGCCATGAGTCTTGCTGATCACAGTATACCGGGGGCCTATATCCCGTTTTCCTGGGCGACCTTTAGACGCTGGCAACAAACCGAGGAAACCAGGGGCACGGTGGTGACTCAACGTGAATACGATGTGGTGGCGTCGGCACTGACGACCATGCGCAGCAAGGTGCACGACCAACGCAAGCGAACAATGGACACGCTGCGCTATTGCAACAACGACCCCGAGTACCTGCAAACGGTGAGCGAGTTGTCCGACGAGTATTACAAGCTGCAAGATTCACTGCAGCGGCTTGAACGATTACGCGTGCGCGCACTGAGGCGGGTGGATGTTTACGGCAGCGCGGCGCACTCGCCCAACCTGGAAGCCGCTCTGCAACGCTGGAAGGGCCAGCGGGAGAACACACTGCAGGTGCAAATTGCGATGATTCCCGAGCCGGACGATGTCGCTTCGATGTTCGCCTCCCGCAGCAGTGGGCCATATACATTCGACATCGATTCGATTACCTAGCGTGGGCAGTTGACGACCATCAACGCCTGAGCCCGGCATGGATCAACATGTGGGAGGGGGCTTGCTCCCGATAGCGGTGTAACAGCCAGACTATCTGTAGCTAATACACCGACATCGGGAGCAAGCCCCCTCCCACCGTTGACCTGTGCGGGTCATTAAATCCAGCACAAAAAAAACCGGCCTCGCAGCCGGTTTTTTCATTTCAATGGTTTAGAACGATGCGTCCTTCAAACCATCCAGGTAACGCTCGGCATCCAGCGCCGCCATGCAGCCGGCGCCGGCCGAGGTGATGGCCTGGCGGTAGACGTGGTCAGCCACGTCACCGGCGGCAAAGATGCCGTCGATGTTGGTCGAGGTGGCGTTGCCTTCGCGGCCGCCCTGTACGACCAGGTAGCCGTCTTTGGCTTCCAGCACGCCTTCGAACAGCGAGGTGTTCGGGGTGTGGCCGATGGCGATGAATACGCCGTCGACTTTCAGCTCGTCGAAGCTGCCGTCGTTGTTTTTCAGGCGGGCACCGGTCACGCCCATGTTGTCGCCCAGGACTTCGTCGAGGGTGGCATTGAGCTTGAGGATGATTTTGCCTTCAGCGACGCGGGCGTGCAGCTTGTCGATCAGGATCTTCTCGGCGCGGAACGTTTCGCGGCGGTGAACCAGGGTCACGGTGCTGGCGATATTGGCCAGGTACAGCGCCTCTTCGACAGCGGTGTTGCCGCCACCGACCACGGCGACCGGCTTGTTGCGGTAGAAGAAACCGTCGCAGGTAGCGCAGGCCGAAACACCCTTGCCCATAAACGCTTCTTCCGACGGCAGGCCCAGGTAACGGGCGCTGGCGCCAGTGGCGATGATCAGCGCGTCACAGGTGTAGACGCCATTGTCGCCGGTCAGGCTGTAAGGCTTTTTCGAGAAATCGACTTGGTTGATGTGGTCGAAAACGATCTCGGTTTCAAAACGCTCGGCGTGCTCTTTCATACGCTCCATCAGCACCGGGCCGGTCAGGCCGTGAACGTCGCCCGGCCAGTTGTCGACTTCGGTGGTAGTGGTCAACTGACCACCCGCCTGCATGCCGGTGATCAGCAACGGCTTGAGGTTGGCCCGGGCAGCATAAACGGCAGCGCTGTAACCGGCAGGACCGGAACCAAGAATAATCACTCGCGAATGACGGGTATCAGACATGACTCACTCCTATCGACCGCCCGCACAACAAGGCGGCTGGAATAAAAAAGGACCGCGAAACACTTGGGGAAGTGCTTGAACTCGCAGGCCCTGAAAATAATGGTTGAAGCGTAACGAGGGGCGCAAGATTAAGGAAATACGCAATAACAATCCAGCTCATAGGCGGTCTCTATGCAGTCGACGCGGTTAATCGACGCCTTTGTTACCGTTGATGTCGTCACACCGGCGGTGCTTTCGCCTTGAATGCAAAGCCGGTAAGGTCGGCGCGTTCGTCCTCTTGCTCGGAGTTCTCCATGCCCGCCCCTGTACTTTCTGGCCCGCAATACCTGCGTGAAGGCCTCAAATTGGTGTTAAGCCCTGGCTTGCGCCTGTTTGTACTGCTGCCGCTGGCAATCAACCTGGTGCTGTTTGTCGGTTTGATCTATTTCGCCGGCCATCAGTTCAGCCTGTGGGTCGACCATTTGATGCCGACGCTGCCAAGCTGGCTGAGCTTTTTGAATTACCTGTTATGGCCGTTGTTTGTGGTGCTGGTGGTGCTGATGGTGTTTTTCACCTTCACCATGCTTGCCAATATCATCGCCGCGCCGTTTAACGGGTTTCTCGCCGAGAAGGTCGAGGTGGTGATACGCGGCACCGATGACTTCCCGCCGTTCAGTTGGGGTGAGCTGGTGGCGATGGTGCCGCGCACCCTGGCGCGCGAAATGCGCAAGCTGGGGTACTTCCTGCCACGCGCCATCGGTTTGTTTATCCTGTCGTTCATTCCCGTGGTCAACCTGATTGCCGCGCCGCTGTGGCTGTTGTTCGGCGTGTGGATGATGGCGATCCAGTACATCGACTACCCGGCGGACAACCACAAGCTGGGCTGGAACGAAATGCTCGCCTGGCTGCGCCAGAAACGCTGGCAGAGCATGAGTTTTGGCGGCATCGTCTACCTGGTGTTGCTGGTGCCGGTGGTCAACCTGCTGATGATGCCGGCAGCGGTGGCGGGCGCCACGCTGTTCTGGGTGCGTGAACAAGGCGCCGAGACGATGGCCCGGAAAACCGTGACGCCGTCATAAATCCATCATCCCAATGCCACAATGGCGACATGGCCCACGGCGAGACTGTGGGTCATGACGACAGCTTCGCTTCACATCACCTTAATCACCGAAACCTTCCCGCCTGAGATCAACGGGGTGGCCAATACCCTTGGTCGCTTGTGTGAAGGTTTGCGCGCGCGTGGCCACCAAATCGAACTGGTGCGCCCGCGCCAGGGTGTCGACCAGACCCGCCCCAGCGACGACGAGTTGCTGCTGTGCCGTGGCTGGCCGCTGCCAGGCTACCCCGGCCTGCAATGGGGCCAGTCGTCGATGCACAAGTTGCTGCGGCGCTGGACCCGCCAGCGCCCGGACGTGCTGTACATCGCCACCGAAGGGCCGCTGGGGTTATCCGCCCTGCGCGCGGCACGGCGCCTGGGGATCAGTGTGGTCAGCGGCTTTCACACAAATTTTCAACAGTACTCAAACCAATATGGCTTGAGCCTGCTGAGCCGCATGGTCACGCACTATCTGCGCTGGTTCCACAACCGCTCGACGTTGACACTGGTGCCGAGCGCCAGCCAACGCCTGGAGCTGGAGCGTCGGCATTTCGAGCGGCTGGGCATGTTGTCACGCGGGGTCGACAGCCAATTGTTCCACCCGGCCAAACGCGATAGCGCCTTGCGCGAAAGCTTTGGCCTGCGCAACGACGACATCGCGGTGCTGCATGTCGGCCGGCTGGCGCAGGAAAAAAATCTCGGGCTGCTCAAGCGCTGCTTTGAAACCTTGCAGCGTACTTATCCACAGCGGCGCATGCAGCTGATCATCGTTGGCGATGGCCCGCAACGCGCGCTGCTGGAGAGCGAATTGCCCGACGCCGTGTTCTGCGGCACTCAGCGCGGTGAGGAACTGGCAAAGCATTACGCCTCAGGGGATCTGTTCCTGTTCCCCAGCCTGACCGAAACCTTCGGCAATGTGGTGCTGGAGGCCATGGCGTCGGGGCTTGGCGTGGTGGCCTATGACCAAGCGGCCGCCACCCAGCATATCCGCCATGGTTATAGCGGCGCGCTGGCGATGCCGGGTGATGAGGAGGCTTTTTGCGATGCCGCCGTGTGGCTGCTCGAAGAGCGCGAGACCTTGCGCAGGGCTCGTCTGAATGCCCGCCAACACGCGAGCCGTCAGGGTTGGCCGGCAATTATCGAGCAGTTTGAACGCCAGTTGCGCGGTGTGTGCAAGGACGGGCCACCGCTAACCGCGCTGTCACCGCTTACACCAAGGTCGTCAACGCCTCACGACTGAACGGCAGAATGTCGCCCTCACGGCCTTCGCGCACCTTCACCGCCCACTCCGGATCTACCAGCAAGGCGCGGCCCACGGCCACCAGGTCGAACTCGTCGTTGTTCAAGCGCTCCAGCAGTTTTTCCAGGCTGGCCGGTTGCGCGACCTTGTCGGTGTTGACCATGAACTGCAGGAACTCGCCGTCCAGGCCCACGCTGCCCACGGTGATGGTCGGCTTGCCGGTGAGCTGGCGTGTCCAGCCGGCCAGGTTGAGCTCGGAGCCTTCGAATTCCGGCTCCCAGAAACGCCGCGTGGAACAGTGGAAAATATCCACACCGGCGTCGGACAACGGTTGGAGAAACTCACCCAGCGCCTGCGGGGTTTGCACCAGGCGCGCGGTGTAGTCCTGCTGCTTCCACTGCGAGAAACGCAAGATGATCGGGAAGTCCGGGCCTACCGCAGCGCGGGTAGCCTGGATCAGCTCGATGGCAAAACGCGAACGGTTGGCCAGGCTGCCGCCGTACTCATCGGTGCGCTGGTTGCTGCCTTCCCAGAAAAACTGATCAACCAGGTAGCCGTGGGCGCCGTGGATCTCTACGCCGTCCATGCCGATGCGTTGGGCATCCTTGGCGGCTTGGGCAAAGGCATTGATCACGTCGTGGATGTCTTCGGTGGTCATGCCGTGGACGACCACCTTGCCGTCCTTGAGTTTTTCCATCGGGCCGTAAGCCGGCACGCTGGCGTCCGGCTCAGTGCCGATACGCCGCACGCTGCCCACGTGCCACAACTGCGGAACGATCTTTCCGCCTTCGGCGTGCACCGCGTCGACGACTTTCTTCCAGCCGGCCAGCGCCGCCTCGCCATAAAAATGCGGCACATTCGGGTAGCCGTTAGAGGCCTGATGATCAACCACCGTGCCTTCGGTGATGATCAGGCCTACGCCTGCGGCGGCGCGACGGCGGTAGTACTCGATAACCCTGGAATTGGGCACGCCACCTGGCGAGAACGAACGCGTCATCGGCGCCATCACCACGCGGGTCGAGAGTTGCAGAGCACCGAGCTGGAACGGTTTGAACAAGGCTTGCACAGGCATGGGAGCACTCCACAGCAGAAGGTTTTATGATGTGGATAATATTGCGCGTGTGCAGCGCTAGATAGCACTATTGATCTGAGTGATAAAGGAGCATGAGAGCAGCTGCAAGCTTTAAGCTTCAAGCTCAAGCTCAAGCTCAAGCTCAAGCTCAAGCTGTACGCAGGGGCTTCTACTTGCAGCTTGCGGCTTGCGGCTTGCAGCTAAATTTAAATAAGCGCTTTTTCGATGGCTTGGACGATAGTGGGGTCATCCGGCGCGGTGCGTGGCGAGAAACGCGCCAGTACCCGGCCGTCTTTGCCGAGCAGGAATTTCTCGAAATTCCAGGTGATGTCACCCGGAAACTCGGCGCCCTCGCCCGCCAGCAAGCGGTACAGCTGATGGCGGTCGGGGCCATTGACCTCAAGCTTGCTGCCCAGCGGGAATGTTACGCCGTAGTTGAGGCTGCAGAACTGCTGGATTTCTTCCTCGGTGCCCGGTTCCTGGCCTGCAAACTGGTTGCACGGCAGGCCGAGCACGCTGAAACCCTGGCCCTTGTATTGCTGATAGAGGTTTTCCAACGCCGCGTATTGCGGGGTCAAACCACACTTGGACGCCACGTTGACCACCAGCACAACGTGCCCTTTGAAGGGCGCCAGCGGCAGCTCTTGTCCGTCTAACGCTTTGAGTTTCAGGTCGTGGAAAGCACTCATGACGAACTCCAGATTTCCCATATTCTTCGCATTGCGGCACGTCGAGATTACAGACCCCACGCCTGCAATCATAGACGCCGATTAAAAAACGCGCCTGCCGGTTACTGCGCCGTCGGCCAGGGCAAAATCGGAATCGCCGTGACCGCATTCTGCGGGCTGCCTTCGATCAGACGGTCGCTGTAGACCAGGTACACCAGGGTATTGCGCTTCTTGTCGAGGAAACGCACCACCTGCATGGTCTTGAATACCAGCGAAGTACGCTCCTTGAACACCTCGTCGCCGTCCTTGAGTTCGCCTTTAAAACTGATCGGGCCGACCTGGCGGCAAGCGATCGAGGCTTCGGCACGGTCTTCGGCAAGCCCCAGGCTGCCTTTTACGCCGCCGGTCTTGGCGCGCGACAGGTAGCAGGTTACGCCGTCGACTTTGGGGTCATCAAACGCCTCGACCACGATCCGGTCATTGGGGCCGACAAACTTGAACACCGTCGACACTTGGCCGATTTCTTCGGCCGAGGCCAGCAGTGGCATGGCCAACAGCAGGCCGAGCAATCCCTGTATCACGCGCATCGTGTATTCCTTTGTTTAGACCAGGATCAGGTTATCGCGGTGAACCAGTTCCGGTTCAGCCATGTAACCTAATAGTCCGACAATCGCTTCAGACGATTGTCCAATGATTTTCTGCGCCTCAAGGGCGCTGTAGTTGGCCAGGCCACGGGCGATCTCGCGACCGTCGGGGGCGACGCACACCACCATCTCGCCACGGCGGAAGCTGCCCTGCACCAATTTGACGCCCACCGGCAGCAAGCTCTTGTGGCCTTGGGACAACGCCGACACGGCGCCTTCGTCCAGCACCAGAGTGCCACGGGTTTGCAGGTGCCCGGCCAGCCATTGCTTGCGCGCCGCCAGCAGCCCGCGCTCCGGCGACAGCAACGTGCCGATGCGCTCACCGGCCTTGAGACGGTCGAGCACGCGCTCCAGGCGCCCGCCGACGATGATGGTGTGGGCGCCGGAGCGCGCGGCCAAACGTGCAGCACGCAGCTTGGTCTGCATGCCGCCACGGCCCAGCGCGCCGCCGACGCTGCCGGCCACGGCGTCCAGCGCCGGGTCATCGGCGCGGGCTTCGTAGATCAATTGGGCATCGGGGTTGTTGCGCGGGTCGGCGTCAAACATGCCGTCGCGGTCGGTGAGAATCACCAGCAGGTCGGCTTCCACCAGGTTGGCCACCAGCGCGGCCAGGGTGTCGTTGTCGCCGAAGCGGATTTCGTCGGTGACCACCGTGTCGTTTTCGTTGATCACCGGGATAACCTTAAGGTCCACCAGCGCGCGCAAGGTGCTGCGGGCGTTGAGGTAGCGCTTGCGGTCGGACAGGTCGTCGTGGGTCAGCAGGATCTGCGCCGTGTGGCGGCCATGCTCGGCAAAGCTGGATTCCCAGGCTTGCACCAGGCCCATCTGGCCGATGGCGGCGGCCGCTTGCAGCTCATGCATCGCGCTGGGTCGCGCGGTCCAGCCGAGGCGGCTCATGCCGGCAGCGACGGCCCCGGACGACACCAGCACCAACTCAACACCGGCCTCATGCAAGGCCACCATCTGCTCGACCCAGACGCTCATGGCTGCGCGATCGAGCCCTTTACCATCCGCCGTCAGCAGCGCGCTTCCGATCTTCACGACCCAGCGCTGCGCACCTGTCACTTTGCTCCGCATCATCTTCAACCTTAGATTGAGGGCTGCGCGACCCAGCGCCGCCCGTAACGTTATACCCGGATACCAAAACGCCGCTCTGAAGGAGCGGCGTTCAAGTTTATCGCAACGACTCAGTCGCGCACGTAAATGATTTCCGGGCCATCCTCATCATCCACGTCTTCCTCGTCCCACTCATCGTCGCCGATGTCATGCACCGACTTCACGCCGCTGCGGCGCAGGGCACGCTGGTCGTCCAGCGCCTGCAACTGGGCGCGTGCTTCGTCTTCGATCTGCTGGTCGAGCTCGGCCAGTTCGGCCTTGAACACCGGGTCGGCCGCCAGGCGGTCGGCGCGGTCTTCAAGGTAGCGCATGATGTCGCGGGTCAGGCGCTCGGTGCCTTCTTTGGCGATAGCCGAGATCACGTAAACCGGGCCGGTCCACTCCAGGCGATCGACGATCTCCTTGACGCGTTCCTCGTGTTCTTCCTCGAGGATCTGGTCGCACTTGTTCAGCACCAACCAGCGGTCACGCTCGGCCAGGGCCGGGCTGAACTTGGTCAGTTCGCTGACGATCACTTCGGCGGCGTCTGGTGCGCTGGTGTCATCCAGCGGCGCCATGTCGACGAGGTGCAACAGCAAGCGCGTACGCGACAAGTGCTTGAGGAAACGAATGCCCAAGCCTGCGCCATCGGAAGCCCCTTCGATCAGGCCTGGAATGTCGGCGATCACGAAGCTTTTCCAGCGGTCTACGCTGACCACGCCCAGGTTTGGCACCAGGGTGGTGAACGGGTAGTCGGCGACTTTCGGCTTGGCGGCCGAGACCGAGCGAATGAAGGTACTTTTGCCGGCGTTTGGCAGGCCCAACAGGCCGACGTCGGCGAGTACTTTCATTTCCAGCTTGAGGTCACGCTGCTCGCCCGGTTTGCCCGGCGTGGTCTGGCGCGGTGCACGGTTGGTACTGGACTTGAATCGGGTGTTACCCAAACCGTGCCAGCCGCCCTGCACAACCATCAATTTTTGACCGGCCTTGGTCAGGTCGCCAATCACTTCCTGAGTGGCGGAGTCGATGATCGTGGTGCCGACCGGTACGCGCAGCACCATGTCTTCACCTTTTTTACCGGTGCAGTCGGTGCTGCCACCGTTGGAGCCACGCTCGGCATCGAAGTGCCGGGTGTAACGGTAGTCGACCAGGGTGTTGAGGTTTTCGTCGGCCATCAAGTAGATGGAACCGCCGTCACCGCCGTCGCCGCCGTTCGGGCCACCGTTTTCGATGAACTTTTCGCGACGGAAACTCATGCAACCGTTACCGCCATCGCCTGCTTTTACTCGGATGGAAACTTCATCAACGAACTTCATAACAAAACGCCTCTCGTCGCACGGACGAGCTTAAAAAAACCAAGACATAAGACTCTTGCAAAAATGAGCGCAGCGACCTCAAGCAATGACTGCAAAACCCGTTGCTTTCGCCCATCACAAACAGCTTTGCAAGAGACTCACCCCACAAACGAAAAAGCCCCGTCGCGAGACAGGGCTTTTCCAGCGATCGCGCAATTAAGCGGCGACAACGCTCACGTAACGGCGGTTGAACGCGCCCTTTACTTCAAACTTGATCACGCCTTCGATTTTCGCGAAGAGGGTGTGATCTTTACCCATGCCAACACCGTAACCGGCGTGGAATTGGGTGCCGCGCTGACGCACGATGATGTTGCCCGGAATGATTTTCTGGCCGCCATACATCTTAACGCCAAGGCGTTTGGCTTCTGAGTCGCGACCGTTACGGGTACTACCACCAGCTTTTTTGTGTGCCATGAGTCAATTCTCCTAGTGAGGAATTAGGCTGAAATTAAGCCTGAATACCGGTGATTTTGATCTCGGTGTACCACTGGCGGTGGCCCATACGCTTCATGTGGTGCTTACGACGACGGAACTTGATGATGCGGACTTTATCGTGACGACCTTGGGAGATCACTTCAGCCACAACGGTAGCGCCGGCAACCACTGGAGCGCCGATGTTCACGTCATCGCCATTGGCGACCAACAGAACGCGATCAAAGGTAACGGATTCGCCGGTAGCGATTTCCAGTTTTTCGATCTTCAGGTATTCACCTGGGGCGACCTTGTATTGCTTGCCACCAGTAACAATTACTGCGTACGACATGGTATTTCTCCGATAATCCTGCTCACCCAGCGCTTTATAAGAAGAGGTATTGGCTGGCATGGCTGCATGGGATGGACGTCCCGAATGCAATTGCGTAAGGCAGGTGCTGCCCAGGAAGTTCAGGGTGCGCGATTGTACGCAAGGTAAATGGGTGTTGCAAGTAGCCGTCTATCGCGCCTTGACACTACGGGGAGAGGGTCCTAGCATGCCGCGCAACCCTTCTGGAGCGACTGTCGCTGATGCAACCCCAAGCTTTCTACCGCGCGGTCGCGGACGATTTTAGCGCCGTCGACGGCATCATCAAGCAGCAGCTGACGTCTAAAGTGCCGCTGGTCTCCAAAATTGGCGACTATATTACGTCGGCGGGCGGCAAACGCCTGCGGCCTTTATTAGTCCTGTTGTGCGGCAAGGCCCTTGGCCGCGAAGGCGATGACCTGCGCCTGCTGGCCGCCACCATCGAATTTTTGCACACCGCAACCTTGCTGCATGACGACGTGGTCGACATGTCCGGCATGCGCCGTGGCCGCGAAACGGCCAACGCGATGTGGGGCAACGCCCCGAGCGTGCTGGTGGGCGACTTCCTGTATTCGCGCTCGTTCGAAATGATGGTCGAACTGGGCTCGATGCCGGTGATGAAGATTCTTTCACAAGCCACGCGCATCATCGCCGAAGGCGAAGTGTTGCAACTGTCCAAGGTTCGCGACGCCAGCACCACCGAAGAAACCTACATGGAAGTGATTCGCGGCAAGACGGCGATGCTCTTCGAAGCCTCCACCCACAGCGCCGCCGCCTTGTGCGAAGCGACGCCTGAGCAAAGCGAAGCGCTGCGCACTTTCGGCGATCACCTGGGGGTTGCGTTCCAGTTGGTGGACGACTTGCTCGACTACCGTGGCGACGCCGAAACCCTGGGCAAGAACGTCGGTGACGACCTGGCAGAGGGCAAACCGACCTTGCCGCTGATCTACACCATGCGCGAAGGCACGCCGGAACAGGCCGCCCTGGTGCGCAAGGCGATCCAGAAAGGCGGTATCGAAGACCTCGAAAGCATTCGCGCTGCAGTGGAAGCCTCGGGCTCGCTGGATTACACCGCACAGCTGGCACGTGACTACGTGGCCCGCGCGATCAAATGCCTGGAAGCGCTGCCTGCCAGCGAATACCGCGACGCGCTGGTTGAGCTGAGTGAGTTCGCGGTCGCACGTACGCACTGAAGACGCCCTGCAGAGCGGGCTTGTGTGGGAGCGGGCTTGCTCGCGAATGCGGAGTGTCAGTCACTGAATACGTTTCTGATAGACCGCATTCGCGAGCAAGCCCGCCCCCACATTTAGATTCCATTGCCAACCCACTCCCCCGCTCGCGCTGCAAAACCCTATATAATGTGCGACTTTTAGCCATCCTGACTCTAAAGGAGCTTTAGTGAGCACGTTGCCACCCTGCCCGAAATGCAATAGCGAATACACCTACGAAGACGGCGCCCAGTTGATCTGCCCGGAATGCGCGCATGAGTGGTCCGCCACTGGTGAGGCCGAAGTGGCCGGCGATGAAACCGTGAAGAAAGACTCTGTAGGCAATGTCTTGCAGGACGGCGATACCATCACCGTGATCAAAGACCTTAAGGTCAAAGGCACGTCGCTGGTGGTCAAAGTCGGCACCAAGGTCAAGAACATCCGCCTGTGCGACGGCGACCACGACATCGATTGCAAGATCGACGGTATCGGCCCGATGAAACTCAAGTCCGAGTTTGTGCGTAAAGTCTAAGCCTGCTGCCTCCATCCCGCGCCCGCCGCGGGGTGGCGTTTCGCCCTCTGCGTTGATCACGCGCAATACCCACACAGAAAAATCAGCAAACCGCCAATAGGCACTTGCTATTCTACGAATAAGAATTATTCTCATTGAAACTTATCAAGGAGAATCAACCATGACGTATTTGATCGATGCCTGGCTGGACCGCCCACACCCTTACCTGCGAATCCTGCATCGGGAAACCGGGGAAGTCTGTGCGGTGCTGGAAGAAGAAGCGCTGAATGAGCTGCAGGACCAGGGCGACCTGGACGTGAATGGCCTGAGTTCGAGTGAGCCCGGCGTACTTAAAGAGGTGGTGCGTAACCTGTTTCTGTTCTGCTATGCCCGAGCGTTGCGCCCGGCAACGGAGCTCAATGGCAAATTTCACCCATGAGCGACCGAGCAAAACCTGTGGATGCAGGCTTTATGTGGAAGCGGGCTTGCTGGCGATGCAGGCGACTCGGTTCACAGTCAAACCGGGTCGACGCCATCGCGAGCAAGCCCGCTCCCACACAGGCACAAGGCCCGCAATAACCTGCTGTGTTACAGAACGTCGAGCAGCTCGACGTCGAATACCAGCACGCTGTGCGGCGGGATGCTGCCAACGCCTTGAGCGCCGTAAGCCAGCTCGCTCGGCACGTACAGGCGCCATTTGCTGCCGGCATTCATCAGTTGCAGGGCTTCGGTCCAGCCGGCGATCACGCCGCCCACCGGGAATTCTGCAGGCTGACCACGCTCGTAAGAGCTGTCGAACACGGTGCCGTCGACCAGGGTGCCGTGGTAGTGAGTACGCACTTGGTCTTCACGGGACGGCTTGGCGCCTGTACCGGCAGTCAGCACTTCAAATTGCAGGCCCGACGCCAGGGTGGTGATGCCATCACGCTTGGCGTTTTCAGCCAGGAACGCCAGACCGGCACCGGCGGCCGCTTCAGCCTTGGCAGCCGCTTCGGCTTGCATGATTTCACGAATGACCTTGAAGCTCGCGGCCATTTGCTCTTGGTCAACGCGGCTTGGTTTGCCGGCGAACGCGTCGGTCAGGCCAGCCAGAATTGCGTCCAGGCTTACGCCCGGTGGCGGGTTGTCGCGCAGTTGGTCGCCCAACTGACGGCCAATGCCGTAGCTGACGCGGGTTTCGTCGGTAGACAGGTTAACTTCGGACATGAAGAGGCTCCGCTGTAGGACAACACTTTAGACCGCTGCATAAATGGGCGCCTAAAAAGTGTCATCCAAAACTAAAAGGGCCAGCAGACTAGCACAAAGTGGCTACCCGATGAGCACCGCGCAGCCCGCACAACGACCGCTGCCATTGGGTATGCAGGATTAAATGCATAGCTGGCGAATTAATTATTTCAGCTTCACGCCGGCTTGCCGATACAGCCGTAAATACCATGGCTGGCTCAAACAACAACACCGCCCAGCAACTCGATATCATTTTTGCGGAGCATTCGATGAATAGCTGGTTCGGCAACATCAGCGTAAACCTCAAACTCGGCCTGGGCTTTGGCCTGGTGCTGGTCCTCACGTCCATCCTGGCCCTTACCGGCTGGACCAGCCTGGGCGGCCTGATCGATCGTAGCAACTGGATGAGCGACATCACCCAGCTCAATGCGTCCCTGACCAAGCTGCGTATCGTGCGCCTGCAATACATGCTGGCCGATGGTGACGAAGCGGTGGCACAGAACGTACAGACTAACCTCGACGCTTTTGCCGCCAAGCAACAGAAGCTGTTGGACAGCTTCAAGAGCCCGGAAAACCTCAAGCTGCTCAACCAGCAAAAGGCCGTGATCACCGCCTACCAACAGTCCCTGAACAAGATGCGCGAAGCCTACCGTAACGGTAATAGCTCACGCCAAGTCATGGGTGACAAGGCAGCCATCGCCAATGAGCAGATCAACGCCCTGGACACCAGCGTGCAGCAGATGCCCGACAGTCCGGAGCGCTTCGCGCAATACCAGGCCGTGAACAATGCCAAGGATGAATTCCAATTAGCGCGCTACGACGTGCGTGGCTACACCTCTAACGCCAACGCCGAGACCGAAGCCCGCGCCGCGGCGCAAATCGAGAAAGCCATCGCGGGTTTGAAAAACCTCAGCAACGTGTTCGGCAGCAGTCAACAAAGCGCACTGGCGTCACTGGAAACCGCGCTGGGCGCGTATCGCAGTGCCGTACAGGCCTATAAAGCAGCCAACAACAACATCGTTACTGCGCGCGCCGAGATGACTACTCAGGGCAGCGACATCGTGTCGATCAGTGAGAAGCTCTACGATATTCAACTTGATCGCCGCGACGCCGAAAGCGCCCAGGCGCGTAGCCTGCAATTGATCAGCACGTTGCTGGCATTGCTGGTCGGCATCATTGCCGCATGGGTGATTACCCGCCAGATCACTCGCCCTATCCAGGAAACCCTGGCCGTGGTGGAACGCATCGCTTCTGGCGACCTGAGCCATAACATCCAGGTCACCCGCCGCGATGAACTGGGCGTGTTGCAACAAGGCATCCAGCGCATGGGCACGACCCTGCGTGAATTGATCAGTGGTATTCGCGACGGCGTGACACAAATCGCCAGTGCCGCCGAAGAGCTGTCGGCCGTTACCGAGCAGACCAGCGCCGGCGTGAACAGCCAGAAGATCGAGACGGATCAAGTCGCCACGGCGATGCACGAAATGACGGCCACCGTGCAGGAAGTAGCCCGTAACGCCGAGCAGGCGTCCCTTGCCGCTGCCGAAGCAGACGGTCAAGCGCGCGCCGGCGACAAAGTGGTGGCCGAGGCCATCGCCCAGATCGAACGCCTGGCGGCCGAAGTGGCACGTTCCACCGACGCCATGACGCACCTGCAGCAAGAGAGCAACAAGATCGGCAGCGTGATGGATGTGATCAAAGCCGTGGCCGAACAGACCAACCTGCTGGCACTTAACGCCGCCATTGAAGCGGCACGTGCCGGTGAAGCCGGTCGCGGCTTTGCCGTGGTTGCCGACGAAGTGCGCGGCCTGGCCCAGCGCACACAAAAATCCACTGAAGAAATCGAAGGCCTGGTTGCCGGTTTGCAGAACGGCACCCAACAAGTGGCCAGCGTGATGAACAACAGCCGCAGCCTCACCGACAGCAGCGTCGAGCTGACCCGCAAGGCCGGCGTCTCGCTGGAAAACATCACCCGTACAGTGTCGAACATTCAGTCGATGAACCAGCAGATTGCAGCCGCGGCCGAACAGCAAAGCGCCGTAGCTGAAGAGATCAGCCGCAGCATTGTGAACGTGCGCGATGTGTCGGAGCAGACCGCTACCGCGAGTGACGAGACGGCCAAGTCGAGCGTGGAACTGGCGCGTTTGGGTAGCCAGTTGCAGCAGATGGTCAGCCATTTCCGGGTTTAGAAATCCCGAGTCGTAAACCAAAAAAAGCCGCCTCGGTTTAAGCCGAGGCGGCCCACCTCTCAGACCTTACAGGTCATCGAAGCTGTCCCGCAGGAATGTCCACACGTGATAAACACGCAGGGCATTCACTACGAGGTTCCACGTACGTCGTGCAAACTTAGACATACTCGGCCCTCCAACAGTTGGGCCTTACCTCCAGCGCACTTACCGGAACACGCGAGCCTTCGGACGCAGGTCGATGCGTCCTTTGAGGTGGCCGGGCTAATGGTCCTTCCGCATCAATCCGGCACGGATTACTAGACCGTGGCGGTCAGTCCAGAATTCGCGCGCGTACCCGGCTCACCTAAAAAGCGACAAACGCAGAACGGAGAGGATCCTAACCAACATCGCGCTTGAAGGTGTGACAACAGTGGTTAAATATCCAGTATTTATCATGAGATTTATTTCAGGCTTTTTCAGCATGGATTACCAAGGCAAAAGCATAATAAAACTCCCGCTCCTGACCACCGCCGAGTCTTGCAACGGTGACATTACCAACGGTATTATTAATCGGCAGGTCGATGCGTCCTTTGAGACAGCAAACTCAGCCGCAAACTGGGTTTGCAATAAAAAACCGCCCTACTAAGGCGGTTTTTTATTGCCTGCCATTTACCGATCAGCCCTCGCCTTCTTCGGCAAACACCAGCCGATTCCCGAACGGGTCCTTGATGCTCATCTCGCGCGAGCCCCAAGGCGTTTCCTCAACTTCAGGCTTGGCATAACGGTAGCCCTTGCCCTGCAATTGCTGCTGGTACGCATCCACCCCTTGCGCCTGAATCCGCACCGCCGAGCCTGGCGACGCATCACCGTGGTGCTCGGACAAATGCAGCACGCACTCGCCCAGCGACACTTGCAGATACAACGGGAAATTCGCCTCGAAACGATGCTGCCAATCCACCTTGAAGCCTAGAAAGTCGACGTAGAACTCCAACGCCTTGGTCTCGTCGAAAATCCGCAAAATGGGGGTGACTTTTCCTAAGTGCATCGCGACCGCTCCGTGTGTGAGAGCGCCCACTATAAAGACCAAAAGCCTCGACGCAAATCCCCGCTGCGCGGCAAAAAACGCCCCGCCCGCTGACCATTCGCCTGCCCATCGCTGTAGCTCAGCACCCCGTTTATCCAGACCCCATCAATGCCTTCCGCCGCGCGTTCGGGCGCTTCAAAATCCGCCACATCGCGCACGCGCAATGGGTCGAACAGTACCAGGTCGGCCCAATACCCCTGACGAATTTCACCGCGCTCGGCCAAGCCAAACCGCGCCGCCGACAAGCCGGTCATTTTGTGCACCGCCGTGTGCAGCGGGAACAACCCCACATCACGGCTGAAATGCCCCAGCACGCGTGGAAACGCGCCCCATAGCCGTGGATGTGGAAACGGGTCTTCAGGCAAGCCATCAGAGCCGACCATCGACAGTGGGTGCGCAAGGATGCGCCGCACATCGGCTTCATCCATTCCGTAGTACACCGCGCCCGCAGGTTGCAGGCGGCGCGCTGCTTCCATCAGCGAAACCTGCCACTCGCCGGCGATTTCCTGCAAGTCGCGCCCGCCCATTTGCGGGTGCGGCGTCGACCAGGTGATGGTGATGCGAAACGCATCGGTAACCTGTTTGAGGTCCAGGGTCGAGGAACTGGCCGCATACGGATAACAATCACAGCCGACAGGGTGGGTTTTCGCAGCCAGCTCCAGCGACGCCAATAGCTGTGGGCTGCGCCCCCAATTCCCCGCGCCCGCGCATTTGAGGTGAGAAATAATCACCGGCGCCTTGGCGTGGCGGCCGATCAGGAACGCCTCATCCATCGCCTCCAATACCGGCTCAAACTCACTGCGTAAATGCGTGGTGTACACCGCCCCGAACGCCGTCAGTTCTTCACTGAGTTGCAGCACTTCATCGGTCTCGGCACTGAACGCGCTGGCGTACGCCAAGCCTGTGGATAAACCGAGCGCGCCGGCGTCGAGGCTTTCGCGCAATTGCACGCGCATCGCCGCGATTTCTTCGGGCGTGGCGGTGCGCTGCAAATCGTCCATATGGTTACTGCGCAGCGCCGTGTGGCCAATCAAAGCGGCAACGTTGACCGCCGGATGGGCGCTTTCGACGGCGGCGCGGTAGTCGGCAAAACGCGGATAAACGAAGGCCTCACGCTTGCCCAGCAAGTTCATCGGGTCTGGCGGATCACTGCGCAAACTCACCGGCGAGGCACTGATGCCACAGTTGCCGACAATCACCGTGGTCACGCCCTGGCTGAGCTTGGGCAGCATCTGCGGGTGGCGGATCACCACCGTGTCATCGTGGGTGTGCACGTCGATAAACCCCGGCGCCAATACCCGGCCATGCGCGTCGATTTGATGCTGTGCCTGCGCTGTCGACAAGTCGCCAATCGTCTCGATGCGCCCGCCGCGCAGCCCAACGTCGGCGATATACCCCGGGGTGTTGCTGCCATCAATGATCAGCGCCTGGCGAATCAGCGTGTCGTACTGCATATCAGTCTCCAAGCGGCAGGCTGTCGGGGCCGCCGCGATAATCGTCGAGGGCCAGTTTGATCCGGCGCAGGCGTTCCTGGTTGTCGTCCGGCAGGGTCAGCGCCAGCTCGGTAGCGAGCAGGTCGATGGCCAGCAGCATTCCGTAGCGCGCCGCGGTGGGTTTGTAGATAAAACTGGTTTCGGCCGGTTGCAGCGGCAGCACCACATCCGCGAGTTGCGCCAACGGTGAATCGGCAAGGGTGATGGCGACGACGGGCGCGTCGTAGTTGCGCGCCAGCGTCACCACCTCCAACAGTTCAGGCGTGAGGCCGGTCAACGAACACACGATCAGCGCTTGCTCGGGGCCCAGCGTCGCCGCCGTGATGCGCATCATCACCGGGTCATGGCAGGCGGCAATCGGGTAACCCAAACGCACCAGCCGCACCTGCAATTCGTCGCTGCACACGCTCGACGGGCCGCCCATGCCAAACGCGTGCAGCATGCGCGCCTTGCCCAGCAGGCTGACCGCATCAGCAAAACTCGCCTGGTTAAAACCCGACAGGTGCTGGCGCAAGGTCGCCTCAATGTCCCCAAGAATTTGCCGGTGAAACGCCGACTGTTCCGGTAACCCCGCCGGGTCGAGGAAGCGGCTGCCAACGCCACTGGCCTGCGCCAGCTGCAAGCGCAAATCACGTAAATCGCGGCAACCCACGCTGCGCGCAAAGCGCGACAACGTCGCCGTGCTGACCTCGGCGCGCTGCGATAACGCGTCCAGACTGGCCGAGGCGGCAAACCCAACATCATCGAGCATCAGCTTGGCGATACGCCCTTCGCCGGCACTGAAAGAGTCCTGGCGGGCGCGGATCTGGTAGAGGATGTCCATCGGGGCTCCGGGTTACAGGGTAAGGCTCATAAAACAAGTGAAAGGCCATAAGTGAGACCGAAGGCGACTACTGAAATCAGGGTCTCCAGCACGGTCCAGGTCTTGAAGGTCTGGATGACCGTCATATTGAAGTATTCCTTGATCAGCCAGAAGCCGCCGTCGTTGACGTGGGAAAAGATCACCGAACCCGCCCCGGTCGCTAATACCAGCAATTCGGGGTGTGGATAACCCAACGCCATTGCCACGGGCGCGACCACGCCGGACGCGGTGGTCATGGCCACGGTGGCGGAACCGGTAGCGATGCGCATCAGCGCGGCGAACAGCCAGCCCATTACCAGCGGCGACAGATGGAACGCGTGGGCCAGGCCGAGAATTTCGTGGGTGACGCCCGCGTCCACCAGGATGCGGTTCAACCCGCCACCCGCGCCCACCAGCAAGGTAATGCTGGCGGTCGGCGCCAGGCATTCGTTGGTGAATTTGAGGATCGACTCGCGGTTAAAACCATGCGCCAGGCCCAGTTTGTAGAAGCTCACCAGGGTTGCCACCAGCAGCGCGATCACCGAGTTGCCGATAAATAGCAGGAACTGGTTAAAGCCGGTACCCGGCGTGGCAATCACGTTGGCCCAGCCGCCGATCATCATCAACACCACCGGCAACAGGATAGTGCCCATGGTCAGCGCAAAACTCGGCAACCGTTCGCGCGGTTCACGCTCGATAAACTGGCGCTCCAGCGGGTTCTCCGCCGGCAGGTGAATACGCGGCACGATGAACTTGGCGTACAAGGGCCCGGCGATAATCGCGGTGGGAATGCCGATCAAAATCGCATACAGCACGGTCTGCCCGACCGACGCGTTGTACGCCAGCACCGCCATCATTGCCGCCGGGTGCGGCGGCACCAGCGCATGCACCACCGACAAACCGGCCACCATCGGCAAGCCAACCATCAGGATCGACACGCCCACGCGCCGCGCCACGGTAAAGGCAATCGGCACCAGCAACACAAAACCAACCTCGAAAAACAGCGGCAGCCCCACCAGGAACGCGATACACACCATTGCCCAATGCGCGTTGCGTTCACCGAAGCGGTTGATCAATGTGCGCGCCACCTGCTCGGCGCCGCCAGACTCCGCCATCATCTTGCCGAGCATGGTGCCCAGCGCCACGACCAGGGCGATATGCCCGAGGGTTTTACCGACGCCGGCCTCATACGAGCCCATGATGGTGTCGGCCGGCATCCCGGCCATCAGCGCCAGCCCGATAGACACCAGCGTGATGACGATAAACGGGTTGAGCCGATAACGTGCAATCAGCACGATCAATGCAATGATGGCAATGGCAGCGTATGCCAATAGCCCAAAGCCCGGTGATGCGGCCATGCGGTACTCCTCGGAAAGGGTCACGTCGAGTGTGTTGTGAAACTCATAAATCATTCCCGAGGAGTATTTTCAATTTTTATGAAAGTAATTTTCGCCCACAGGTACGCGCTGTCGCTTGGGGACATGTGCAACGCCACTGCATGAAAATTCGAGGGGTGTTCTTACATCAGCCTCAATTGGGGCTGGAAACTCAATGGCTTCAATCGAGTCATAGAAGGCGAACTCAGTCAGACAGGAACCGATCATGCTTCGTACCTCCCTCGCCGTCAGCGCCCTGTTGGTTGCCGTGTGCGGCAGCGCTGCAGCCGCCGACAACGCCGCACAGAGCAAATGCATGGACACGGCCAACACGACCGGAGATATGGTCGCTTGCAACGTCAATGAAACCAAGGTGCAGGACGCTCGCCTGAACCGTGCCTACAAAATTGCGCTGTCCGCCCAAGAGGGTGCGCACAAGCAGCAACTGCAGGATGTGCAGCGCCTGTGGATCACCTACCGCGACGCTAATTGCAAGTTTATAGGCAGTGCCACTGGCGGCACTATTGATCGGGTCAATGGTTCCGGCTGCATGCTGGACATGACCCAAACCCGCGCCGAGGAACTTGAAAACCTGGTTGGGCCATAACCGCGCTCAGCCACAAGTGAACCTGTGACGAGCGGGCAAGTGTGGTGAACGGGCTTATGTGGCGAGCGGGCTTGCTCGCGTTGGGCTGCGAAGCAGCCCCAAAAAGGCTGAAGCCGCGCAATCCAACGCAAACACCCTCAATCGTGATGAACCTTCGCGCGCTTGAGCAGCTTTTTGCAGCGCTCCGACAAATGCAGCACCCGCAGGTGCTTGCCGGCCTTGCTGTAACGCTCGCGCAAGGTCATCAGCGCGGCAATCGCTGAATAGTCGACAAAGCTCAGGTGACGGCAATCGAGCGTCACCTGGGCCGGATCATTGGCCGGATCGAACTGGTTCAAAAACGGCGTGGTCGACGCAAAAAACAAGGTGCCGTGCAAACGATAGAGCTTGCTGCCATCGGCTTCCAGATGCTCATCGGCATACAGTTCACGCGCTTGTTGCCAGGCAAAGTTCAGCGCCGCAATCACGATGCCGCACAGCACGGCCGTGGCCAGGTCGGTAAACACGGTGATCACAGTAACCGCGATAATCACCAGCACGTCGTTGAGCGGCACCTTGTTGATCACCCGCAACGAGGCCCAGGCGAAGGTCTGTTGCGACACCACAAACATCACACCGACCAGCGCCGCCAGCGGAATACGCTCAATCAGCGGTGACAGAAACAAAATGAACAGCAGGATCATCACCCCGGCAAACACCCCGGAGAATCGCCCGCGCCCACCCGAGCTCAGGTTGATCACGGTTTGCCCGATCATCGCGCAACCGCCCATGCCGCCGAACAGCCCCGAGAGCATATTCGCCGCGCCCAAGGCCACGCTTTCGCGGTCGGGGTAGCCACGGGTTTCGGTGATTTCATCGGTGAGGTTCAGGGTCAGCAGGGTTTCCAGCAAGCCGACCATGGCCATCAGGAACGCGTAAGGCGCGATGATGCTGAGGGTGTGCATCGACCAGGGCACCTGCGGCAGCGCGAACGTCGGCAGGCCGCCGGCGATGTGCGCCATGTCGCCCAGCGTGCGCGTCGGCAGGCCGAGCAGGTACACCGCCAAGCCGACGCCGAGGATAGCCACCAGCGCAGGCGGCACGGCGCGGGTCAGACGCGGCAGCAGGTAAACGATGGCCATGGTCAGCGCGACCAGCCCGGTCATCACGTACAACGGCGTGCCGCTGAGCCAGCTTTCGCCGCTTTTGAAATGCTCCAGCTGCGCCAGTGCAATGATGATCGCCAGGCCGTTGACGAAGCCCAGCATCACCGAGTGCGGCACCATGCGCACCAGCTTGCCCAGCCGCAACAGGCCGAACGCGACCATGATCAGCCCGCCCAACAGCACCGTCGCCAGCAAGTATTCAACGCCGTGTTGCACCACCAGCGCGACGATCACTACCGCCATCGAACCCGCGGCGCCGGAGACCATGCCTGGCCTGCCGCCGAATAACGCGGTGAGCGTGCAAATGATAAAGGCGCCGTAGAGGCCCATCAGCGGGTTGAGATGAGCGACCAGGGCGAAGGCGATGCATTCGGGCAACAACGCAAAGGACGTGGTGAGGCCGGCCAGAGCATCGGCGCGCAGACGGGTAAGGTTCATGAAGTACCAAGGCATTGCGGGGAATAAGGTCGGGAATGGTACGAAATTGCAGCGGGTGGGGCCAGTGAACTTATGGGGTCAGCAGGCATACCGCGCCAGTTTGGTCTGGATGAAATCCAGGAAACACTGAATACGCAGCGCCAACTGCGAGTTACGGTAGAACACCGCATGAATCGGCTGGCGATAGCCACTGTTGAACGCTTCCAACACCGGCACCAGGCGCCCGGCGTTGATATCTTCAACCGTCATGAAGTTCGACAGGCAGCAAATGCCCTGCCCCTCCAGCGCCAGTTGGCGCAGGGTCTCACCGCTGGACGCGGCGATGCTTGGCGCAATCAGCCAGCGGTCGCCCTCAACGTGACGTAGCGGCCAATGGTTGAGGGTTTCGGTCTGGGTGAACCCCAGCAACGTGTGGTCCGCCAACTCGGCGACCGTGCCGGGCGTGCCGTGTTGCTTGAGGTAGCCAGGGCTGGCAAGGATATGCAGCGGCGTGCAGCCCAAGGCGCGTGCATGCAAGGTGGAGTTGGCGAGTGCACCAATGCGAATCGCGATGTCGGTGCTCTGCTCCAGCAGGTCGATGATCAAGTCATCGCTGTTCAGCTCAAGCTGGATCTCGGGGTACAAGCGACGAAATTCGGCGATGTACGGCACGATGCCATGCAGCATAAACGGCACGGCGGCGTTGATGCGCAACCGCCCCGCCGGGTTTTTCTGGCGTGACGACAGGCGCTCTTCCAACTCCTCCATCTGCGCCAGAATCACCTTGGCCTGCTCAAAAAAGTACTTGCCCTCTTCGGTCAGGTCCATGCGCCGCGTGGTGCGGTTGATCAGCGTGGTGTCGAGCTTGGCCTCCAGGCGCGACAAGGTGCGGCTGACCCCCGAGGGCGTCTGCCCGACCTGCTCCGCCGCCGCAGAAATCGACCCGCACTCAATCACGCTGACGAAGATCTGTAGCTCATCGGATCGGGCTTTCACGGGCTGTCCTCGGTAACGGTTCGCAGCAGCTTACACCGAGAGCGTGAACACCTGCGCCAGATGCTGCTCGTAGCGCGCCACGTCGGCCTCGATGGCCGGGCGTTTCATCACATCCACGCACAGAAAGGTCGGCAAAGCGCGCATGCCAAGGAACTCGTTGGCCTTGTGGAACGGGAAGTACACCGCGTCCACGCCCTTGGCTTCGAAGAAGTCAGCCGGGTCGTCAAAGGCTTGCTGCGGCGCGTTCCAGGTCAACGACAACATGTACTGTTTGCCGTGCAACAGGCCGCCGCTGCCATATTTTTGCGTCGCATCGGAACGCGTGCGGCCATCACTGGCGTAAAGGCTGCCGTGGCCTTCGGTGAACACTTCGTCGATGTACTTTTTGACGATCCACGGCGCGCCCATCCACCAACCGGGCATCTGGTAAATGATCACGTCGGCCCAGAGGTATTTGGCGACTTCTTCGGCCACGTCGTAGCCTTCGTCGATATGCGTGACTTTGACGTCGATACCGCCACGGTCCAGCACCGCCAAGGCGGCGTCGTGCAGCGTGGTGTTGTAGCGGCCATCGGAGTGAGCGAACTTTTTGCCGCCGTTAAGCAGGAGTACTTTTTTCATGGGAGCGAATCCAGAGGGTTATCAATGTATGCCGGCAGGCTACGGATATTGGCGCCCCGGAATAAGCCTCGACGCGGCAAAATACACTTGACCTGAGCGCACGAATAAACCGGTACTTTTGATTTATCCGCTGATTAACAAATGGCCACCCAACAACACCATGCCGATAAAAAACACCCTTTTGAATAGTTGCGCGCTGATGCGCTGGCGCAGCGCTTGGCCGAGCCACATACCCAGCAACGCGGGCACCAGCGCCAGCAGTGAGGCATTTATTTCACCGCCGCCCAAGGTGCCGCGCCAAGCCAAACCGGCCGCCAGCGCCAGCGTAGACACCGTGAACGACAACCCCAACGCCTGCACCAACTCGTCTCGCGTCAAACCCAGCGCCTGCAGGTAGGGCACTGCGGGTATCACGAACACGCCGGTGGCCGAGGTGATGACGCCGGTGATCAACCCGCACACCGGGCCCAGCCAGCGCTCGGTGTGTGGCTTTACGTTGAACGCGGGCAACAACAGCCCACTCAGCGCATACACCAGCAACGCCGCGCCCAGCGCACGCACCACCCAATGCCCGCCGTCCATGCCCAGCCATACGCTGCCAAACCCGCTACCGAGGAAAATCAACAGCAGCATCGGCCACAGGCGTTTGATCAGCGACCTCAAGTGGCCACCGAACGTGAGTTGCCAGAGGTTGGTCACCGTTGAAGGAATGATCAGCAACGCGGCAGCCTGCGCCGGTAACATAGCCAGGCCGAGCAGGCCCATGGCAACGGTGGGCAGGCCAAGGCCAATCACGCCCTTGACGGTGCCGGCCAGCAGGAAAGTGCCGAACACCAGCAGGGTCAAGGCGGGGCCGATGGTTTGGTAGAACGCCAGGGAAGTATTCATGCGCGCAGTGTGCAGGTTTTAGAGGCGGTCGCACATTCGCCATATACTGAGGCAGCCTCTTGTTTTGTGTGAGGCTGAGGGCCTCATCGCGAGCAAGCCCGTTCCCACACTTATTGGGGTGTGACGCAGAATTTTGCAGCTGTCGCAGTTCAACTGTGGGAGGGGGCTTGCTCCCGATGGCGGCCGTTCAGCCACTGATTTATTGACTGAACCACCGCTATCGCGAGCAAGCCCGTTCCCACACTTGACTGTATTCACACATCAACAGGTGGGAGTGGGCTTGCTCACGATGGGGCCAGCCCAGCCAACCGAGGAGCCCGCGATGCACTTTGACCTGATCGACCTGCGCCTGTACCTGCATATCCTCGACACCGGCAACATTACCGCAGGCGCCAGCCGCAGCCATTTGTCGCTGGCCGCCGCCAGCGCGCGCATTCGGGCGATGGAGGCGTCGCTGGGCACCGCGTTTCTGCAACGCGGCCGCCGAGGCGTCACGCCCACTGCCGCCGGTAAAGCGCTGGCCAGGCACGCGCGCTTGCTGCTGCAACAGGCTGAGCACCTGCAACACGACTTGGCGGAATACGCCAATGGCATCAAAGGCCAGGTGCGCCTGCTGTGCAACACCACCGCCCTCAGCGAATACCTGCCGGAGTTGCTCGCGGATTTTTTGCGCGAACACCCCAACCTCGGTATCGACCTGCAAGCGCTGCCGAGCCTGCGCATTACCCAAGCCTTGCGCCAGGGCACGGCAGACCTCGGGATCATTTCCGACGCAGTAGACTCCCATGGCCTGCAGACCCTGGCCTTTCGCGACGACCCGCTGGTGCTGATCATGCCGCTGGAGCACCCGCTGGCGAGTGGCCCAGTGAGTTTTATCGACAGCCTGCAACACGACTACGTGGGCCTGGCCGCGCAGAGTGCGCTGGCGGTGTACCTGGAAGAACAGGCGCTGCACGCGGGCTTTCGCTTGCACACGCGAATTCGCGCCGACGGCTTTGACGGGCTGATTCGCATGGTCGCTCACGGTGCCGGCCTGGGCATCGTGCCCCAGGCTGCATTGCAACGTTGGCCGCTGGAACGCCGCGTCAAGGTGCAACCTTTACGCGAAGCGTGGGCCTGCCGCACGCTGCTGCTGTGCGCGCGGTCGTTCGAACAGTTGCCCGGTTACGCCAAGGCCTTGTTCGATGCCTTGGCCCTGCCCGTGCGAAAAAACCCGTAGTACAGCGATCGCCGTGGGGGCTTGCGCCCTGCCCAAGGCCCGCGCCAATGGTCGAATCGGTCCCGCAATGGCTAGCAGATCAGGCACTTGATGGCGTTCAGCTGTATTACGAAAAGTTTACGCAGAGTAATATCTGCCCCCTCAGCACTTCTGAGGGCGGGTGCGGCGTGCAATCCCTCTCAAGAAATACCAGTCGATAGGAAAGTTAATGGCGGATGACATGGTTAACCCGGTAGGCCTCAAGCGTGGCCTGAAGAACCGGCATATTCAGCTGATTGCCTTGGGAGGGGCGATTGGCACGGGGTTGTTCCTTGGCTCGGCCGGGGTACTCAAGTCGGCAGGCCCGTCGATGATCCTGGGTTACGCGATTGCGGGTTTTATCGCGTTCCTGATGATGCGCCAGCTCGGCGAGATGATTGTCGAAGAGCCAGTGGCCGGCTCCTTCAGCCACTTCGCGCACAAATATTGGGGCGGTTACGCAGGCTTTTTGTCAGGCTGGAACTACTGGGTACTTTACGTACTGGTGGGCATGGCCGAACTGACGGCGGTGGGCAAGTACATCCAGTTCTGGTGGCCGGAAATCCCCACGTGGGTCAGCGCGCTGGCGTTTTTTGTGGCGGTGAACCTGATCAACACCCTGAACGTGAAGTTCTTTGGTGAAACCGAATTCTGGTTTGCGATCATCAAGGTGGTGGCGATTGTCGGCATGATCATGCTCGGCTGCTACCTGCTGTTCAGCGGCACCGGCGGCCCACAAGCCTCGGTCAGCAACTTGTGGAGCCACGGCGGGTTCTTCCCGAATGGCGGCATGGGGCTGTTGATGGCGATGGCGTTCATCATGTTCTCGTTTGGTGGCCTGGAGCTGGTGGGTATCACCGCCGCCGAGGCCAGCGAACCGCGCAAAGTCATCCCCAAAGCCATCAACCAGGTGGTGTACCGCATCCTGATTTTCTATGTGGGCGCGCTGACCGTGCTGCTGTCGTTGTACCCATGGGACCAACTGCTGCAAACCCTCGGCGCGTCGGGCGACGCTTACAGCGGCAGCCCGTTTGTGCAGATTTTCTCGCTGATCGGCAACGACACCGCCGCGCATATCCTCAACTTCGTGGTGCTGACCGCGGCGCTTTCGGTCTACAACAGCGGCGTGTACTGCAACAGCCGCATGCTGTTCGGCCTGGCCGAGCAAGGCGATGCGCCCAAAGCGCTGATGAAGCTGAACAAGCAAGGTGTGCCGCTGCGCGCACTGGCGGTTTCGGCGTTGGTGACGATGCTGTGCGTGGTGGTCAACTACATCGCGCCGCAGAATGCGCTCGGGCTGCTGTTTGCGCTGGCGGTTGCATCGCTGATGATCAACTGGGCGCTGATCAGCATCACCCACATCAAGTTCCGCAAAGCCATGGGCGAGCAAGGCGTGGTGCCGTCGTTCAAAACCTTCTGGTTCCCGTTCAGCAACTACCTGTGCCTGGCGTTTATGGCAATGATCATCAGCGTGATGCTGGCGATCCCGGGCATCCGTGAGTCGGTGTTTGCAATGCCGATCTGGATCGGGATTATCTACATTGCCTACCGGTTGCGGGTCAAAAACGCGAACCCTGCCGTGATGCGCTAACCCATTTGCCTGACCTCTGTCGCGACATGGCGCGCACAGAATCAGACAAGTCCTGCACTCCTTCAAACGAGTCCTAGGTCGGTTTAATAGAAGTTTACAGCAGCCTGTGATGAGCACTTCCACTCACGCAGGCTGCTTAAATGAACACAACAATCAACGTAGGCGTTTTAACCCTTTGCACCTTTCTTGCGCCCAGCGTATTCGCTGACTTCATCAGTGACAGTACCGGCAAGCTCGAACTGAAAAACTTCTACTACAACCGCGACTATCGCGACCCCGATGCCATGCAATCCAAGCGTGAGGAGTGGGCACAAGGTTTCGCCTTGCAACTGGAGTCGGGTTTTACCGAAGGTACCGTGGGTGTGGGCGTCGATGTGCTCGCCATGGCCGGGTTCAAGCTCGACTCAAGTGCCAGCCGAACCCGCAGCGGCCTGCTGCCGGTGCGCGAATCCGGCAAAGCCGAAGACAGCTACGGCGAGGTAGGTTTTACCGCCAAACTGAGGGCTTCAAAAAGTACGCTGAAAGTTGGCACGCTGGTGATGCCACCGCTGCCGTTTTTGGAAAAAAACATCGGCAGTTTGCAGCCGCAACTGTTCAAGGGGGCCTATCTGCGCTCGCAGGAAGTGCAAGACCTGACGCTGGATGCGGGCAGAATCACCCAGGTCAATCAAGGCAACTCCACCAACTATGAAGCGCTGGGTGTGGGTACCGGCTCACGCAAGAACATTGTCGTGCGGGGCAAAAACCAATCGAACGCATTCGACTTCGCCGGCGGCAGTTACGCCTTTAATAAACAAATCACCGGCAGTTACTACTACAGCGCGCTGGACAGCCTTTACACAAAACACTCTGCCGCCGTTCAACATACCTACCCGATCGCCGAGAACCAAAGCCTGAAGAGCGAACTGCGTTACGCGCGCGCGACCGACAACGGCAACACCAACATCGACAACACCGCGTTGGGCGCGTTGATGAGTTATTCATGGGGCGCGCACAAATGGACCGGCGCCTATCAAACCATGTCGGGCGAAACGGGGTACGCCTCCCTGAGAGGGAGCTTCTCCTCGCTGGTGAACTTTTTCCAGTACAGCGACTTCGCCAACAAAAATGAAAATTCCTGGCAAGCGCGTTACGACTATGACTTCACCGCACTCGGTGCGCCTGGCCTTTCGCTGTTTACTCGCTATGCATCGGGCAGCAACGTCGACCGTGGCCCAGGGCGCTCGGACGGCCGCGAATGGGAACGCGATATCGACGTGACGTATGCGTTCCAGAACCCCACGCTTAAAAACGTGAAGGTACGTTTGCGCAACGCAATGGTGCGCTCCAACTTTGAACGCGATATCGATGAAACGCGCTTGATCGTCAGTTATGAGCGGCCACTGTGGTAACGCGTAGCCTGTAAAAAACGCGAGCCCACCGACGCGGGCTCTCGCAAATTTGCCTACTCGGGCTTGCGATAGCTGTTGATGATCGCCGAGAAGTCCTTGCCGCCTTCTCCGCGCTGGCTCATCGATTGATACAACTGTTGGGCCACGGCGCCGAGGATCACCGGTTGCTTGGCCTGGCGCGCGGCCTCAGTGGCCAGGCCCAAATCCTTGAGCATCAGGTCGGCGCCGAAACCGCCGGTATAACCCCGCGACGAAGGCGCAGTGTCGATCACGCCGGGCCACGGGTTGTAAGTATCTGAACTCCAGCAGCGCCCGGTGGAGCTGTTGATGATGCCGGCCAGCACGTGGGTGTCGATGCCCAGCGCATCGCCCAACGCCATGGCTTCGCTGACGCCGACCATGCTGATGCCGAGCAACAGGTTGTTGCAGATCTTGGCGATTTGCCCGGTGCCGACGTCACCGCAATGCACGATGTTGCGGCCCATCTGCGCCAGCACCGGTTGAAGGGTGGCGAACAGTTCCGGGGGTGCGCCGACCATAAACGTCAGCGTGCCGGCACTGGCGCCGCCGGTGCCGCCGGACACCGGCGCATCGGCCATTATCACGCCTTGTTTGGCGGCGGCAGCGGCCACATCGCGCGCGGTTTGCGGGTCGATGGTGCTGCAATCCACCGCCGGTACGCCTTCGCCGATACCGGCCAAAACGCCGTCGTCATTCAGCCACACACTGCGCACATGCGCAGCGGCCGGCAGCATCGTAATGACCAGTTCAGCAGCGTGCGCCGCATCACGCGGTGAGTCGCTGATGCGGCCACCCAGTTCGGCCAGCTCTTTGAGCACCGTTTGGTTGAGGTCGAACAGGCTAAGCGCGTGGCCGGCCTTGATCAGGTTGCGGGCCATCGGCGCGCCCATGTTGCCCAAACCGATAAATGCAATTTTCATGCTCGTCTCCCGAACTCAGCGCAAGTTGATGGTGGTGTTG
This sequence comes from Pseudomonas sp. ICMP 460, assembly GCF_002723595.1. Taxonomy (NCBI): domain Bacteria; kingdom Pseudomonadati; phylum Pseudomonadota; class Gammaproteobacteria; order Pseudomonadales; family Pseudomonadaceae; genus Pseudomonas; species Pseudomonas sp. ICMP 460. Next base: position 159,813 of record NZ_LKBR01000005.1, read on the forward strand.
ACGCCATCGTTGACCGTGTCGTCGTCAAACCAGCGGCTGGTGACGGTTTTGGTCTGGGTGTAAAACTGCACCACTTGCTTGCCGTACGGGCCAAGGTCGCCGAGCTTGGAGCCACGCGAACCGGTAAAGCTGAAGAACGGCACCGGCACCGGAATCGGGATGTTAATGCCGACCTGGCCCACGTCAATTTCGCTCTGAAACTTACGCGCCGCCGCGCCGCTCTGGGTGAACAAACCGGTGCCGTTGCCGAACGGGTTAGCGTTGACCAGTGCGATGGCCTCATCGAGCGTCGCGACCTCGAGCACCACCAGCACCGGGCCGAAGATTTCCTGGGTGTAGATCTGCATATCCGTGGTCACGCCCGAGAACAGCGTCGGGCCGACGAAGTTGCCTTGCTCAAAACCCGGCACCGTGATGTCGCGGCCGTCCAGCTCCAGCGTGGCGCCTTCTTTCACGCCGCTTTCGATCAACTCCAAAATGCGTGCCTTGGCGCGCCTGGAAATCACCGGGCCAACATCGGTGCCCGCTTCGCTGCCGGCATTTACGTTGAGCTTTTGCGCCAGCGCCTTAAGGTCCGGCAGCCACTGCTTGGCCGCGCCGACCAGCACCACCACCGAGGTCGCCATGCAACGCTGGCCCGCCGCGCCGAAACCGGCACCGACCAGCGCATTCAACGTGTGTTCGCGGTTAGCGTCGGGCAGCACCACGGCGTGGTTCTTCGCGCCCATCATCGCCTGCACGCGCTTGCCGTGTTTGCCCGCCAAGTCATAAACATGCGTGCCCACAGCGGTCGAGCCGACGAAGGACACGGCCTTGATGTCTTTGTGCGTGCACAGCGCATCCACCACGTCTTTGCCGCCGTGCACCACGTTCAACACGCCAGGCGGCACACCCGCTTCCAGCGCCAGCTCCACCAGCAGCACGGTCGACAGCGGGTCTTGCTCGGACGGTTTAAGAACGAAGGTATTGCCGCAGGCGATGGCCATCGGGAACATCCACAGCGGAATCATCGCCGGGAAGTTGAACGGGGTAATGCCCGCGCACACGCCGATGGGTTGGCGCAGGGTGTAGGTGTCGACACCACCGGCGACGTTTTCAGCAAACTCGCCCATCTGCAACGTGCCGATGGAACAGGCGTGTTCCACCACTTCCAAGCCACGGAAAATGTCGCCTTCGGCATCGGCAATGGTCTTGCCCTGCTCGGCGCTGAGGACCACGGCGATACGTTTGGAGTGTTCGCGAATCAACGCTTGCAGCTTGAGCATGATGCGCATGCGCGCGCCGATTGGCGTCAGCTTCCAGGTCTGGAAGGCGCGGTGGGCAGCGTCGATGGCGGCATTCACTTCATCGGCCGTGGCAAACGGCACCTTGGCCAGCACTTGCTGGGTGGCCGGGTTGACGACGTCTTGCCAATGGGTGGTCCTGGACTCGAGCCATTCACCGTTGATCAGCAGCTTGACCTGTTGCACGGCAATGTCGGCAGATGCGTTCATGAGGGTCTCCAAATCTTATAGTTATGCAGAGACAAGGCGCGTAAACCGCCTTGGGAATGAGGCGTTCGGACTGTTTTTGGAGTATAGATGTGCAAACTTCTAATAAGAACGCACATAAAAGCCGGTTCAATATGCAAAAAAACATCACGTCCCTGGGCTCCCTGAACTGGGATGACCTCAAGTTTTTTCTCGAAGTGGCGCGCACCCGCAAAGCCAGCGTCGCCGCCAAGCGCCTGGCGGTGGACTACACCACCGTGTCGCGGCGCATCAGTTCGCTGGAAGTGTCACTCGGCACCTTGCTGTTCGAAAAATCGCGGACCAACGGTTTTGTCTTAACCGCCGAGGGCCAACGTTTGCTGGGCTACGCGGAGTCCATCGAAAGCACCTTGCACATGGCCTGCGAGCAAGTCTCCGGCTCCGGCGTGGCGCTCTCCGGCCATGTGCGCATGGGCTGCACCGAAGGCTTCGGCAGCTTTTTCATCACGCCGCAGTTGAGCCATTTCGTCGACACCTACCCAGCCATCTCGGTCGACATCCTGCCGCTGCCGCACTTCATCAGCCTGTCCAAGCGCGAAGCCGACATCGTTATCGCCCTGGAACGCCCGGAACACGGGCCTTACGTGTGCTGCAAATTGTGCGACTACACATTACAGCTCTACGCGACCCAGGATTACCTCGACCAACACCCGCCCATCCAACGCCCCGCCGATTTGGCCGAGCACCCGTTTATCAGCTACGTGGATGATTTAGCCTTCAGTTCGGAGCTGTTGTACCTGGCGAACGTGGTGCCCGGCGCCAGCGCAAGTTTGCGCAGTACCAGCGTGATCGCGCAGTACGTCGCGGCGCAGCAAGGCCGGTCGATGGCGATATTGCCGTGCTTTTTGGCGGCGCAGGATGCGCGGTTGTTGCCGGTGCTGGGGGAGCAGATTGCGATTACGCGGCAATTTTGGATGTATTGCCGGGAGGATCTGCGCAAGTTGAAGCGGATCACGTTGTTGTGGGATTACATCCGGGAGGTGACGGAGCAGAACGCGGGGTTGTTGATGGGGGAAACGCGGGAGATGCGCTTTGCGGATTAAAGGGCCATCAGCGACGTTTCGCTTTAACTTGCAGGACGTTTCCTAGAGACTCTCTAGCCTATTGCGCCTTACCGTTTGGGTCTCTAGCCTCTCTGGGTCGCTGCACATCAGCGATCGGGTTTAGCGATCCGGACTTCAAGAGAGGCACCGCACCAAACGAATCAGCTGGCAGCCGCCAGCTTTAAGCGTTTTATGGCGGCTGTGTGCGGGAGACCTTGAGTCTACCCGGGGCGCTCTCAACCCGGATCGCTAACCTGCACACAGCTGCCACCCTCTTCATGTTTAGCGATGTGATGTGGCGGCTCTACTTCAGCAGAGAGCAATCATCATGAGCAAAATCGTCCCCGACCCACCGCTTTCCTCCGTCACTACCCTCGGCATCGTCACCTTTGGCGACTACGGCGAAAATCAAAAACCATTGTTCCGCGTCAATTCCGGCATGCCCATCGGCGAAGCCCTGGAGCACGCCTCCACCTTGCTTTTTTACTCCAAGAAACTCGCCATGGAAGCCGCCATGGATGTACGCGGCGAGCAATACGCATGGGCCGCGCATTACCTGTGTGAGATGGGCAAAGCAGTCGTGGATGACCTGACGCAAGCAATGACGCCAGGCACTTAAGCGAACGCGGTTTGTAAAATGTGGGAGGGGCTTGCCCCCTCCCACAGTTGAACTGCGACAGCTGCAAAATTCTGCGCCACATTCCAATAAGTGTGGGAGCGGGCTTGCTCGCGATAGCGGTGGGTCAGTCAATAAATCAGTGGCTGAACGGCCGCCATCGGGAGCAAGCCCCCTCCCACACTTGAACTGCGTCAGCTGCAAAATTCTGCGCCACATTCGAATAAGTGTGGGAGCGGGCTTGCTCGCGATAGCGGTGGGTCAGTCAATACATCCTTGGCTGAACGGCCGCCATCGGGAGCAAGCCCCCTCCCACAGTTGAACTGCGACAGCTGCAAAATTCTGCGCCACATTCGAATAAGTGTGGGAGCGGGCTTGCTCGCGATAGCGGTGGGTCAGTCAATACATCCTTGGCTGAACGGCCGCCATCGGGAGCAAGCCCCCTCCCACAGTTGAACTGCGACAGCTGCAAAATTCTGCGCCACATTCCAATAAGTGTGGAAGCGGGCTTGCTCGCGATGACGGTGGGTCAGTCAATACATCTTTGGCCGAACCGCCGCCATCGGGAGCAAGCCCCCTCCCACAGTTGAACTGCGACAGGTGCAAAATTCTGCGCCACATTCCAATAAGTGTGGAAGCGGGCTTGCTCGCGATGACGGTGGGTCAGTCAATACATCTTTGGCCGAACCGCCGCCATCGGGAGCAAGCCCCCTCCCACAGTTGAACTGCGACAGGTGCAAAATTCTGCGCCACATTCCAATAAGTGTGGAAGCGGGCTTGCTCGCGATGACGGTGGGTCAGTCAATACATCTTTGGCCGAACCGCCGCCATCGGGAGCAAGCCCCCTCCCACAGTTGAACTGCGACAGGTGCAAAATTCTGCGCCACATTCCAATAAGTGTGGAAGCGGGCTTGCTCGCGATGACGGTGGGTCAGTCAATAAATCCTTGGCCGAACCACCGCCATCGGGAGCAAGCCCCCTCCCACAGTTGAACTGCGACAGCTGCAAAATTCTGCGCCACATTCCCAATAAGTGTGGGAGCGGGCTTGCACGCGATGGCGGTGGGTCAGTCAATACATCTCTGGCTGAACCGCCGCCATCGGGAGCAAGCCCCCTCCCACAGTTGAACTGCGACAGCTGCAAAATTCTGCGCCACATTCGAATAAGTGTGGGAGCGGGCTTGCTCGCGATAGCGGTGGGTCAGTCAATACATCTTTGGCTGAACCGCCGCCATCGGGAGCAAGCCCCCTCCCACAGTTGAACTGCGACAGCTGCAAAATTCTGCGTCACATTCCAATAAGTGTGGGAGCGGGCTTGCTCGCGATGACGGTGGGTCAGTCAATACATCTTTGGCCGAACCGCCGCCATCGGGAGCAAGCCCCCTCCCACAGTTGAACTGCGTCAGGTGCAAAATTCTGCGTCACATTCGAATAAGTGTGGGAGCGGGCTTGCTCGCGATGACGGTGGGTCAGTCAATAAATCAGTGGCTGAACGGCCGCCATCGGGAGCAAGCCCCCTCCCACAGTTGAACTGCGTCACATGCCGCTAAAGGCTGGGCTGCTCAAGGTCCGCTATATTCTCAGGCGCGGCGTCCAACTCCAGCATCAACCCGCTCAAGCGCTTGACCTTGCGCCGCACGGCCTCTTCGAATACGCCGCCGCGCGGCTCGATCAGGCTGAACCAGCGTTTGGCGCGGGTGATGCCGGTGTAGATCAGCTCTTTGGTCAGCACCGGGTTCAGCGCATCCGGCAATATCAACGCGGTGTGGGTGAACTCTGAGCCCTGGGATTTGTGCACGGTCATGGCGTACACGGTTTCCACATCGTTCAGACGGCTTGGCAGCACAAAGCGTACGCCGCCCTGGCCATCGTTGCGTGGGAAAGCCACGCGCAGCACCAGCGGGCCGCCATCGCTCTCGGGCAGTTTGAGAGCGATACCGATGTCGCCATTCATTAAGCCCAGCCCGTAATCGTTGCGGGTCATCAGCACCGGGCGGCCTTCGTACCAGTGTTCGTCGCCTTCGATCAGCCGCACTTTGCGCAGGGCGGCGGTGATGCGCAGGTTCAAACCTTCCACGCCCCACGGGCCTTTGCGCACGGCGCAGAGCAGCTGGAACGCGTCGAACGCTTGCAGCAGGTGTTGCGCCCAGAGGGTCCAGGCGGGGTCTTCACGCGGGGTATCGGCTGCCGGGCGCGCGCTTTGCAGCAGGTTGAGGTAATAGCGATAGCCTTGGGCGCCGTCGCCCTGCCCGTCCAGCACCAAGCGCTCCAGGGCAGTGTCGTGTTCGCCCTTGAGGCTGACACAAAACAGGTCAGCGTGACTGCGAGCGGCCAACAGCGCGCGCGCTTGTTCGGCATTTTGCTGGTTGACCCAGCGTGCCAATTGGCCGATGCCACTGCCTTCACCAAAACGCCGCGAGTAGCGCAGCATCACCACTTGCTGAGCCAGCGGATGGCTGCCGTCGTGGTCTTCCTGCAGGCCGCTGGCGCCGAGGTCTTCGCCGCTGACCGCTTGCAGCCACTGGCGCGTATCGACGCTGTACCAACCGGCCTCGGCGTCGCGGCACAAATCGCCGAGTACGGCGCCGGCCTCTACCGAGGCAAGCTGGTCCTTGTCGCCGAGTAATACCAGGCGCGCGTGGGGCGGCAAGGCGTCCAGCAGGTTGGCCATCATTTCCAGGTCGATCATCGAGGCTTCGTCCACCACCAGCACGTCCAGTGGCAACGGGTTGGCCAGGTGATGACGAAAGTGCCGGGTGCCGGGGCGACTGCCGAGCAGGCGGTGAACCGTGGTGACTTGCGTCGGGATTTTTTCGCGCACGTTGTCCGATACGTTCAGCGACAGCACTTGCTGGCTGATCGATTCGGTCAGGCGCGCGGCGGCTTTACCGGTCGGCGCAGCCAGGCGAATGCGCAACGGGCTGCCAGCTTCCACGGCGGGCGCCTGCAACAGTGCGAGCAGGCGCACCACGGTGGTGGTTTTGCCGGTGCCGGGGCCGCCCGTGACGATGCTGAATGCACCGCGCGTGGCCAGGGCGCAGGCGAGTTTTTGCCAGTCGATAACACCATCGGGCGGCGCTTGGTCGAACAAACGGTTGAGGCGTTGCGGCAAATCGGCGACCACGTTTTCCCGGCTGGCCAGGCGCAGGCGCAACGCTGTGTCGATGCGCCGCTCGTAGGTCCAATAACGACGCAAATACAGGCGCTTACCGCACAGCACCAAGGGCCGACTTTGGGCAGCGTCACTGCCATCGACCGCCCGCGCGACCAAACGACTGGACGCCAGCGCGTGGCACCATTCGGCGCCGTCCAGGCCCTCGAGCAATTGCGAAGGCAGCAGCATGGCGCCGGTTTGCTGGTCGCCCTCGGGCGGCAGCGACAAGGCAAAATCGGGGGCCTTGAGGGTTTCGAACAGGTCGAGGCATACGTGGCCGTGGCCGAGTTGGTGGCTGGTCAGCGCTGCCGCCAGCAACACCAAAGGGTCCGCGTGTGGATCAAGTTCGTGCAAAAAGCCGACGAAGGCTTTGTCCAGGGCGCGCAACCAGCCGCGATCAACCCAACGCTCCAGCAATTGCACCAAGTCGGCAGCACGACTGAGCGGCAGCAGGTCCTCAAGCGGTAACGGCGACAGGCTCATAACAGCACTCCTTGTTCCCAGGCGGGCTCAACCTTGGGCGGTATTGGCTTGCCCTGGAACAGCAGGTCCAGGCCTTCGATCAATTCGCGGGGCGGCCGGGTGAAATACGCGCCGTGGCTGGCGGACTGGGTACCGCGCAAGAACAGGTACAGCGCACCGCCGACGTGGCGGTCGTAGTCGTAATCCGGCAGGCGTGCCTTGAGCTGGCGGTGCAAGGCCAGCAGGTAAAGCACGTATTGCAGGTCGTACCGATGCTCCAGGATCGACAGTTCCATGGCGTCATGGGTGTAGGCCAAATCGTCGGGGCCGAGCCAGTTGGATTTGTAGTCAGCCACGTAATAACGGCCGTCGTGTTCGAAGGTCAGGTCGATAAAGCCCTTGAACATGCCGTTGAGCAGCACCGGTTCGGCGGCAACCCGCGAGACGCCGTTATGCGTGTACTGGCACACCAACTTGTCGAGGGCGAGCACGTCGACTTTGTGGCTGGCGAACCAAAATTCCATTTCGATCTGGTACTGCTGCAAGCTGCTCAGGGTGATGCGGTCGTTATCCACGGGCAGCGGCGTTTGCAACACATGCCCCAGCCAGCCACTGAGGGTGACGATCCAACCTTGCCAGTTACGGCGGTTGCAGCGCGCGCCCACAGCCTTCTCGATGGCCTCGGGTGTAACGTTGAAACCCTCGTCGCCCGCCCACTCCAACAGGCCGTGGAGGAAGGTGCCGGGGTTGGGACCGCGTGGGAAACGGTGAATATCGCCGCCGGACGCAGCTACTTCGCGCGGTGCGTCGGGGTCGAGGCGCTCGTCATCAAACAGCTTCTGGGCCTGTGGGCTTTCCGGTGCTTCAAGGCTGGCGGCGCTCATGCTGTCGCCAATGCGCAGCGCGCTGTAGGAGGCGATCCACCAGTTTTCGGCGGCCTTGCGCTTGGGCAGCAATGGCGCGAGCAAGGCGGCCTCGTTGCGTGGCGGGTAAAAAACCAGGTCTTGCGCTTCGGGCACGCAGGCGTAGTGGATGGCCGGGCAGCCTGCCTGCAAATCCAGCAGCCAGCGCGCCAAACCCGCGGACGCGCCCAAAGACGCGCCGCCGCCGAGCAGGTACCCCAACGCGGACAGGTGCAACACGGAGCGGCTGTTATTGCCTCGTTTGAGGTCGGCAATGCCGAGCCAGCAGGCGTGTTTGGCGCGGGTCAGTGCGACGTAGAACAAACGCAGGTCTTCGGCCAGGCGCTCGTCATCGGCCTGAGCGATCAATTCGTCGGTCGGCCGCAGGCTGACGTGGGACTTGCCCTGTTCGTCATGGTAGTGAAGGGGCAATCGGCTGCCGTCTACCGGCTTGGCCGAGCAGATGAAGGGCAGAAACACCAGGTCGTATTCCAGGCCCTTGGACTTGTGGATGGTCACCACCTTGACCAGTTGCTCATCGCTTTCAAGGCGCAGAATCTGCTCTTCACCGGCTTGCCCCGACAACGCCAGGTGCTCGGCCAAATGACGGATCAACGCTTGTTCGCCATCCAGTTCCGAAGCCGCCTGTTGCAGCAATTCGCTGAGGTGCAACAGGTTGGTCAACACCCGTTCGCCGTCGCTGCGCGCGATCAGGGTTTGCGGCAGTTTGAAATCGTGCAGCAGCCGACGCAGCATCGGCAGCACGCCTTGGGTACGCCAAATCGCACGGTAGCCACGGAATTGCATCACGCGGGTTTCCCACGCCAGTTCGTCCAGGTTCAGACGTTCCAGTTCAAGCAGTGGCAGGTTCAAGGTGACGCATGCCAGCGCAGCGCGCAGCGGGCGCTCTACATCCGGTTCCGCGCAGGCCTTGAGCCAGGCCAATACGTCGTGAGCTTCCTGGGCGGCGAAGACCGAGTCTTTGTCGGACAAGTACACGCTGCGCACGCCGCGAGCGGCCAGTTCGCCGCGCACGGCTTGAGCCTCCTTGCCGTCGCGCACCAGAATCGCGATGTTTGACGGCAGCACGCCTTCCCAGTGCTGGTCCTTTACAAAACCGGCCGTGCCTTGCTGTCCGCCATTGAGCAGCTCGACGATCTGCGTGGCGCAGGCCGCCGCCAGTTGCTGACGATACACCGCGTTGGAAATCGGCTGATCGGTGGGCAGGTGCCAAAGGTTCATCGCCGGCAACGTCTGGCCATTGACCTGCAGGTGCTCCTTGCGGCCTTGCGATAACACCGGGTGGAACGGCACCGGGTTATCGCCCGTCGGCTCGCGGAACAGGAATGCGCCACGGCCTGTTTCGGCGCGCTGGAACACATGGTTCACCGCCTCGACCATCGCATGGCTGGAGCGGAAGTTAGTGCCTAACGTGTGGTGGCGGCCGGTGGTTGATTGGCGCGCGCGCAGGTAGGTGTAGATGTCGGCACCGCGGAAGGCATAGATCGCCTGCTTCGGGTCGCCGATCAGGAACAGGCCGCTGTCCGTGTGGTTTTCTTCGATGCGGTAGATGCTGTCGAAGATGCTGTACTGCACCGGGTCGGTGTCCTGAAACTCATCGATCAGGGCCACCGGGAACTGCTCGCGAATCACACTGGCGAGGCGTTCGCCGCCGTCTGCCTGCAGCGCCGCATTCAGGCGGATCAGCATGTCGTCGAAGCCCATTTCGGCGCGTCGGCGTTTTTCTTCTTCAAACCGTCTACCCACCCAATCGGCCGCATGCTGCAACACGGCGGCATCGGGAGTTGGCAACGCGTCCAGGCTCGCTTTGAGGCTGGCCATCGCGTCGATGCCCGGGTGATGCGGCGGCTCGCCCTTCCAGGCTTCGGCCATACCGTCGGGCGTGAGCCGGCTGAAGCCGGTGCCGATGTCGAGTTGTTCGAGGGTTTCATCAGCGGCCCAGGCGCTGATTTTTTCGAACCAGGGCTCGAAGTAACGCGCCTGCATCTTGCGACCGTCGACGGCTTTGGCAGCGACGGCTTGCAGGCAGATGTCACGCAGTTCGGCGGCCCATTGCTGCCAGGGCGCCTTGAGGTTTACCAACGCTTCACGGCGTTCTTGCAGGCACGCATTGATCAGCTCGGCGGGCTCGCGGGCATCAAGCGCCGGCCGTTCGCTGCCGAACAGCGCGCGCACGCGCGGCATCAGCGCAGCGGGGCCGCTCCAGTTGTTGCGTACCCAGTTGAGCGCGTCGTCGTGCATCGGGTAGCAGAACAGCCGCCAGTAATCGCGCAGTACTTCGCCAAGCAGGTCGCTGTGATCGGTTTCCAGGGTTTGGGTGAACAGGCTGCCGCTGTCGAACGCGTGTTCGCGCAGCATCCGTTGGCACCAACTGTGGATGGTCGAGACAGCGGCTTCGTCCATCCATTGCGCGGCGATGTCGAGGCGGTTGGCACACGCGGGCCACTGTTCGGGCGGGTATTGATCGCGCAGCTCGGCGATCAGCGCGTCAGGTTGCCCGATTTCATCGCGAAAGAACCGCGCAGCTTCGGCCAGGCGGATGCGAATGCGTTCGCGCAGCTCTTTGGTGGCGGCATCGGTGAAGGTCACCACGAGGATTTGCGGCGGCAACAGTTCGCGGTCAAAGCCGGTTTCGTCGCCGCCGTGGCCGAGTACCAGGCGCAGGTACAGGGCGGAAATGGTGAAGGTTTTGCCGGTACCGGCGCTGGCTTCAATCAGCTGGCTGCCTTTTAGCGGGAAAGCCAGGGCCAAGGGTTTGCTGCTCATGCGCTGGCCTCCTCGCTGCTGAGTGATCGCCATGGGGCGTTGATCAGCGGGCGATACAGGGTTTCGCACCAGCCTTCAAATTCTTCGCTGGCCACCAGCGCAGCGTAGTCGGGGAACTGTCGGGTAAGCGCCGGGGTTTCGCGGCGTTCGCCATCAGTGGTCACGCCGTCGCCTTCGTAGGCTTTACTCGCGGCAGCCTGGGCCTTGGCGGGGTCGGTTTGGCCGAGCCAGGCAAAGGCTGTTTTGACCGCCACCGGCAACGGTTTGCGCATGCCGAGGTGCCAGGCCAACAGCAAGTTACCGAGTATTTCCTGGGCGGCGGTTTTTTCCAACGGCGCCAGTAGCAAGGTATCGTCGCTCGCGACCAAACCGGTACTCAGCGGCAAACCGCACGCGCAGGCCACCACGTGATTGACCCAGGGACGAATCAGCCGATGCCATTTGCGCGTCTTGATCGAACCGATGCTGTTGGGGATGGTGGTCACGCTTAACAAGCCGCCATCACTGCGCCGATGCAGGCCGCCGACCCAGCCTTCCAAGTGAATACCGTTGTGCTCAAAATTGATCGGTTCGGCCGCCGTTTGTGGCGTGGGCCAGAGCGCCAGTAATTGTTGGTAACGGTGCAGTAGATCGGGCAATGGCTCGACCAATTCGTTGCGCAGGCATTCGCCGAAACCGACCATGGGCAGCAAGCCGCTGCCTTGCAGGCGCAGGGCCTGAGCATGCAGGGCCTGGTCGACATGATCCGGCTGGCTGAGTGCGGCGTTGAGCAAGCTATCGCTGAGGCTGTAGCGTTGCAGCGCGTCGAGCACGAACGGTTCTTCGTCGGCCAGCGGTACTTCGGCGGCTTCGAAGAACACTTTCAGACGCTGGCTGAAGAAGTGTTTGACCGGGTTACGCAGGAAGTCCTGCAACTGGCCGAGGCTCAGCGGTTCGTCTTGTTGATGCGCGGGCAATGCTTCCTGGTTCAAGAGGCCGCCGGGTGTTTGGTGCAGCAACTGCCATTCGCGGGCGTAGCTGAACAGCGCGTCACCTGCGTGAAAGTAGCGCGCGCTGAAAGGCTGGAGCGGGTGCTCCTGGGTCATCGCATCGATAAGCGCTGTATCTGGTTGTGCGCTGTGCCAGCCGCTGGCGATATGGTCACGCAATTGGCCGATCAATACCGAGGCCGGGCGCTCACTGTTGTCGCGAATGCTGCGACCTACCCAACTGATATAGAGCTGGTCGCGGGCCGACAGCAGCGCCTCAAGCAGCAGGTAGCGGTCGTCTTCACGGCGTGAACGGTCGCCGGGGCGGTAGTCGCTGCCCATCAAGTCAAAGTCCAGCGGCGGTTGGGCACGCGGGTAGTCACCGTCGTTCATGCCGAGCAGGCAGACGAGTTTGAACGGGATCGCACGCATGGGCATCAGCGTACAAAAATTGACCGCTCCGGCGAGGAACCGCTGGGACAAGCGGCCTTGGTCCAGGCCAGCTAACCAGGCTTCACGGACTACGGTAAGCGGTAACTCGTCCTGCAGGCCGACGGACTCGCACGTTTCCAGCCAATCTTCTCTGAGCTGTTCGAGCTGGCTCAGCAGGTAGTCGTCGTGTTCGCTGCTCGCGAGGAAGAATAACTGCATCAGGCGTTGCAGGCGCTCGCCCCATTCCTGTGGCGCGGCCGGTTGTGACAAAGCGTGATGGGCGTCGTTCAGCGCATCGAGCAACGCAACCAGCGGGCCAATCAAGGCGGCGTCGAGGCCACCGATTTCGTCGTAAGGCTCGATACCGTCACACGCGACGCCGGTGCCGACTGCGTAACCCAAGAGCATGCGGCGCAGGCCGAATCGCCAACTGTTTTGTTCCAGCTCTTTCGGTAAACCCAAGCCCGCACGTTGCTCGGCGTTGAGGCCCCAACGGATGCCGGCGCCTTCGATCCAGCGGTGCAGTGTGGGCAGGTCGCGTTCTTTGATGGCGAAACGTTCACGCAGGGCCGGAACGTCGAGCAGGTCGAGAATTTCGCTGACCGGGAAGCGGCTGTCGGGCAGCTTTAGCAGATGCTCGACGGCGATCAGCAGAGGGTCGCGGCCACGCTGGCCTTGGTCGGTCAGGGTAAACGGGATGAAGCGTGGCTCGTTTCGCTCAAGCTGTCCGAACACGGCGCGGATGTGCGGTGCATAGCTGTCAACGTCAGGCACCATGACGATGATGTCGCAGGGGCGTAGCGCAGGGTCGGCACTGAAGCGTTGCAGCAATTGGTCGTGGAGTATTTCTACTTCGCGTTGTGCGCTGTGGGCGATGTGGAAGCGAATCGAGGTATCGCGTTGCAGATCGACAGCCGGCCAAAACTCACGTGTTTCATTGAGTGGGCGCAGCTCGAGAATATCGTTTTGCAACTGGTTGAGCAGCGTGGTGGGTTCGCTGTCACTGAACAGGTCGATTCGACCATCACTAAACGCTGCGCGGTAGCTGTTGGGATCGTCATAACTGTCGAGCAGGCTGATGTAGTCACGGCCCTGTTTACCCCAGGCGGCCAGCAGCGGGTGAGCATGCTGATGCAGGGTTTGCGGGTCGATGGTGACGGGCATGCCGGCCTTGCGCGCTTGGCGTTTGTACTCGTTACGCAGCAGGTCTTTGTCGGCGACGATGTCGGACCAATGGTGACGGCAAGGGTTGTGCACACACAGCAGCACTTGGCTGAAGCGTGCCAGGCCGGCGAGTGCTTCCAGTGCCTGGGCGGGCAAGGATGAAATGCCGAAAACGATCACGCGGGAAGGCAAGCCCGCAGGCGCTTGCTCAAGCGTATTGATGCGTTCGATAAAGCGCTGGTGAACGCCGGCGCGACTTTCGGCCATGCCTTCTTCACCCACATCCAACAGGAGTGCGCGCCACAGCTCAGCCTGCCAGCAGTTAGCGGGGTTCAGCGGCTTGGATTCGCCCCGCCCGTTGCGCAGTTGGTGGCGGCCAGCGGCCCAATCTTCCAGCCAATCGGCGCGGTATACCTGGTATTGGTCGAACAAGTCAGCCAAACGCTCGGCGAGTTGGTAGCGTTTACGCAGGTCAGTGTCATGGGTGAGGAATCGCTGCAACGGCTCAAAGTGCGGTTGGTCGATGAGCTGGGGTAGCAGGCGCATCAGGCGCCACGTCAGTGGTGCTTTATCGAGCAGGGACTTGGGCGGAATTTCGTCACGGCCCAAGACCATACGATAGAGCTGCCACATGAAACTGCCGGGGAGTTGCACATCGATTGCCGCAGCAATGCCGCAGCCACCCATATCATCTTCTTCCGGGTCTTCAGCAAGGGCTAACTTGAGCCATTGGGCGATGCCATTGCTTTGAACCAGAGCGATTTCATTTTCCAGGGGCGCGAGCGGATAACGCCGCATCCAACTGACGACCAGGCTGCGCAGCTCATCCAGGCGGTTGCCGTGAACCACCATGAAGCCAGCACTGAGGGACGTCGCATACGGCATAACGGCTTCCTTGGGAAAACCAAAATCGAGGGATCGACTTTAGCATTGAAGGCGGCGTGGGCGGTCTAGGGATGAAAGAACTGTGCACATTTGTCTCGGCCCAGCCGTGGGCAAGCAAGGTTTCCAGGGTTTCCGACCGCCCAAAACAAAACCCCTGTTTGCGTTAGCAAACAGGGGTTCTGGAATTTAATCTTGACGATGACCTACTCTCACATGGGGAAACCCCACACTACCATCGGCGATGCATCGTTTCACTACTGAGTTCGGGATGGGATCAGGTGGTTCCAATGCTCTATGGTCGTCAAGAAATTCGGGTACTGAGTCGTGACCTGATGGCCTCGCTTCAGCAAATTGGGTATGTGACAGCTTTCGGTGTTTTGTGAGATCGAACTTTCGGTTCTATCGTCTTCACA